>JAGVBT010000010.1 GCA_020059605.1 Deltaproteobacteria bacterium
CCGAACGGGAGGCAGGGCCTATGGTGCAGACGATCTTGGTTTTATGATCCGGTAAGTTCATAGCAAATCCCCATTGTTGTTAATTCCTGCTATTCCTTCGGTTTAAACCTGTTGAACACGAAAAGTCACGAAGGAATTTTTTGTGTCGCTCATCTGGAATTGTCCAAGAGGCTCCAGTGTCAATTCGACAACCCGATAAATGCCGTTGCCTCATCACCCAGATAATAATGTTGTAATGGAGTTAAATCTTCATTGAGTTCATAAACCAGCGGGATACCAGTTGGAATACGATGACAATCGATTTCTTCCTAACCGGAATTTTTCTCAGCGGCTGTAGGCGTTGAGCACATACTCCTGCACCATCCTATGGGTATTGAAAAAGGACCCATTGATGGCAATGGAATAGGCCATCACGTCGATGAAACGCTCCCGATCCCTGTAGAAGAGGGGAACTATGGCATGTTCCAGCTTATCGTAGAGCGAGGGAACATCCAGGGAGTGGTCCCGCTCGTCTCCCTTTCCCAGAGTCGGATCGCCGATGGACCAGCCGGTCAGCCCCTCAATATGCCCCTCGATCCACCAGCCGTCCAGCACGCTCAGATTGGGAACGCCGTTGAGAGCCCCCTTCATTCCGCTTGTTCCCGAGGCCTCCATGGGAGGTTTGGGAGTGTTGAGCCAGAGATCAACCCCGGCGGTGATCATGGCTCCCAGCGTCATGTTGTAATCCTCGAGGTACACGATCTTGATGTCGTTCTCGAGGGCTTGCTTCGCCCGGTAAATCCGCTTGATCAGCTCCTTTCCATCCTGGTCCCGGGGATGTGCCTTGCCGGCATAGATTACCTGAATTTTGCCGGTTTCCGCGGAGATCCTTTTCAGCCGCTCCAGGTCCTGGAATAGAAGGTCGGCTCTTTTATAGGTCGTGGCACGCCGTGCAAAGCCGATGGTTAGCACGTTCTCATCCATCCCGGCGCCGGATTCCATGTTGACAAAGCCAATCAGCCGTTTTTTGGCCTGCATATGGGCATCCCAAATCTCCTGCTTCGGAATGTTCAGGGCATAGCGAAGGCTGAAATTGTCCTGTCGCCAGATGGGGATATGCCGGTCGAACAATCTTTGAAACGGTTCCGATACCCATGTGGCCGCATGAACTCCGTTGGTGATGGCCTCGATGGAATAGCCGGCGAACATCAGCCGGGAGACCTCTCCATGTTTTTTGGCGACCCCGTTAATATAACGGCTCAGGTTGAGGGCCAGGTATGTCATATTGAGAATGTTTCCCTCATAAAGAATTCCTTCCAGGCCAAAGAAATCTTCCCGAGGTCCGATCACTTTACGCGCCAGTTCAACAGGGAACTTATCGTGCCCGGCAGGGACGGGGGTATGGGTCGTGAAGACGCATTGGCTCCGAACTGCTTCCACGTCATCCTGGGTCGCCGATTCCCTTCCTGCCCTCTTCGCCGTCTCATCCAGGAGTTCCAGGGTCAGAAGGGCCGCATGCCCTTCGTTGAGATGGAAGGTGCTGATGTCCTTATAGCCTAAGGCGCGGAGCATCCTGACGCCGCCGATGCCCAGAATCACCTCCTGCGAAATCCGGAAATGATCATCCCCGCCGTACAGGGATTGAGTCAGACCACGATCCCAATCGGAGTTTTCGGGAAGATCCGCGTCGAGGAAATAGACTGGCACTGTAAAGCCGCTGGCCCCTTTGACTTCATATTTCCAGGACCGGAGATGTACGGTTCGCCCTTCCACGGGAACCGATGTTCGCTGGGGCATCTCTTCCAGAACTTCCTCGACGGCCCATGGTGCGGGCTCTTCCTGCTGCCATCCGTCCGCAAGAAGTTTCTGGCGGAAGTAGCCCTTGCGGTAGAGGAGGGTGATCGCGACCATCGGCACCTTGAGGTCGGCCGCGGAACGGATCGTGTCTCCGGCCAGCACCCCCAGGCCGCCGCTGTAAGTGTGAATCCTCTCGTCAATCCCTATCTCCATGGAAAAATAGGCAACCGACCGCTGTTCGTTCGGTGTTTGTCCCATATTGACCTCCTGATGCTGCATAATAAAAATAAAAATTATTCAGACTCTGAAACCATTTTTTCATACAATCGCTCGGCATCTTCCCTCCGGCACAGCTCGGTGCCCGGCGTCATGACGGCAGCGGCGCCGGCCACCACTCCGAAAAGAACAGAATCCCGAAGCGTTTTCCCCTCTGCCAGGCTTAGGACAATACCGGCCACCATGCTGTCTCCGGCCCCCACCTTACTGACAATCGGCACGGTCGGCGGCCGTATATGTTCGGTGACATCTTCTGACACCATCAGAGCGCCTGCCGAACCGAGAGAAATGACCAATATTTCGCACCAGCCTCTCCTTACCATCTTTATGGCCTCCGCTTCTATCTGCGATTCTTCTTTAATTTCCTGTCCTACGATTTCTCTGAATTCACGGACATTGGGCTTAATGAGATAGACACCTTCCTGAAGGGCGCGGTTAAGGGCATCGCCGGAGGCATCAATGATAACTTTTGCTCCTTTTTCCTTTCCCGCACGCGCCAACCTTGCATAGAAATCGGATGGCACGCCGGGAGGAAGACTTCCGCTGGCAACCAGGTAATCGGGTTTTAGACTGATATCTGACAACTCATCAAGGCATCGTTCCCATTCTTCATTGCTCAGAGCCGGCCCCGGCATTCCAAACCGAAATTGTTGGCCGGTGGATTCCTCCAGCACAACAAGACTCTCCCGTATCATTCCTTCTATGGGAACCGGCCGGTGGGTGATTCCCTCCTCTTCCAGGAGATCCTTGAGTCTGTATCCTGTCAGGCCCCCTGCTGGATAGAGGAGCAACGATTCCCCTCCAAGCTTTTTTATCGCCCGGGCAACATTAACACCCCCACCTCCGGGTTCATAGTGCGGAGCTTTGCAGTATAGTTTACGCTCGGCAATGACATGATCAACACTTGAACTCTTGTCGATTGCCGGGTTCATCGTAAAAGCAACAATTTCTTTCATTGAAAAAACCTCCGCTCATTTGTCTTCCGCTGTCGAAGTCCAATCACTTTATGTTTGCCGGCCTCCCGTCAGGGGCGGGACAGCTTACTTCACCTGAAGGGTAGAGACAACTTCGCGGACGCCGTCGGTTTCCAAGGCCAGGGCCGTCGCTTTGCCGATGAGTTCGGGCGACGCGACCGTGCCGGAGAGCGTCACCTGTCCTGCGGTCGTGGCCACCGAGATACTGAGAGCCGAAAGGTCGGGGTCGGCCGCCAGTTTGGCCTTAATCGTCGCCGTCGTGCGCGCATCAAGGGCCACATCGACTGCGGTGACACCGATGTCGCGTGCCTTGCGCCGCACGATGCGGCCTTTTTCTGCGAGTTCGTTCCGGATGTCTTCGGCGCGCAACTCCAACACTTCGAGCCTGGCGGCCAGCGCCTGTTTCGCCTGTTCTGCGGCCGCTTGAGCCGATTCGCGAGCCTTTTCAGCCTGGTCGGCCGCGCGCTCCTCGGCTTTCTGAACAGCCGGAGTCGTACGGCCGACAGTGAAATACCAATGCGCACCCGCACCAACGATGATGCCTATAAGCAATCCAATAATAAATGTTTTCATTAGGGGCCTCCTTTCTTATTTTTCTTTCCCAGGTTCAAAGTCAGTGTTTCCCCCGGCTTGAGTTTCCAGAATTGAGACTTCCGTCGCCTTCCACTTGCCCCACTGTGTGCCTGGAGCTTCTGCCGATAAAGTTCTTTGTCGCTCCTGTCTTTCTCCCCGGTCCATGATCCAGTGATGAAACGGCGGCGCTTGCCTCGATATAACCTACTCTGAACCCTTCGATGTGACATTCCTGGGCTCGCCGCGGGAAAAAGAAGCGATGTTGTCAACGGTTGTGCTCAAGATGCGTTCGACGGCCTCCCTTGTGTTGAATGCACTGTGCGGTGTAATGATTACATTGCGAAGACGCAACAGGATGTGATTGAACAACAGGGTTTCAAGATAATCTTTTTTATGATAAACTGAATGCAGCAATTCCGCCTCTTCGCGAATTGCCGATTCTTCAGGCAAGACATCCAGGCCCGCCGCAGCCACCTTGCCCTGGCCTATTGCCATTGCCAGGGCCTTAACATCGATAATATCGCCTCGAGCGGTATTGATCAGGACCACGCCGTCTTTCATTTTTGCAAATGCATCGTCGGAGATAAGATTCCGTGTCTTCTCGTTGGAAGGGACATGGAGGGTGATGATGTCGGACATCGACAGGAGTTCATCCATGGGCACATAGCGGAAATCCAATCTCGATGCCAATTCCATATTCTGTCTCACGTCGAAAGCCACGACATCCATCCGAAACCCTTTGGCTATTTCGATTACACATGTGCCTATGCTCCCGGTGCCGACAACCCCCAGGGTTTTGCCGAGCAGATCGAACCCCTGGAGCCCTTTCTGTGAAAAATCGCCCCGGCGGGTCCGGTCGACCGCCTCGACCAGATTGTGGCTGATTGCCAACAGGAGTCCGAAGACATGTTCCGCCACCGTGTTATCGCCATACACCGGCACATTACTTACTGTTATGCCGTTCTCTTTGCAATACTCAAGACCGATATGATCGAAACCGGTGGAGCGTGTGGCGATCAGTCTCAATTGTCTCAGGTGCCTGAGCACGTCGCCCGAAAGATCCGAGTAGATAAAAGGGGAGACCACCTCTGCGTCCGCATATTCCTTTGCATTCTCTTGGGTAAGCACTTCGTTGATAAATTGAATCTGATGTTCTGCTTCGAGTCTTTCAAATGCCCGGCGCTCCCATTCCTCCACCTCAAAAACGATAATCTTCATCAGCAAACCTCCTAAAAAAGTTCTTTATCTAAATAGACCCAGATATTGCATAATTTCTGCTCAAACGGGCAAGGGCGATCCGTTCGGAAAGGCTTCGAGGCGAACCTTTTGCCGTATCAGCACTTCCGTTTCGTTTCCCTGCCGGAATTCACTTTAGGTGAAGTCCCCTGTATTCCACAAAATTATAAAAAACCGCCATTCGAAGCCTTGCAGGGCGGATTGCCCTTGCCCGTTTTTGCAACTGGTGAGTAGAGTCTGGCCTAAATAGTGCATCGTGATAACCACAATGTGACAAACCCTCCCAAAGTCGAATAGATCGCACATGCCATAATGGTTTTCCCCAGTATCTTTCCCTCCTGGCCGGTTAATCCCACCGTTGCCCCGCCGGCAATAATATTATGCGGGCAAATGATGTTGCCTGCAGCGGCCCCAAATCCCTGCGCCCCAACCATGGTGAGAACAGGCAAGCCCAGATTCCATGCGACCGTCTGCTGGAAGTCAGTAAAGAGAATGTTTGAAGCCGTAGCTGAACCGGTTACAAATGTGCCAAGGGCGCCAATCAGGGGAGAGAACACAGGCCACAACTCCCCCGCTGCATTGGCCGTAGCTGTGGATAGGATGTCAATCATTCCTGCATGAATCATGATCCGGGAGAGGCTCAGCATGGCGATAAGGGCAATGGTCACGGGTAAGAGCTTTCCGATGGCTTGTGCCATAGCCGCTTTCACATCAGAGAGGGTTGCGCGCTGCAAGAATCCCCCGGTAAGAAACCCAAGGTAAAGCATGGTTCCGGGATGATAAAGAGGCTCGATCCTGCCACGAAACGTATCTAACAGAACCCATTCCCAGGCAAAAGAGCTGAGGACATCTTTGACCGGAGGGATAAGACGTGTCAGCATGATAAGCGATACGAGAATCCAATACGGGGCAGTGACGCGGTACAGGCTTACTGATGTTTCAGTGGTGCGCCCCGGAGAAGGAGCTTTTTCAAACGACATATTTTTTCGGCAGGCAAATCTGAAGATCATGACAAACCCCAATCCGCCGAATACCGCTCCGCCGAGCGTGGGTAGCTCCGGTCCGACCCAGCGTGAGATGACAAAAAAAGGTATAAGAAATAATGCACCCGCCAGCGTTGTCCAGCCCCAAATGGAACTCGTCATATCCTTCCTGTCTTCCAGCGACTTTGTAACCATGAACATTGCGATAAAAAGCATGACCCAGCCCAAGATCGCATGATAAAACCCGGTCGCTCTTGCCAATTCGAGACCCTCAAAGCCTGTCGAAGCAATTTGCGGCAGAATCGGGGTTCCAACCGCACCAAAAGAGACTCCAACCGAATGGCCGATAAGGGCCACGGCTACCGAATCAACCGGGCGAAATCCGATGCTCACGAGAAAAGGAGCGGTCAGGGCAACAGGAGTGCCAAAACCGGCTAATCCTTCACCGAAGAGGGCAAAGAACCAGAAGATGAGCAGGGCTACGATCCGGGGATCTTTTGACAGAGAGGCTGTTTTTGACCTCACGGTATTTATTGCACCGGTATGAACTTGCAAATGATGAATGCAGAGAGCGGGAAAGAGGATCCACAAGATGGTAGCCGCCGTAAAGATCGCTTCAGAGAAAGCGCCTCCCATGGCCTGGATTGTACCGATGTCACCGTAGACATCACTTCCGTAGCCAAATCCCAGCCAAGCCAAAAGAATCGTCACGAACAGACTGACGACACCGGCTCTGGCAGCGGACCATCTGACCACGAGCATGATGATCAAAATATTGATAATCGGTAGTATTGCGAGGGCTGCCTTTGTGGTCAAGTTTGTCCTCCTCCGCCGGCGATGATGTCAAGCAAGAATTGAGTCAGAAATCTACCCAGATATTGCATATTTTCTACTCAAACGGGCAAGGGCGATCCGTTCGGAAAGGCTTCGAGGCGAACCTTTGGCCGTATCAGCACCTCCGTTTCGTTTCCCTGCAGGAATTCACTTTAGGTGAAGTCCCCTGTATTCCATAAAATTATAAAAAACCGCCATTCGAAGCCTTGTAGGGCGGATTGCCCTTGCCCGTTTCTGCAACTTGGGTCTATTTATCGGGTGCTTCCGCTCATTATTTCTCCCTGCGGATGTCAAAAGTCAGGGTTTCCCCCGGGCTGAGTTCGTAGACCTCGCCCTGGAAGCCGACTTTCGTTGCCTCCATCTCGCACTCGTCGCAGGCAATGGCCATGGACCCCGGTGTTGCTGTGATCTCAAACCAGTTGCCCCTGTATTTGATTTTCATGGAGAGTTGCGGCAACCCCTCGGGAATGCTCGGATTCAGAAAAAGAATATCTTCGTGAAACTCCAGCCCGGTATAGCAGCGCTGTAAAATATCCACGGTCCCGGCCATGGCGCCCAGATGGATGCCTTCGTGCGTCGTGCCACCCTGGATGTCCGAGACATCACTCTCCAGGGCCTTCTGGAAAAGCTCCCAGGATCTGGGGCGGTCCGACCTGGCCAGGACCCAGGAATGGACGATGTTGCTCAGGGTGGATCCGTTGGAACTTCTCTTCAGGTAATACTCTATGTTCTTCGGGATGCACTCCGGATCGAAATCGTATCCCATCTCCTTGAAGAGTTCCTCCAGTTCCTCCGAAGAGAACAGGTAAAAGAGCATCAGAACATCGGCCTGCTTGGAAGCCTTATAGCGATTGGTGGTATCTTCTTCGGCTTCGAGAATGCGGTCCAGCCTCTGGATATCGCCATATTTCTTTTGATATCCCTCCCAGTCAAACTCCGTGAGTTGATCATACCCCTCAAACTGGCTGATGATTCCTTCTCCATGGAATACCAGGCGCATCTTCCGGGTAATCTCCTGCCAATGTTCGATCTCCGATGGTTCGAGCCCCAATGTTTCCTGGAGGTCATGCCTTCTTTTCGGCGAAAGAACGTCGAGCGCCTTAACGGCCGTCCTCAGCACATAGACGGTCATCACATTCGTATAGGCGTTGTTGTTGAGGCCGGGTTTTTCGGCCCCCGGGTAACTGTCATGATATTCGTCGGGTCCCATGACGCCAAGGATTTCGTAGCGGGCCAACTCTTTGTTGTAGGTGGCGATGCTTGCCAAAAACCTGGCAATCTCTAAAATCATCTCTGCGCCGTAGGTGAAAAAGAATTCCAGGTCTCCGGTTGTTTTGAAATATTGCCAGACATTGTAGGCAATCGCAGTATTGACATGCCGTTGCAGATGGGTGTTGTCCGGCAGCCAGCGGCCGGATTTCGGGTTCAGATGAACCTGCTGGGTTTCTTCCCTGCCGTTGCTTCCGCTCTGCCAGGGATAGAGCGCGCCTTTCAACCCTTCCCCCTGCACGGCAACCCGAGATGCGGGCAAACGGTGGTACCTGTAAAGAAGGAGGGACCGGGTAAGCACCGGGATTCTCAGGTTGAGATAGGGAAAGATGAAGAGCTCGTCCCAGAAGATATGGCCTCTGTAAGCCTCTCCATGCCAGCCCCGCGCGGGAACACCGATGTCGAGGTCGATGGAATTCCTTGAAACGGTCTGGAGCAGATGAAAAATGTGGAGTCTCAGGATCATCTGGGCGCGGTCGTTTTCCGTCAGCCGGATGTCGCACCTGTTCCAAAGGTGATCCCATTGCAGGATGTGGCTCTGAAGCAATTCGTCAAAATTCCCGGCATGCCTGACTGCCTCCACCGCATCCACTGCAGGCTCGGAAATCGCAAAGTCCCTGGAGGTGTAAAAGGAAACCGTTTTTTCGATCTTCAGGGGTTTCTTCTGCACCCCATCGACAAAAAACTCCTGGGCAATATAACCGGGTTGCTCGATCAGTTTCCTTTCGAACTTTATCCGTTCGCTTTCTGAATAAATATGAATCCTAACAGCCTCGGCCACTCGAAGGCAAGATTGATTGGTCTCCACAAGGAGGTAGAGGATGTCTTCATCGACTGCGCCGGTTTTAACAGGCTCAAGATGCTTGCTGTTAAGCTGTTTATAGCGCTCGACTCCCGAATTGATGACCGTCCCATCGAGGGCGGAATGTATTTGAATGCGTCCCGACCAGTTTTCCGGCAGGATCGTGATTTCAAGCCCGGCCAGATGCATATTGGCCATGTGAACGAAACGCCGTTCCATCAAGGTTGTCTCACGATTCTGTTTGTCTCTAAATCTTACCCTTCTTGAGAGAACCCCCTCTTTCATGTTGAGTTCCTGGCGATAGGAAAGGATCTCAACCGACATCAGATTGAACCAGTCGCCTCCTTCGGGCCTGAACCTCGTGAGGAGCCAGTTGGGCATATTGGCCAGGTCCTCATTTTCGACCACCCGTCCGGCAATCTCTGTCTTGAGCCGGTTATAGCCTCCGGCAAGGTATGTCCCGGGGTAATGAATTTCCCCGGCCACGGATTCCGCTGCGGCGCCGCGCGTGGCGAAATACCCGTTTCCGAGAGTGCAGAGCGCCTCCCGCAGGCCTTCTTGGGATGGCTCAAATCCTTCATAGATAAGCGTCCAGTTCTTCATGCCGGCCTCCTGCATAAAGGGATCAGCTTCAGCAGAAATTCCCGAACTTCGTCAGGATGCTTCAGGCTGTAAGCGGCTGCCGTCTCATAGGGTTTATCCCGGACCACGATCCCGATCCCCCGTCCCTTCAGCGCTCTGAATGCGTCTTCATCGGTGACATCATCACCGATGTAAAAAGGCAGAACATTTTCTCCGTCGAGTTTCAATTTTTCGAGCAAGGAGAGCAGGGCCTTTCCCTTGTGCCAGTCAATATCGGGCTGGAGCTCGAATATCTTTTTCCCGTAAGCCTTTCTGAGTTCCGGATGTCTCGCCGCAACTTCATCGACAACCTGTTCAACCCTTTCCACCTTCGCGGGATCTACGAGCCGGTAATGGATGGCAATGGCAAATTTTTTCCGCTCCACGAGGACCCCCTGGATCGAGCCGAGTTCCTGAGAAAGCTCCTTCTCCGCCTTATCAAGGGCAGGAAGGAATTCTTTTCCTGTCTGATTTTCTACCTGCAACCCCCGGGGCCCATCGATATCAAATCCATGACTTCCGGCATATACGATAGAATCAATATTCACCATGCGCTGGACATCTTTGAGATCTCGGCCGCTGATGATCCCAACCGTGCAATGGCGGGAAAGCTCGATGACCGCCTTCCGCATATCCTCCTGCATGACCGCCTTGTCCGGGGTTTCGACGATCGGGGAAAGCGTGCCGTCGTAGTCGAGAAAGACCGCAATCCGTTTTCCACCGGTTTTATGGGAAATTTTCTCGAAGCCGTCCAGCGCGGAGGGGAGCGGCTCCTCCATTTCAAGATCGCCCGTAACGCAAATTTCGGAGAGGTCTTCAACGGCCACATCGGCTCCGTTGGCCAGCAGGGATTCCCTGTCGCCTGTTCGGGCGATTCCGATCACCAGTCCGAAGTTCCCGGCCCGGCCGGCCTGGACGCCGGAAATGGCGTCTTCGATCACCACGGCCCGCTCCGGTTTCACTTTTAATTGACGGGCCGCCTCGATGAAAATATCGGGGGCCGGTTTCCCGGGAATGGACAGGATTTCCGAATCGACTCCATCCACTCTCGCATCAAAAAGATCCGAAAGATTTACGGAATCCAGGATCATGGCGCAACTCTTACTCGATGAGATGATGGCTGTTTTCATCCCGTGCTTCTTTACGCTGTGGATCAGATCCACGGTTGACTCGTATACCTCCGCACCGTGCTCCTGAATCTGTTTCAGGAAATCCTCATTCTTCCGCTTGCCCAGGCCGTGAATCGTCTCCGCCTCTGGCGGATCGTCCGGGTTCCCCTCGGGCAGTTCAATCTCCCTTGACTCCAGAAAACTCCTTACCCCGTCGAGGCGGGGTTTTCCATCCACATAGGGACGGTAATCCTTGTCTATGTCAAAAGGCTGGGACGGAATCTCTTTGCCGGCGGCATACCGTGAAAGGAAGTCATCGAACATCCTTTTCCATGCCGCGGCATGAACGGATGCCGTATCGGTGACCACGCCGTCAAGATCAAAAATCACCGCATCAAAATCGGCCGCCGGTATCGAGTGGGTTGTTTTTTTGTGACCCATGTTGCACCTCCGTAAAATGGTGAATCATTGTAGTTTTCTGAATAGTTTCGATCCCTCGAATTTCTTGCAATGATCGATCTGTTTGGTCCTGAAGGCGATTTCAATCTCCTTTAAATGCCTCATGTGTTTTCACAATGATCTGATCGTATAATCGCTCCGTGTCCTCCCGCCGGCACAGCTCCGTGCCCGGGGTCATGACGGCCGAAGCCCCTGCGGCCACGCCAAAACGGACGGCATCTCCAAGCGATTTACCATTGGCAAGGCTCAACACAATCCCTGCCACCATGCTGTCGCCTGCTCCAATCCTGCTCTTGATAGGAACCGTTGGCGCTCGTACATGCTCACATCCCTCTTTGGATACCAACAGAGCGCCGCCCGCTCCCAGGGAGATGACAATGGCCTCACCCTTTCCTTTTTCGATAATCTCCCGGGCCGTTCCCTCTAACTCCAATTCATTTTTAATTTCGCGTCCGGCGAGGCTTTGCATTTCGTTCATATTCGGTTTGAGTAGATAGACTCCTGACTGTGAGGCCAATCGAAGTGGTTCCCCTGATGTATCAACGATCAACTTGATTTGGAACTGTTGTGCAATCTGCGCCAATTGGGCGTAAAAGTCTTCCGGCGCCCCCGGTGGAAGACTCCCGCTCGCGACCACATAGTCCGGTTTCGGATCGAGCGCTGCCAGTGTCCCGATACACCGTTTCCATTCGGTCTCACGCAACATTGGACCTGGCATTCCGAAGCGGAATTGCCGGCCGTTCGACTCCTCCAAAATCGTAATGTTTTCGCGGATCGGCTCCTCGATCAGGATAGGGTAATGTTGAACCTCCTCCTGGTCAAGAAGATGGTGAAGCATCTGGCCAAATGTTCCTCCAGCGGGAAAAAGAGCGAAGGAATCTCCTCCGAGTCTCTTGATCGCCCGGGACACATTGATGCCGCCACCGCCCGGTTCATAACGGGGCGAATTGCACCGCAGTTTGCGGTCAGCGATGACATGCTCCAGGCTTGAGCTGATATCCAGAGAGGGATTCATGGTTAAGGTCACGATACGTTCCATACAGTTATCTTTTTAGAAATAATGTCCCATTTAACGAAGCTTGAAGAGGCCTCATGAATCATAAAAATATCAAATTTCTTTGAATCTGTTTAAGAGGTACGGCGGAAAATGTTCAGGGATCTGGCCTCGACCTCTATCTCAACTTCGGCCTCGTAACTTGGGCCATCCTCCTGGAAGGAGGGTTTTCTGGTATCTAAAATTCTTGCCCACTGTTTCCCATACTCCCCGCCGGGGAGTTTGAACATCAACCGTTCGTGATGGGCATTGAACATCAGATAAAAACTATCATCCACAATGCGCTCACCTTTTGGACCGGGAGCCATCAGGGCCTCGCCATTCAAATACACTCCGAACGACTTGGCAAAACCCTCTCCCCAGGTCTCCTCCTCCATGGGCCTGCCATCGGGCGCAAACCAGGCGATGTCAGACACTCCAGTGCCATGTATGGGTCTTCCCTGAAACCACCTTCGGCGCCGGAAAACCGGGTGTTCCCTGTAGAAATGGATAAGACGCCGGGTGTAGTCAAGGAGGGATCTGTCAGCGCCGCTCCAGTCAAACCACGATATCTCATTGTCCTGACAATAGGCATTATTGTTGCCTCGCTGGGTGCGTCCGATCTCGTCTCCTCCGAGAAGCATGGGAACCCCTTGAGAGAGAAAAAGGGTGGCTAAAAAATTTCGTTTCTGCCTCGCCCGTAACTGATTGACCTCGGGGTTGTCGGCCGGGCCTTCGGCGCCGCAATTCCAGGACCTGTTATCATCCGTTCCATCACGATTTTCTTCTCCGTTTGCCTCATTATGTTTTTCATTATAAGAGACAAGGTCATGCAACGTGAACCCGTCGTGGGCGGTAATGAAATTGACGCTGGCGTAAGGCGTCCGGCCAGTGTTTTCATACAGATCCGAACTGCCTGTGAAACGGTAGGCAAAATCAGCCAGGGTTTGATCTTGCCCTCTCCAGTAATCTCTTACGGTGTCCCTGTATTTCCCGTTCCATTCGGACCAAAGCACTGGAAAGTTTCCCACCTGATATCCCCCTTCGCCCACGTCCCACGGTTCGGCAATAAGTTTCACCTGGCTCAGGACAGTGTCCTGGTGGATGATATCGAAAAAAGCGGAGAGTCGGTCCACGTCATGAAGCTCCCGTGCCAGGGTAGATGCAAGATCAAACCGGAAACCATCCACGTGCATGTCGAGAACCCAGTAGCGGAGAGAATCCATGATGAGTCTGAGCACGTGGGGATGCTGCATGTTCAGGCTATTGCCTGTGCCGGTGTAGTCCATGTAATAGCGGGAATCATCCGACACGACCCTGTAATAGGCCCTGTTGTCGATCCCCTTCAGAGAGAGCATGGGCCCGTGATGGTTGCCCTCGGACGTGTGGTTATAGACGACATCGAGTATTACCTCTATACCCGCCCGGTGCAGGGCCTTTACCATTTCCTTGAACTCCCGCACCTGCTGGCCTGACTGTCCTGAAGATGAATACTCATTATGAGGCGCAAAAAATCCGATCGTGCTGTAACCCCAATAATTTCTCAAGCTTTTCTCCCCGAGATGTTTGTATTGGATGAATTGGTGGACAGGCATGAGCTCCACTGCGGTAATGCCGAGGTTCTTGAGATATTCCATTGACACGGGATGAGCAAGACCTGCATAGGTTCCCCTTAATTCCGCGGGGATATCAGGGTGACTCTTTGTAAATCCCTTGACATGGACTTCGTAAATGATCGTCTCATGCCACGGAATTCGGGGCTGGCGATCATCTTCCCACTCGAACCGGGTATCAATAACCACTGACTTCGGCACGAAAGGCGCACTATCCTTATGGTTTACGGCCTCAGGATCGTCAAATTGATAAGGAAAGACCGCTTCGTCCCATTGCACCTGTCCGGCTACCGCCTTGGCATAAGGGTCAAGGAGTAACTTTGCGGGATTGCAACGTTTGCCATTTTCAGGTTCCCAAGGCCCATGGACGCGGAAACCGTAGCGTTGACCCGGTCCGATGTCAGGCAAGTACCCATGCCAGCAGAAAGCGGTGACTTCCGGAAGGTCGATACAGGTCTGATTTCCGTCCTCGTCAAAGAGACAGAGTTCCACCCGTTCGGCCACTTCTGAAAAGATTGAAAAATTTGTACCCTCTCCGTCACAATTTGCACCCAGGGGAAAAGGTTTCCCGGGCCATATCTTCATTCCTTCGCTCATAACCTCACCTCCGATGATTCATCTTCTCCGTCCCCCCCATCCCTCTCCCCAGCAGGTTGAGGGGGTCCCCCGTCAAAGAAATCATTGCGTTTGCATCAGTCTGGTTTAATTACTCTTGCCACCAGGTTAATCAAAAGTACAAAGGGGATGAAATATCTTATGATGAGCAGAAACAGTTTCTCCGTTTTTCTGCCCCCTTTGATCTCCTTGAAGATGATCCCCGGATCAAGAAACCACCCTGCGACAACGCTTAAAACCAACGCAGCCGCAATGATGCCGATCGTGCCGAAGGCAAAGTCCTTGAGGTCAAGAAGAGGCTTTCCAAACAGCTCCAGCTGGAGGGCGGTGTAACTCAAAGCCGAGGGCAACCCGATCAGGATGACGACCAAGGAAACGATCCACGTGGCGTCTTTTCTTTTGAAGCCGTATGAATCGATCAGGGTAGCAACAGGCACCTCCAACATAGAGACGGACGAGGTCAGAGCAGCAAGGAAAAGAAGTAAAAAGAAGACAGCTCCCCAAAAATTTCCAAAACTCATTTTTTGAAAAATTGGAGGTAAGGTAACGAAGGCAAGCTTCACTCCCGTTGCCGGATCAAGCCCGAAGGAGAAGACAATGGGAAATATTACAAGTCCACTCATAATCGCAACCAGCAAATCAGCAATTGTAATCACAACGGCATTTTTAACAATTCTCTCCTCGCCCATATAGCTGCCGTAGGTGAGCATAATTCCTACGCCCACGCTCAGGGAGAAGAAGGCCTGCCCGAATGCCGCTGTCCAAACAAAAGGATTGAACAGCTTTGAGAAGTCGGGAGTGAGATAGAATACCACCCCCCGCATTGCCTCTGGCAGCGAAAGGGAAAAAAGCAACAGCATGCACAGCATTCCGAATAAGACAGGGACAAGGAACTTTGAAAGCTTTTCGATTCCCCCCTTCACCCCGGCTCTGACCACAACAAAAGACATGATGCCTGACATCAAGAAGAAGAGGAGGGGGTAATAAGACCCTGTGAACGCAGAAAAGGGAATTGTTACACCTAAGATAAAAAAGAGGGAATAGGCAAGCACCCAACTGGTGATGACGAGATAATAGCTTAATATCATCCCCATCAAAAAGACAAGAAAGAAGCCTGCGAATCTGAATCTTTTTCTGATGCCGCTTAAGGTTGCCACCACGGAGGCTTTAAAATGCCGCCCCATGACAAACTCAAGCATCATCAGAGGCAGGCCACACAAAAACACGGCGATGAGGTAGGGGATTAGAAACGCTCCACCCCCGTTAAGACCCACGATATAAGGGAATCGCCAGATATTCCCCAGGCCTACCGCAGAGCCGATACTGGCAAGAATGAAACCTATCGTGGAGGACCATTTCTCCCGCATCCCTGCCCCACTCCTTTCAACCGTATGATGTGACCGCAGGCGCGGTGTCTTCTCCGGTTAGAAGGGTCGCCGTCAAACTATTGCACCGGCGCGAGCAGCCGAGCAACCCGCACGGCTAAACGGACCGGAAAACTTCGTGCTTCGAGTTCCTTCGCCGATGAAAGGCGAGAATCGGCGAAGTCCTGAAGAAAGAGCGTCTCCACCTCCCGTGCAAAATCCGCGTCCCGCACTTCGATGGTAATTTCAAAGTTTAGCCGGAAGGATCGGTTGTCGAAGTTGGCGGTACCGATGGCGCTGGTATCCGCATCGACCAGCATCACCTTCAACAGCCGCTCAGCCGCTCGACCCCATCGCTTCACCCCCTTCATCTATTCGCTTTCTCCCTTCTTTTTCCTTTCTCGGCTCTCGCTACATGTCGAATCGTTTCTATGACGCTGTCCGGGTTTAGAGAGATGGAATCAATGCCGGCCTTCACTAAAAAGGTTGCAAATTCCGGATAATCACTCGGTGCTTGTCCGCAGATCCCAACTTTGCAGCGAGCCTTGTGAGCAGATTTGATCAGGTCCTGAATCATTTTCTTAATGGCTTCGTTTCTTTCATCGAAGAGAGGAGCGAGTTCGGCTGAGTCGCGGTCCACTCCCAGGACAAGCTGGGTGAGGTCGTTGGAACCGATAGAGAACCCGTCAAAACGTTTTGCAAACTCCACTGCGAGAATGACATTGGATGGGATCTCACACATGACATAGACCTGGAGGTCGTCTTTGCCTCGCTTGAGACCGTTCTTTGCTAAGACCTGGAGAACCCGGTCCGCCTCTTCCAGGGTTCTGCAAAAGGGAATCATGATGATGACGTTCTTCAACCCCATTTTTTCTCGAACCCTCTTAATCGCCTTGCATTCGAGGGCGAAGCCCTCGCGGTAGCGTTTGCTGTAATACCGGGAAGCTCCGCGAAACCCAAGCATCGGGTTTTCCTCCTTCGGCTCAAACTCTTTCCCCCCGATGAGGTTGGCATACTCGTTCGTTTTGAAATCGCTCATCCGCACGATGACGGGCTCGGGATATTGAGAGGCTGCAATTTTTGCAATCCCCTGCGCCAGGTGATCTACAAAATAGTCCGTCTTATCCTCATAGCCTCGAGTCAATTCCTGGATCTGCCTGCGCGCCTCCTTATCCTCTAATTCATTAAAACGGACAAGAGCCATGGGATGAATCTTGATGATATTGTTGACGATGAATTCCATCCTTGCCAGGCCTATCCCTTCGCAGGGTAACCTCCACCATCGGAAGGCAGCGGCAGGGCTGGCAATATTCATCACGATTTGCGTTTTTGTCTTTGGAATTTTTTCAAGGCTGACCTCCGATTCCTCATACTTCAAAATACCCTCATAAACGTAACCCTGATCGCCCTCGGCACAGGAGATCGTTATCTCTTGACCATCTTTTAAAACCTCCGTGGCTTCTCCGGTCCCTACAATCGCGGGAATTCCGAGCTCCCGGCTCACAATGGCTGCATGACAGGTTCTTCCTCCATAATCTGTCACGATTCCTTTGGACTGTTTCATAATGGGAACCCAGTCTGGGTCAGTCATCTCGGTAACCAGAATGGAACCTTCCTTAAACCGTCCGATATGATCCGCGCTTTTAATCTTGCAAACCTCACCGGCAGCAATGGCCTCACCGATGCTCAGACCTGTGAGAAGCCTTTTGCCTCTCTTTTTGAGGCTATACGTCTTTAGTGAGATCGCCTCTTTCTGAGACTGAACCGTCTCTGGACGTGCCTGAACAATGAAAAGCTCCTCCGTCTCACCATCCTTGGCCCACTCAATATCCATCGGCTTCTTGTAATGTTTCTCGATGACAACGGCCCATCGACCCAGCCGAAGAATCTCTTCGTCATTCAAAACGAAGGCGCGGCGTTCCTCTTTGGAAGTATCGATGTTTTTGGTGGCTTTGGTTCCGCCCCTGGCGTAGACCATCTTCTTCTCTTTGTTCCCCAGCGTCTTTTCAATGATGGGGTGGAAACTTTTCTGGTCTAACAAGGGTTTGAAGACCATGTATTCGTCGGGGGTCACTGTGCCCTGAACCACATTCTCCCCCAATCCCCATGCGGCATTAATGACTGCGACATCCGGAAATCCGGTCTCCGTGTCGATTGAAAACATCACCCCCGCACCGGCCTTGTCCGAACGGACCATCTTCTGGACACCGACCGAAAGAGCCACCTTCATATGATCAAATCCTTTCTCCTCACGATAGGCGATGGCTCGATCCGTAAAAAGCGAGGCATAACATTTTCGGCACGCCTCAAGCAGTTCCTCCTCGCCGGAGACATTTAAGAAGGTTTCCTGCTGGCCCGCGAAGCTCGCCTCGGGGAGGTCTTCTGCCGTAGCGCTGCTTCTGACTGCCACGTCAACCTCTTCCGTGTCGTATCGTTTGCATAGCTCCATGTAAGCATTTTGAATCGCCTCCGCAATTTCCTCAGGAAAGTGACCCTTAAGGAAGAGATCCCGTATGGATTTGCCTGTTTTTTCCAGGGGTCTTTTCCCGTCCTCCATCTCTTCCAGATAGGATTGTATCTTTCCCTTGAGATCATTGGCTTCAAGAAATTCCCAATAGGCCTTTGCCGTGGTGGCAAATCCGTCAGGGACCCGAATTCCTTCTTTTTTCAACCTCCGGATCATCTCTCCCAGGGAGGCATTCTTGCCGCCCACGACAGGGACATCCTTGGAATTCAATGTTTCAAACCAGCGAATGTAATTATTTTCTTTTGCCATCGTTCCTCCTACTCTCTGACTAGAAGTAAAGAACCCCACCCACAGGGCGGGGCTTTAAAACCCAAATTCTCTAAACCCAAAATCGAGATCCCGAAACAAGTTCGGGATGACAAAAAACTAAAACTAAACCCCTATTGTCATGCTGAACTCGTTTCAGCATCTGGTTAATGTTTTTTCTGCCTTCGGCAGACGCACCTTCCATCCCCGTCCACAGAACGGGGTTTTCAGGTGCGGTTTCTAATAAAGCTAAAGGGGTTAAGTCAGTGGGTAAGGGTCATGATGCCAGTTTGGTCAGCAGGTTAAGTTATTCCTGCCTGCCGGCACAGGGGTCTTAAGAATTGAACCTTACCCTTTCCCGTTGAACTATACTGGCATCCTAACCTTAACCGACAGACCATTTCCATCGTTTTCCTTACCGTTTCTTAAATCTTGAGGCTGCCCGCTTGAGAGCCCTTTTCAAGTCCTTCACCGCATCCTCTACGCCTCCCTTGAAGTCCTCCCACGCTTCGTCTCCGGATCCTCTGAGTTCGCGAAGGTTTTTCTTCACGGATGCCTGTTTTTTCTTCAACTCCTCGATCTGTTTGAGATAGGCTATCTTAACCTCGGCTTTTGACTTTTCTGCTTTCGCCTTGAGTACATCAATTTCACCACCCCATTCCTTTAATTGCGCTTCCATCTTCTCTACATAAGCTTTCTTCTTCCCCGACACTTTTTCAGTCATCTTTTCCTCCATCTTTTTGAATTTAGAAATAGTCCTATCAAAATCATCCTTCAATTCATCCAAGCCCTTCTCCAAACCGGTTTTGAGTCCTTCCCAGGTTTCTTCTCCCGAGTCTCTCAATTCGCGCAGTTTCTGTTGAACGGCTGCCTGCTTGGTTTGCAGATCTTCAATCTGTTTTTCGTATTTGCTCTTCACGTCTGCCTTCGACTTGTCGACTTTAGCCTTCAGTTCATCAATCTTGGCACCCCACTCTTTCAACTGAGCCTCTATCTTCTCCTGATAGGCCTTTTTTTCTTGAGCCTCCGGAAGTCTAATTTCTTTTTTCTCGGAAAGGCCCAGAACCTCTCTTCTTGTGAGCGTCTCCTCCCCCTCTTCGGAGGTAGCTTTGATGGCAACCGTAAGAACCGGGCATCTTGCAAGACGGACGACCTTCTCAGCAACCGAACCAAAAATGAGGCGGTCCAATCCTGTCCGGCCTCTACTGGCAATGACGATTAGATCCACATTCTCCTGATCGGCGATGCCCACGATTTCATCCGCCGCATTTCCCCGCACCACGATTAAACGCACCTTCAATTCCTTCCATTCAAGTTGATTGATGATCTCCTCCAGCGATTTTCTCGAAGAGACCTCTAACTCCTGCTCATACAACGGGACATTGAAGGCTGCCCCCCCACCCATAGGGACCACAGGGACCGGGGAGACCACATGGAGAATACACAACTCAGATCCAAAATGAAATGCCATCTCACCGGCTGTCTTGATGGCTTCATAGGACGGTTCGCTGAAGTCCGTTGGACAAAGAATCTTCTTAAAAGGTAGCATTTTCATTTCCTCCCTTCATCGAATTACAGTTCATTCTTATTTAGATTCCTTAGCAATCCGTAATGCTTCTCTGATCATCTGATTCGTATAGCCCCATTCGTTATCGTACCAGCTCATAACCTTCACCAAATCTCCATCAACCACCTGGGTCATCTCTAAATCAATAATAGAGGCCCGAGGGTCCTTGATAATATCGGATGAGACGATCGGATCCTCTGAAGCTCCTAAAATCCCTTTGTATCGAGGGCTCTCGGATTCTTCTTTGAAGATCTTATTGACTTCGTCGACCGTCGTCTTCTTCGAGGTAACAAAGACGATATCCGCGATCGACCCGACCGGAACTGGTCCGCGCACGGCCACGCCATCAAACTTTCCCTGGTATTGAGGAAGGGCCTTCGTTGTGGCGACGGCTGCTCCTGTTGAAGTGGGCACAAAATTCATGGCCCCCGCTCTTCCTCTCCTCCACTTTTTGTTTGGCCCGTCCACAATAGCCTGGGTAGAAGTGTAGGCATGGATGGTAGTCATGGTCGCTTTCTTGATGCCTATCCTTCTTCCCATAATCTCGACAACAGGCGTAATACAATTGGTCGTGCAACTGGCGCAGGACAGAATCTGAACTGTCCCTTCGGGTTTATTGACGCCATGGACGACCGTGATCACTTCATCATCCTTTGCCGGAGCGGAGAGGATCACATGCTTTGCACCGGCTTTGATGTGTTTTTCCAGATCTTCCTTTTTATTAAAGATGCCCGTGCATTCAAACACCACATCGATCCCTAAATCACCCCAGGGAAGGGAGGAGGGGTCCTTCTGATTAAGAACCTTATACTTTTTTCTATCTACTACCAAATCATCTTGCTCACTTTCCACCTTCTTCTCATACCTTCCGTAAACCGTGTCATACTTCAACAAATAGGCGAGGTGATCGGGAGGAATGAGATCGTTAACAGCCTTTAACTCCAGCTCCGGTGTATCTAAGATGATCTTAAAAGTTGCCCTTCCAATTCTCCCCAATCCGTTAATTGCAACATTTGCCATGATTGACCTCCTTTCTTGTACCTCGCTCACCCTGGCCCATGGAGTATATTTCGCTACTCCACAGAGCGAGTCCTTCCCCATCAAAAAGGAAGGGGCTGCTTCCTAAGCTATCCTGATAATTAATGGATTTCCCATTCCCCATAACGCATACCCTTGGGCAATCTTCTAAATTCGATCTTTTTATTCTTTTCCAGGGCATCCACCAGTATCTCCGCTTCCAGGAGCGAACACCCTATCTTCTCGTAAAGAAAGTCCCTAAATTCGGTCTTGCCGCGGAGATATGTCTCCCGGAAAGGAGATGCAAACCCTTTCAACAGGAGACGGTAAGCCCTGTTGAACTTCCCGACATCCACCCGGGTGTGCGACTCCGCTCTTTTTCGCTTTTTCATGATCAATAACGAAATACAGCAGCCAGAGGCGCCTCATCCGGCATCTCTTCCGGCTTCATGGCATACACCGTCCCTCCGTTTAAAATCGTGTGAACAGCCGCAAAATCGAGCAGGTCTTCGTCCCCGGGTTCCGGTTCCGCGTGAATATGAACTGTACGCTTATCCGGGTCGAAAAAGCCCCATTGCTGAACACCTACAGCCACCCATAGGCTATCGATTCTTCCCTCACAAGCCGCTGGAACAATTTCCTTCAGGTCCTTTGAAGCCCGCGCACTGCCCGCTAATTGCTTATATTTGGCCATGGCCTCTTCTTGAGCTTTGAGAAATTGAGGTTCAACAATCCCCCATGCCTGCCCGTGTAATTCTTCCGCCTTCAAGCTCTCGGGGTTTCCAGTAATCCCCTGTTCCACCAAATGGGGATAGCTGTTGGCTTCTCTGTAAATTGAAAAAAGGTAATCCACGCCTGCCAGGACAAGGGGCGCCAGTTCTTCCTTGAGGATATTCCGCAGTCCCTGATCAACCTGCTGGAAGTATCTCAGAATATTGTTTTTGGCGTCATCCTTTCCCACCCCATGGCCGTGAAACATCGCGGCCCGCCCCCCACCTGCCGCCGGCGCCCGGGTATGGAACTGGAGCTGTTTCTCGGGATCGTCATATTGAAGGGCTTCGCTCATACTTCTGGGGACGTCTTCCAGTTCAACCTCGCGGATGCTGTAGCGGGAGCACTGAAATAGTCTAACTTCGTTCTGGCTGAGAGCTAAAATGTAAAACAGTCCCTCATGGCTGAAAAGAGGAAGGAGAGGCTTGATGTGGAACCGGTCAGTGACTACCAATAATTCATCGAACTTAAGGGGCAGATGATAATGATAAAATAAATCCGAAGAGATGAACGTAGCCAATCCATCAGCCTGATACTGCCAGAAAAGACCATCTTTGACCAGGGCTTTGGCCGGCTTCAACAATCTCTTCGCGTCGGGGGAGCGAAGCCCCCCGGCTTTCAATTGCTCCTCCGACTCTCGTAATAGATTCTTGAATCGAATCGGGTCTTGCTTCGTCTCCGGAAATGCCCGGTGGGTCGGCATATAAATGGAGACAGATGGTCCTTCACGTCTCTGTATCAACATCTTCAGCTCTTCTTTTTCAAGCAAATCCATATGCTTTCACTCCTTCCCAGTATCCACTTTACTCAGAAAATAGGTTTCGTCTAACGGCAAGGGTAAGGATGCCCGTATGGTTAATAAAAGGCTTTGTTTGTCGTCTCTACATTCTTTTCATGTAACCCTCACCCCATTACGCAACGCCTGCCTGCCGGCAGGCAGGGGCCTCTTAACCTTGACCCTAAAGTTTTACTCTTCCGTTAGCGGTGCCCGGATCGTGAGCACAGGCTGTGGAGTAAGTCGAACCACTTTTTCTGTGACCGAGCCAAAGACAAATCGTCTCCAGCCCGCCTGTCCATGGGTAGCAATCACGATGAGGTCAACTTTCTCTTCGTTCGCGATTTTTACAATCTGATCAGCGGCATCTCCAAGCCCCACCTCGGTGCGCACCCAAATTTTTTCCGGCACACTTTTTCTGACCAGGTCTTCAAGCATCTTTCGTAAAGACTTTTCCAGCTCTTGCTGATATTCCACGACATTGAATATCACCGGAGCAGGAGGCGCTGCCGGAACAAGCGGAATCGGTGCGACGACATGAACGACAATGAGCTCAGAAGAAAAGTGCAAAGCTAATTCGTTGGCCATCTTCAGGGCTTCATAGGATGGCTCACTAAAATCCGTTGGACAAAGAATTTTCTTAAAGGGCAACATTTTCTTTTCTCCTTTCATTCTTGCGTTCTTGTAATCCCTTTATGATCTCAATGGCGATCGTCAAATAGAAAATCCTTGCATCGTCCGATTTCGCCATCTTCTGCTGAGATCACATAGCCTTTCAGTTCATTGACGCTTCGCAACATTGTCTCACCCCGCTTAAAGCTGAATCAGTCCCTGTTTTTCGAGCTCATTGAGCAAATAGTGCGCAGCTTCTTCGATCGACAACTGTGCCGTATTCACCTTCACCTCGGGAGAATCCGGTGGCTCATAAGGAACTCCAGCCCCTGGCAGTGCGGTGATTTCTCCTTTATCCACCCGTCTCCAGAGTCCTTTTGAGTTTCTTTTCCGGCATATCTCGGTTGGGCAGTCTACATATACTTCTGCAAATCGTTTAATACGTTTTCGGGCCTCATCCCGATAGGCTCGACGCGGAGCAGTAGCAGAGATCAGGACATTGACCCCGTTTTCTGTAAGCAACTCCGCTAAAAAGATAATCATGTCGTAAAACCAATCCCTCTCCTCATGCGAATAGGTTGGATCAGGTGTTAACCTTCTACGTAAATCATCCGAATCAAGAATCTGGACTGAAATCCCTCGCCCAGCGAGTAAGAGGCTAAGAGCATTGGCCAGGGTTGTTTTGCCCGAAGAAGGCAACCCTGTCAGCCAGATAGCAAAGCCCTGAACTTTCTTCAACATCAGGATCTCCCTATCCCTATATATTGATTCACTTTGCGGAAGTTGTACCTCTTTGTAGATAAGACTTTACGAGCAAACCTCAGTAACTTCAGTCTCACATCTTCCGAGATATCGGGATACCATATCGGGCTTGCGAGCACTAAGGCTCGCCAGGCAAACCATGGTTGGATCACTGATTGCAATTGTTCATCCAATCGCACGGTCATGTAGTTTGCCCAAAAAGCGTCATGCAGTTCGCGAAACGGACCTTCAAGTTGACCGAATCGCTGAAGTGAGAAGAAGATGTAGTTAATAGTCATACAGCTCACATCATCAGCCGGCTCCCCCCACTCTCCCCGGCTGCGGTCAAGGACCCAGAACTTATCCTCCTCCTCAAAAATGATGTTGAACGGATGGAAATCTCCGTGGACCTGGTGCAAACGATTCGTAAAGCTTTTAAGACGCCAGCGCCAGCGATTAGCCATTTCCTCAATGGAGCGTAACTCGCGTTCCGTTGCGTAGCTCAAGCCCAGCGGATAACTATCCGTCAGCCCCATGATCCCCTCTCCGTGACCGACCAAATCCCTCAATCTGCGTCTCCAAAGTCGGGGCTCGTCATGTTTCTCCTGATGAATCTCTGCCAAATAAGCCGCCAGTTTTTCCGCCCGCTTGATGTCCAAAGGCTGCATTTTCCCTTCATCCCGGATGCGCATCAAATCGTCAGCATAGAGACGGCCCGGGCGATAGGCTGTGACTAATAAAACCTCTTCGGCTCCATGAATCGATTCCATTTTTCCTTCTCCGGAGCGCAGGACCAAATCCACGGCAGGCACGTGGTGAGGCAACCGGTTGAAGGTCCTGAAATCGAGCCATACGGCTGCCACCCGATCATCATCGCGCTCGCGACCGAAGGCATTGGATCGGACCCGATGGAAGACGAGCCGCTCCGTTTGATCACCGACGCCGCATGAAACAAGAATCGGACGTCCGTAGCCGAACTGCTTCAGCGCCTCGGCGCCGGTGGACTTTCCTGTCAGTTGCTTCACTTCTTCTATTTTCACTTCTTTCTGGAATCGATTTTCCAGGTATTTCTTGACTTCAGCTAATTCAAACTCCATATCCTATCCCTTTAGTCAAAAAATAGAAGTCGATCATTGTAAGATCATCAATGTTTATCGTTGGCGAGGCTCGTATCGATGCTCGATCTTCGTTCGTTGGTTAGGGTAACGAGGCCCGTATCATTTAGGGACGATGAACAAGGTTGCATCCTTTCTTATTCATTGTTCATTGTCCATCGTCCATTGTCTGAAAGATAAACTTCGTCACCGTAACCCAAACACAATTACCCATCCCTCCGCTCTTAAATCAATCTCGCCACACTCGCACCCTCGAACGTGGCATTGATGATCTGGCGAGGCTCCTTCGCATCGCCAATGACGTAAACTTCCTGAACCAGCTCCCTGGCTTTCTCCTCCAGGGGGTTCAGAGATTTGGAACCAAGGGCAATGATCACGTTTTCAGCTTCAACAAGAGATTTCTTTCCAAGCGGGTCCATAACGGTCACTCCTTTTTCGGAGAATTCCGCGATCACTTTCCCGGTGATCGATTGAATTCCGGCCTTGGGCAGCACTTCCGTCAGGAGATCAAACCGGGTGATCGGCTCCATATCCATGGCCAGTTCTTTAAGCATCTCGATAATCGTTACCTTCTTACCCTGGCCCGCCAGATGAAGGGCTGTTTCACAACCAACCAGGCCGCCCCCTGCAATCACCACGGTTTTTCCCGGTACTTTAGCTTTTCCGGCGAGAACCTCCCAGCTCATCAGAACATTTTTCCCGGAGATCCCCGTGATGTCGGGAAGCAATGGTTCCGCACCCGTGGCGAGGATGAGCACATCGGGCTTTATTTTTTCAATCAATTTTTTATCCGCTTCTTTACCCAGTTCGATCTTTGCTCCCACCCGAGGCAGTTGATGGTGATAATACTCCCTGATAAAGTTAAGTTTACTCTTCCCGGGGCCCCGGGAAGCGATTCGCTGTTGTCCTCCCAACTCCTTCTCTTTTTCATAAAGCGTGACTTCATGCCCCCGGAGGGCCGCAATCCGCGCGGCTTCCATGCCTCCAGGTCCCCCACCGATCACCATCACCGTTTTCTTCTTTTCCGCCGGCTTAAGATCTACCCAACCTTCCAGACGCTCATGACCTACCATTGGGTTCACCGTGCATCGCATGTAAAGATCACCAAAGACATGGCCGCCGATACACCCGATATTACAGCTGATGCATTTGCGTATCTCCAGTTCCCTCCCTTCCCGCGCTTTATTCGGCCACTCAGGGTCCGCAATGAGAGTCCGACCTAAGGCCACAAAATCAGCTTTTCCTTCTTTCAGGATTTGTTCGGCCATCGCCGGGGTCCTGATCTGCCCCACGGTAATGACGGGGATCTTGACCGCTTTTTTTATGGCCTCCGCCAGGTAGACCCGCCAGCCCTCTTCGTAATGCATCGGCTCAAGAATCTTCGGCATGGATTCGTAGATACCACAACTGACGTGCAATACATTGATGCCCGCCGACTCCAGCTTCCGGGCGATTGTCTTGGAATCCTCCAGGGTGAGACCTCCCGGCACGAACTCATCAACGCTCATACGAAAACAGATTGGAAAGTCGCTTCCTACCTTCTCCCTTGTCCTCCGGATGATTTCCAGCGGGAAACGTAAACGGCGGTCCAATGTTCCTCCCCATTCATCGATTCTCTGGTTGGTGTGGGGCGACACGAATTGCCCGATCAAATATCCATGGGCGCCATGAAATTCCACACCATCCATCCCTGCCTTTTTTCCCCGCAGGGCTGTTTCGGAGAATCTCTCAATCAAATCCCAGATTTCTTGGGTTGTTAGCTCCCGTACCGGCCTCTGCAGAAAACCGCATGGAATCGCGGATGGGGCCACGCCTTCTGCCCCTTCGATATTGTGATATTGTCTGCCTGCATGGTGAATCTGTATGAAGACCTTTGCTCCATACCACTGCACCGCCTCCGCCAGTTCCTGGTATCCTGGAATATACTTGTCCTCATCTAACCGAAGTTGACAGGCAATATTTTTCCCTTCCGGATATTTGACTTGCACATTTTCCACGATGATCAGTCCTGTACCGCCCTTTGCCCTCTCCGCATAATATCTGATGAGGCGTTCGGTCACCTCGCCAAAAGGCCCGGCAAAATTGGTTGCCATGGGCGGCATGACGACCCTGTTTTTCACCATCAGATTGCCAATCATGCCGGCCTCAAACAATTTGGGATATTTTGCGCTTCTCATGTTTTTTCCTCCTTTCGAAGATGGATCACAGCTTTTTAAACTGACTTTTACCGGCCTTTCCCCGCTTTTCTTTTTTGAGGAGCTCTTGGATTTTTTCCTTGAGCCCCCCGAGATCCGCTGACTTCAATAAATAAGCATCCGCAGCCCAGGTCATGAAATCCTCCTGGTAACCCGGATGAGAGGTGTGAAGGATGACGGAAACGCTCTTATCTTTACCGATGATTCGGCCAAGAGCCTCCATTCCATCCATTATAGGCATGACGATGTCGAGGACAATCAGATCGGGTCTCCCTTTGCCTAATGCCTGGAGGGCCTCTTTCCCATTTTTTGCCGTGAGAACTTCGTATCCTTCATCTTTCAGCTCTTCTTTGTAAAGGTCTCTCAGCCCCTCATCATCATCCACAACCAAGACTTTCTTTCTCATGGCGCCTCTCTCTAATAAGTATTTCCATATGTTGCAAACTTCCTGCCCTTGCCGGGGAACTCAGCCGCTTAGGGGGAAATTCACTTCTTTTTTAAAATTCGCCTTGACCGTATCGATTGTTTGGGCGGTTTGGGAGGCGGCTTGGGCGGCGGCGGTTCTTTGGGCGGTTTTGGAGGTTTTGGCGGGTTTTTGGGAGGTATGGGCGGGGTCGGCGGAACAGGCGGTTTCGTTTGAGCGCCCCGGGAATCAAGGATTTCCAATGCTGAAATTGTAAGGATCTTTCCTTCCATCTCGGTTTCTTTCAACTCTTTAGTAAGAAAAATCGCGACCTTTGATAAGATCCGGTTCTTCAGACCCCAACGACATAATTTTGTGTGCCGAAGGGGTTGCAAACCACCCGCGCCTCCGCCAGGTCTTCAAACCAGGCTCCATCAACAAAAAACTTAAATTCATAACTGCCGGGATTCAGCTCGACCGTGAGTCTCCAGATTCCTTCCTCGTCTTTTGTCATGAGTAATGACCGGGTATCCCATTGGTTAAACTCCCCTGCCAGGAAAACCTCGCTCGCCTCCGGAGCGTAAAAGCTGAATTCAACTTCTTTTACATCGAGGTTTTCCTTCTTCTTGGCGGGTGATTTCTTTTTTCCTCTTCCCTTTTTAGTTTCTTTCTCAACCATGATGAAATCCTCCTTCTATAGATTATAATTCCAACAATAGCGATCCTCTTTTAACTTATAATCATGGGTAGGTTCTTAAATGGGGCCTCAAATCCCTTTTGTTCATAAAACGATTTCAAATTATCCGTTGTTGTCAGTACCTGGTTCGATTGATCCTCCGATTCTAAAACCACTATCCGATCCCCGATGAGCTTTATCCGGTATTCTTCCCTCGTCAGCACACTTTTTACCTTTTCGCCTATGATCAGCGTCACCGAAAATCACCTCCTTTCGTGTTTCGATTTCCGCTCTTCTAACAACATCCCATTTCTTAACATATCCCTGTTCTCCAGGATGACCGGGTCGACGATCTCTCCGCAATAAATGCAATTCCAGCCCCAGAACTGTTCCTGAGAGCCATAGAATTTTTTGTAGACCATTACTCCGTTACAGCGGCAACACATCAATTCAGCTTCTCCTTAAACCCATTAGTAAAATTATTTATGATGATCTCGTAAAAAGTCCCGACCTGTCACCCTGAACTCGTTTCAGGGTCTCGTAAGTTCTTGAAACTGTTGGATGCTGAAACAAGTTCAGCATGAC
>JAGVBT010000148.1 GCA_020059605.1 Deltaproteobacteria bacterium
CGAAGGGTGCGTCCCGCAGCCATTCATGCTTCGACAAGCTCAGCACGAACGGCTGGGGTTCAGTCTCGGTGTCTATACAATTATGGACTGATTAGTAATAATCAAACTCCCAATAACCAAAAGAGAAATTAGTTTTGTTTGGTTATTCGGTTATTGGGTCATTGGAATTTATTTGGAGCTTGGAATTTGGTTATTGGTGATTGATTGTCTGAATTGTAATATTCGAGGAGATGGATATGCCCAAAATTGAGAAATTAATTCCCAGGTTAAAAGAGATCGTCGGGAAAGACAATATCGTCAAAGATCCCGATAAACTGAAGGCCTTTGCCATAGATGGAAAGAAA
This sequence comes from Deltaproteobacteria bacterium, assembly GCA_020059605.1. Taxonomy (GTDB): domain Bacteria; phylum Desulfobacterota; class BSN033; order BSN033; family UBA1163; genus RBG-16-49-23. The sequence goes on from JAGVBT010000148.1 coordinate 345, forward strand.
ACGAAAGTGATCCTGTCTCCAAGCACGATCGACGAGATTTCAAAAATCGTTGTCTATGCCAACGAACAGAATCTCTCCATCATCCCCATGGGAAATGGGTCGAAGATGGGAATCGGCGGTATTCCTAAAAATGCGGATATTCTGCTTCGGACCACACGCCTGAACCGAATCACGGATTGTGATTGTGACAATCTCACCCTCTCGGCAGAATGTGGAATCACACTGGACGAGGTTCAGAAGAAACTGGCGCAAGAAGGGAAAGGATATTTCCTGCCTCTGGATCCCTCCTTTACGGAGAAGGCTACGCTGGGCGGGATCGTGGCGACCAATTCGAGCGGACCGAAGAGACTGCTTTACGGCACGGCAAGGGATTTGATCATCGGAGCAAAGGCTGTTTTCCCGAATGGGGATATCGTTGTCTCAGGCGGAAAGACGGTGAAGAATGTCTCCGGATATGACATGTGTAAACTTCTGATCGGTTCTTACGGGACGCTGGGAATTCTCTGCGAGATGACCTTTAAACTCCTTCCCCTTCCGGAGGAAGCGGCCACCTTGCTTTTATCTTATGCCACCCTGGAGGGAGCGGTTCAATTCGGACAGGAAATCTTACGGTCCCAATACCTTCCATCCTCCATCGAAATCCTGAATGGAGGGGCTGTGAAGAGGATAAACTTCCAGGCAGGGCAACAGGGGGATTATCTGGTTGCCATCGGATTGGAAGGCGTGGCTGAAAGCATCGACCGGCAGGTCTCCGAGATGGGAGAAAAGGCAAGAAAGCAAGGCGCCCTTGAAACGACGGTTCTCCAATCTGAAGCCCACTCCTCCTTCTGGAAAGCCGTAAGGGATTTTTCAGAAGGGCTGGTCGAAGAGGGCTCTCGTTTTGTCTCCTTCAAGTCCATTTTTTTGATCTCCCGAAACGGGGAAGTATTGGATCATTATGAAAAAACTGCAAGAGAGGCCGGAGTCGTTTGCGCTTTCATCTGCCATGCGGGAAGCGGAGTACTTTATACCTATGTCCTGACCGGAAAAGGCGGGCGATCGAAGAAGGAATCCCTTCTCAGCCTAACAAAGGAATTTTACTCGGTAGCCGTCAAAAACGAAGGCCACCTCATGGTGGAATCGTGCCCTCCCGCCTTGAAAAAGGAGATGGATGTATGGGGAGCCCAAAGAGGGGAATACGAGATCATGCGTCGGTTGAAGAGAGAGATCGATCCGAAGGGCATCCTCAATCCGGGAAGATTTGTGGGAGGAATCTGAAAGGATCAATGCAAATTGGTCAATTAACAATTATCAATTAGCAATTGATAGATTAAACGTGAATAAGTCGAATTAATCAAGATCATTGCTAATTGTTAATTTTGTACTGCTAATTTTGCAACGGTTTCTCAACAAAATGGAGCTAAGTATGAAAACCGAACAACTCAAAACGCTTTTCTATGATGAGGTTGCCAAGTGCAACCATTGTGGCTTTTGCCTGGCCCACTGCCCTGTTTATACCGTTTCAGGAAGGGAGTGGGCTACCCCCCGGGGAAAGAACGCCCTTGTGAAGGCGATTATCGAAGGAAAGATTGACTGGACTCCCGAAATCGAAGAGACCCTTTTCCGATGCACGGGCTGCAGGCTTTGTACCCAAACCTGTTTTCCGGCAGTGGAGACCAATCAGGGCGTCCTTGCGGGGCGGGAATGTCTGGTCGATAAAAAGCTGTACCCGAAGGTGATCGACCGGGTGGTCGAGGCGCTGGAGGGCCATTTCAATATTTTAAACGAGCCGAATGTGAACCGCACCCAGTGGATGGAAAAATTGGAGGACATTCCGGATCACAGGTTTCAGAAAGAAAAAGCGAGGGTGATCTATTTTGTGGGATGCGTGGCGGCTTTTTATCCGATGGCGCAAAAGATCCCGCAGACCTTTGTCAAGATTCTGCATAAGGCCGATGTCGACTTCACGATTCTGGGCGGGGAAGAATGGTGCTGCGGGTTTCCGCTCATCCAGGCGGGGATGAAAGAGAAGATAGAGAAACTGATCGAACACAACCAGGAGAAAATAAAGGAAATCGGGGCTGAAACGGTTGTCTTCGCATGTCCCTCTTGTTTCCATACATGGAAGGAGAAGTATCATACCGGTGCCGAGCTGCTCCATTCGACCCAATTCATCGAACGACTGATGGGAGAAAAAAAGATCACTTTCCAGAATGGCGCTGAACGGACGGTAACCTATCATGACCCTTGCGACCTTGGGAGAAACAGCAAGGTTTTTGACCCTCCCAGAAATATATTAAAGAGAATCCCCGGGTTGAATCTCGTGGAGCTGGAGGGAAACCGCCAATTAAGCGTATGCTGCGGCGGTGGAGGAGACCTTGAAATGATCGATCCGGATCTCTCTGCTGCCATTGCACAGAGAAAGATCGAAGAGATCCAGAGAACAGGGGCGGGAGAAGTGGTCACCTCCTGCCAGCAATGCATCCGGACGATCTCGAGCTATGCGAGAAAGCATAAGATCAAGTTAAAGGTAAAAGATATTACAGAGGTTGTCCTGGATGCTATGGGATAACTCGCCCCGTTAGAAATACTAAGGAGTCCATAATTGACAAGACATATTCTGTCGTTTGGTTAGCCATCACCGCTAACCTCGGTTGCGAGTCGAAGCGACCTGAGTCTGTCGAAGGGTGCGTCCCGCAGCCATTCATGCTTCGACAAGCTCAGCACGAACGGCTGGGGTTCAGTCTCGGTGTCTATACAATTATAGACTGATCAGTAATACCACATTCGGTTTCGAATTGCAGCGACTTGAATTTCTAATGGGGCCTATTTTTTCATCTGCGCCAATAATTTTTTTAACTCCTCTTCCGCCTCTTTTGAAGGTCTTTTCAAAGGAAGCCTCGGGTCTCCGCCGAAATAACCCGCGAGGTTCATCGCGGCCTTTAAGCCACCGATCCCAAATTTCACGGTCACCGCTTTGGCAAGGGGAGTCAATCGGTTTTGCCATGTCCTTGCCTCGTCCATATTCCCCTGTTGAAACAACTTCTGAATCCCCACACATTCTTCTGGTACCACATTCGCTACGGCCAGGATTCCTCCCACTGCTCCCACGCAGAGGGCAGGGAAGAAGACAGGCGCTGATCCGACAAAAACTGCAAACCCGTTTTTCGAAAGATGGATGATATCGTTCAGTTGGCCGATGTTTCCGGAACTGTCTTTAACGCCGACGATATTGGGATGAGAGGATAATTTCGCCACCAGTTCAGGGTCTAAATTGATGCCTGTAAATTGAGGAACATTATAGAGAAGAATGCCGATTTGTGATGCTTCGGCCACAGCAATGAAGTGGTCGTAGAGGACCTGGGGTTTCATCGAACCCTTGAAATAGGAGGGGGTGACGACGAGACCGAAATCGGCGCCGATTTTTGCCGCCTGGTGTGTAAACCGGATCGTTTCCCTTGTCGATTCCATTCCTGTTCCAACGATCATCACCTTCGATTGCGGAATCGATTCTCTGGATGCCTCCATGACTTTCATCTTCTCTTTGTCATTCAAATAGACGGCTTCTCCATTTGAACCCAGGACGAGATAACCGGACAGTCCCGTTTTGTTCCACTTATGAAAATTCTCTTTCAACCCGTCAAGGGAGACATTCCCTTTTTGAAAAGGTGTGGTAATGGGTGGAATTACTCCGCTCAGTTTCATCATCCTTCTCCTTTCCTTTTCAGGCGCCGGTTTCCCCCGTTGAAAAGCGTGCCCCGCTCGGTTTTGGGTCCAAACGGCCGGGATTTTTAACGAGGGGTTTACTATCTCCTGGTCATGCATTATAATTCCTCTTAATCCTTTTTACAATTATGAATGAAATGAATTTCATTCCTTCCCGGGAGGAAGAGCTTGGTTGAAGAGAAAATCAAAGATGCTACGAAGTTTTTAAAACTGCTGAGGTCGATGTCCGATTATCATCCTCATTTCGAAATCCTCGGAAATTATCGTTTGATCGATGATGGCATGAGGCCGGAAGCCACCATCCTCCTCCGGGCCAATGGAAAGGAGATGCACGAAGCCGATACGGGAGTGGGGCCGGTCGATGCCCTTGCAAAGGTCCTGAAAAAATCTCTTAAGTCGATTATCCCTCAAATCGATGATGTGAAATTGATCGATTTTTCATCCAGGATCTTTGACCCGGGGGCAGGCACGGCGGCCGGCGTCGAGGTGGAAATTCTTTTTAGCAACGGACAGGAGGCCTGGAATGTGAAGGCGTTTTCTGAAAACATTTGTAAGGCCTCATTTCAGGCCCTTGTGGATGGGTTTGAATATGGGATTTATATTTCAAAAGAAAAGGGGAAACAATAACCCGTCATTTCCCGGATGGCGCAAAATGTCATTTTTCGTTCGAATCATGCAATATGTTTAGGGCCAGATAAGTTCAATCGTCAGGACTATCGGAATAACAGGCTGATAATATTACTGAATTTTGAATACCTTGCATTGGTATGATAATTGCTTAAAACCACTCTATCCTTAATAAGATGTCGTTTTGAACTTGTATTAAAAAAAGGCCTCCATCATGTTAGTCCTATTCCAGCTTTTTTTGGCCGCTTTTGCGATCTATAGCGCCGCCGCACATGAAGGGATGACAAGGCTTGTTCTTCTGCTGGTTTCCCTTATCTTGATGTTCATCGTCGGCCGCCTGGACAGGAGGGAGAGCGAAAAGGAGAGGGCACGGAAAGATTTTTTAAAATCCGAGATTGACAAGATCTCTCAAAAAGATTCGACAACGATTAAGGATAAGGACTTTTTCACCATCGAGACACTCCTCTGGCCTAAGAACGAACTACTCCTGCTGGATACCGTCCATGCCATCTTCAAAGATATGGGATTCCAAATATCCGCCGGGATACATTATCAATCCGTGGACCGCATTGTGAGGATCCCGGAGACCAAGAAGTTCTTCGGGGTTCAAGTGATGATGTGTGAGAGAGAAGCGGACAGGAAGCATCCGAAGATTAACCGGGTTCTCCAATTTGAGACAGAGAAGAAGGAGAATGAAAAGTCCCTGGTGATTGCCAGCACGCATGTTCGCCTTCCCCTTTCCGATCGGGGGCAGGTCAGCCATATCTCCAGGGAGCTGACAGACCTTTTTGTTCAGCACAATATCGGCTTTATCACCGCCCATCACCTCTATGGGCTCTGGCAAAAGATGAAAAGGGGAGAAATTGACATCTTCGAATTCTTTCGGGAGATCTATTCCCGGGAGGACGTCATTTCGCTACAGAAAGGGATGGGAGGGCTCCTTTCCCCCATGCCGGAATTGCCCATCCAGTGACCCCCCTTGAATCCGAGTCCCCTTGACCCCATAATTATTATAATGCAACGAATGGCTATCGAAATTCCAGTCGTCTCGAATCGATGCCGGGCCGGGGTATTTCGAAATGAGGATTCCTTAATATCATTGGGATCGATTTAAAGGAGCCCTCTGAGAAAAAAGGATTTTTCGTTTTCTTGGCCTTTTCACTTTAGACACTTGAGGCACTTTTAACTTTAGTCACTTCGATGGAGGTAAATGATGACCCTTGGACAATTCGGATTGAGGAGAAGAGATTACGACTTCCCGCCTTTCCGGCCCCCGAGTGAAGCCGATAGCCTTCTCTTAAGGGTAACGCGGGGATGCCCCTGGAACAGGTGCACCTTTTGTTCCATGTATAAAGGGATGAAATTCGAAAAAAGAGAACCGGAGGAGGTGCTTGAGGACATCTCCATGGCCAGAGAACTCTATAGCGATCGGGTCCGAACGGTCTTTATCGGTGATTCGAACAGCCTGGTTTTTAAGACGGATGAATTGGTCAGGATTTTAAATGCCCTCCATTCTTCTTTCCCGCAACTTGAACGGGTGACCAGTTATGCAAGGGCAAAGACGATTGCCAAAAAACCTGCCGAGGATTTGGAGAAACTCTTCAAAGCAGGATTGAACCGCCTGCATGTCGGTCTCGAGACGGGCGACCGTAAACTCCTCGAGGAAATTGAAAAAGGAGCGACCCCGGAGGAGATGGTTGAAGCGGGGCGGAAGGCGAAGCAGGCAGGTTTCGAATACTCTCTTTATGTTTTGCTGGGAATTGGCGGGGAAGAAAAATGGGAGCAGCATGCGAGGGGAACGGCCAATGTCCTGAATCAGATCGATCCCCACTTTATACGGGTCCGGACATTCATCCCCCAGCCAAACTCGCAGCTTTACGAAGCCATGGAAGAGGGGCGGTTTCAGCCGGCCTCGTCTGAGACGATTTTGAAGGAGACGCGGCTCCTCTTGAAAGAGCTCCAGGTCACTTCCCATTTTTTAAGCGATCATATCTCGAATCTTGTTCCGCTTCACGGCAAGCTGCCGGAGGACAAGGAAGAGATGGTTCGTTTGATCGACCAGGTTCTGAAAGGGCTTCGCGAAGATGATCTGTTGAGGGAGGAAATGGAGGCCAGGAGGCATTTAACAAACCTTTAAAAGATAAATCCGAAGCACGAAGTCCGAAATACGAAACAAATTCGAATATCTAATGATAAAAACTTAAAAAACAGTTTAGAAAATTCGAATTTATGATTTTTTGAAATTGTTTCGGATTGGTCCTAAGAGGACGCTTCGCCCGATATTCGGATTTCGAGTTTCCCAGCCTTGAGCTGGGGTTTAGCTGGAGCCACAGGTTGAACAGCTGGTGGAAGAACAGCCGGTGCAGGAGGAACTGGCCGTGCTTTTGAACTTCCCGCCGCTTGAAAACGCGAAGGCGGACATCATCCGGCTTACCTTCTTGCTTTTGCATCCGGGGCAGGCGATCTTTTCGGAGGAGTTAAAAACCAGTTTTTCAAACTCATGTTCACATCGGGCGCAACGGAACTCATAAATCGGCATTTCACAACCTCTTTCGATCCCATCATAACATTTTTGCACCCAATCGCCAAGACCCCTTCAAGAAAATGTGCAGCCCATTGCTGTGGATCATTTTATCCTTCTTCCCGGAGAAGAATCGTCCTAAAAAATATTGACGGAGAAGATTAAAAAAGGGTATATAATAGTCACCTACGCCGGAGAGGCCCGAGAAACGTCTCAGGCCTCAATGTGTAAGATTATACGTTTTTAAAGGAGGGAGCCTTATGGGAATCAAGGTTGGAATTAACGGGTTTGGGCGGATTGGCCGGAATGTCCTTCGGGCAGGTCTGAACAGGAAAGACCTGGAGTTCGTTGCCGTCAATGATCTTACCGATGCAAAGACATTGGCCCATCTCCTCAAGTACGATTCGGTCCATGGGAAACTCGGAGCGAACGTTGAAGGAAAGAAAGACACTATCCTAATCGATGGGAAGGAGATTAAAGTGTTCGCCCTCAAAGACCCCGGCGAGCTTCCCTGGAAGGACCTGGGGGTCGATGTGGTTCTGGAGAGCACGGGAAGATTTACCGACCGCGAAGGAGGCTCCAAGCATCTTGGAGCCGGTGCCAAGAAGGCGGTCATCTCCGCCCCGGCGAAAGATCCGGACGTTTCCATCGTCCTCGGGGTGAATGAGAAGGACTACGATCCTTCCAAACATCACATTATTTCGATGGGTTCCTGTACGACAAACTGCCTTGCCCCCATCGCCAGGATCCTGGTTGACGAGTTCGGGGTGGAATATGGCCTGATGACAACCATCCATGCTTATACGAATGACCAGGTCATTCTCGATTTTCCGCACAAAGACCTTCGGAGGGCCAGGGCCGCAGGGATGTCGATGATTCCAACGACAACAGGAGCTGCCACAGCCCTCTCCCTCGTCATCCCGGAATTAAAGGGAAAGATGGACGGAATGGCCATCCGGGTGCCGACCCCCAATGTCTCCGTGGTTGACCTGGTGGTCGGGTTGAAAAAGGAGACAACGGCTGAGGGATTGAACAAGGTTTTGAAATCCTATGCCGACGGAAAATTAAAGGGAATCCTGAGCTTCTGTGAAGAGCCTCTTGTCTCCATCGATTTTAACGGAAATTCCCACTCCTCCATTGTTGACGGGTCTTCAACGAAAGTCATTGGGGGAAAACTGGCGAAGATCCTTTCCTGGTATGATAACGAATGGGGCTTCTCCAACCGGATGGTCGAGTTGTTTTTGTATCTGTTTGGGAAGAAGTGAGAAGATGCGGGTTAAGTGAGGGGTCCTCGGCCCCTTGTTTGTAGGGGCAATTCATGAATTGCCCCTACAAGGGTGGGGGTGAGATTGGAGTGTACGAATGGCCATCCGAAGAGTGGATCAGGTTGATTTAAAAGGGAAACGCGTCTTTATCCGCGTCGATTTCAATGTTCCCCTTAGCGAGAAGAACGAGATCAATGATGATACCCGGATCGTTTCATCCCTCACGACAATAAGGTTTGTGTGCGAGGCCGGTGGAAAGGCGATTCTTGCCTCCCACTTAGGGAGGCCCAAGGGGAAGAGAGAGCCGAGGTATAGCCTGGCCCCGGTTGCGGAAAGGTTGTCCGGATTGCTCGGAAGAAATGTGCCCCTGGCTCCTGATTGTGTCGGAGAAGAGGTAAGGGCGCAAATCAAGGGAATGAAACCGGGGGAGGTCCTCCTGCTCGAAAACCTGCGATTTCATACGGAAGAGGAAAAGAACGAAGAGTCTTTTTCAAAAGCCCTGGCCTCCCTCTGTGATGTCTATATCAATGATGCCTTCGGCGCGGCTCACCGCGCCCATGCCTCGACCGAGGGAATAACACGGCATCTAAAGACCGTGGCCGCCGGTTTTTTAATGATGAAGGAGATTGAAAGCTTGGAGAAGGCCTTGATCTGCCCGCAAGCGCCCTATGTGGCCATCCTTGGGGGAGCAAAGGTTTCCGATAAGATCGGGGTGATCCGGAATCTTATGGATAAGGTAACCACCCTTCTCATCGGAGGAGGGATGGCCTATACCTTTCTGAAGGCCAAAGGGTTTGAAGTTGGGAAATCGCTCGTGGAGGAGGATCAGATCGGACTCTCGCTCAACCTTCTTGAAACAGCCGAAGGAAAAATCAAATTTCTTCTTCCCACCGATCATCTGGCGGCGGAGCGCAAGGATGTTCATGCAAAGAAGAAGTTTGTAACCAACGACGGGATTCCAGAAGACTGGGTGTGCCTCGACATCGGCCCCGAAACCGTCCAAATATTTTTAGAGGAAATTCAATCAGCCAGGACGATCTTCTGGAACGGACCGATGGGTGTTTTTGAACTGGAGCCATTCAGCCGGGGGACGTTTGCGATCGCAAAAGCCATCGCCGGCTCTTCCGCTTTCAGCATTGTCGGAGGAGGGGATTCGGTATCGGCGGTCAACCAGGCAGGAATCGCGGATCAGATCGGCCACATTTCCACCGGCGGAGGAGCGTCCCTCGAGTTTATTGAAGGAAGAAAATTGCCGGGGATCGAAGCCTTGAGAAAAAAACGCGGGGAGATAGGGTGATGGGGAGATCGGAAAAATCCGAAGGGTAAAAAGGTGAGAAAAATGAAAAGATATCCTTTTATTGCCGGAAATTGGAAGATGAATAAGACAGTCGGGGAAGCCCTCGAACTTGTCAGGGGATTGAAATCCTCCCTTCAAGACATGGCGGAGGTGGAGGTGGCCATTGCCCCTCCTTTTACAGCCCTGTTTCCGGTTGCTCAGGAGTTGAAGGGATCGTCCATCCATTTAGCCAGTCAGAATCTTTTCTGGGAAGAGAAGGGGGCCTTCACGGGAGAAATCTCTCCGGTCATGCTTAAGGAGATTCATTGCCGTTATGTGATCATAGGCCATTCCGAGAGAAGACAGTATTTTGGCGAGACGGACGCAACGGTGAACCGGAGGATCAAAGCCGCCCTGAAGTTTGATCTGAAGGTGATCTTCTGTATCGGCGAGACCCTTGAGGAGAGGGAAGAAGGAAAGACTTTCACCGTTCTTGAGCGGCAGGTGGAAGGAGGTTTGAAAGACCTGGTCGAAAAGGAAGTAAAAGATATGGTGGTTGCCTACGAACCGGTGTGGGCGATCGGGACCGGAAAAACCGCCACTCCCGAACAGGCCGAAGAGGTCCACCTATCCATCCGCCGGAAGATCGAACGGCTTTACTCGAGAGAAATTTCGGAAGGCATACGGATTCAATACGGAGGCAGCGTGACCCCGGAGAATATTAAAGGCTTGATGGAACGGGAGAATATCGACGGGGCTCTGGTCGGGGGGGCTAGCTTGAAGGCAGAGACCTTCTCGAGGATTGTCAGATTTAAAGAAATGTGATATAAATATTTAGCAAAAATCCGAAGCACGAAATCCGGTCGGTACGGCCGCCCGTATCGTGGCGAATTTCGAAACAATATCGAATCACCAAAATTCAAAACTGAGTCATAAGAAACGTTTGAGAAATTTGATCATTTGTATTTAGAATTTGTTTCGAGTTTCGATATTCGGATTTCGGATTTATTTAGCGAGTGAAAAGGGGATTAAATTTATGGCTATCATCACCATTATTCATATTCTGGTCTGTTTTGCTCTTATCCTGATCGTCCTTCTTCAGGCAGGTAAGGGGGCGGAGATGGGGGCTGCCTTCGGGGGAGCAAGCCAAACGATCTTCGGAAGCGCCGGGGCAATGGGGTTTCTCACCAAGCTGACGACGGTTGCGGCCGTCGTCTTCATGATCACTTCACTTGTTCTTTCTTACAGCGCTACGAGGCGAGCTTCAACGGTGATCAAAGAGAAACCGGCGCAAACGGCTCCTGCAGAACCGCAGAAGGTTCCGGTTCAGCCTCAGGCCCCTGCGCCGGAGCCGAAGAAATAAAGGATGCCGAAGTGGTGGAATTGGTAGACACGCCATCTTGAGGGGGTGGTGGGCGATCCCCGTGGGGGTTCAAATCCCCCCTTCGGCACCATGCTTACAGCATACGGGTCATCTGTCGAAAAGCCCCGACTTCGGTTGGGGCTTTTCGTTTTTATCCTGTTTGTTTACCCCGTTAGAAATCATTTTCCACTGAAATTTCTAACGGGGTTTACTTTTTGTTGAGAGTATTTTAACAAATATCGGAAAATACACGTGAGTTTCTTCCGAAAGGGATGAAAAAAATGGCAAGACATATCACTCGGTACATTGAGCAACCGGTGACGGAAGATGTTCAGCGGAAGATGGTTTTTATCGGGGGGCCACTACAGTCGGGAAAAACGACGTTAGCCAGACATCTTTGCGAACAGGCGGGTTTTGACGTTAAGAAGCGATATCTGACATGGGATGACGCCGAAGATCGAGAAAACATGATGCGCGAGCGGTTCCCGGCCGGGTCAGGCTTCCTCATCCTTGATGAAATCCATAAATACTCACGATGGCGGCAGGTCGTAAAGGGCCTTTTTGATAAAAGGGGGGATGAACTTCAAATCCTTGTTACCGGTAGCGCCCGGCTGGATTATTACCGACGCGGCGGAGATTCACTGCAAGGGCGATATCATTTTTATCGGCTATTTCCCTTGTCATGTGCTGAATTGGGAGTCTCGACACATTCTACTGTCCAGGATTTGTTGGTTTACGGTGGCTTTCCGGAACCTTTTATGCTTCAGTCCGAGAAAGAAAGCCGTCGATGGAGCAGGGAGTACCGTTCTCGTGTCATTCAGGGGGATCTGTCAGACCTTGAACAGGTGCAAGATGTGGGGATGATCGAGAGAATGGTCATCCGCCTGCCTGATCTCGTGGGTTCCCCGCTGTCGCTGAATGCTCTGAGAGAAGATTTGCAGGTTTCACATCAATCCGTAAAACGCTGGATGGGAATGCTTGAAAATCTCTATATGGTTTTCAGAATTTATCCCTTTGGTGCTCCGAAAATACGCGCGGTTAAGAAAGAGTCCAAACACTATCATCTCGACTGGACAGTTGTCTCAGATATGGGGTTGCGCTTTGAGAATCTGGTTGCCTGCCATCTGTTGAAATGGATTTTCTTTGTGCAGGATACCGAGGGTCGCGATATCGAACTGCTCTATTTCAGGGATGTCGACAAAAGGGAGGTAGATTTTGTAATTGTTGAAAAGGGAGCCCCGTCACAATTCATAGAATGCAAATCCTCAGGCAAAGTTCCAAGCCCGTCTCTTAGCTACTTAAACCGAAGTTCCTCCATTATCAAGAGAGTAACCTACTGATCCCTAAACTATTTTTAAGAAAACGGGCTTTCAGTTACATGACTACAGTCCAAGAAGCTGGAAAGCCCGTTCCTGAAGCGGAGATTTCTCCGTTAGTTGATAAAACGTAGGACCTTTGGGATCCGATTTGA
>JAGVBT010000062.1 GCA_020059605.1 Deltaproteobacteria bacterium
GCATTGAGGTTACCCTCATTGGCCTTCATGCCGTTTGAATCGTGTTCTTTTGAAGCAAGCTTCAGGAGTTTAATGAGTAAAGGTTTCGCTTCAAGGTTTCCCCGGAAGAACCTCACAACCCTTTACTATTTGTTTAACTGGAGGGTTACCGTTTACAGTTTTTTTTACTTGACAATTTGAAGAGAATTCATTTTAATACGCAAATTGAGTGATAAAAAAGGTCCGCCTCAACACGGTGGAGAAGGGTTCACCCAGCGGGTAGGGAAAGGAGATGAGATAACAAACGGCCGGGTGAATACACAAAACCTTCTTTGTATAACTTGGTAATCGGCGACCACAGAAAGTCACACCCGAAGGCAAAAACACGAAAGGAGGTCAATGCATATGCGGAAACAGGTCCTTTGGAAATGGGGTATTGTCAGTTTCATTTCTTTATTCGCAATCTCTCTATTTTCCACCCCTCAACCTCTTCAGGCCCAGGAGAAAAGAGATTTTTTCAAAGTAGGGGTGGTAACTTCCCTGTCCGGAGAGCTGTCCTTTGGCGGCACCATGACAAAACAGGGCTATGACATGTGGGCGGATGCGGTGAATCAACAAGGCGGGATTGACATCGGCGGCAAGAAGTTTAAGGTTCAACTCGTTTATGCCGATGATCAGAGCACTCCTGCGACGGCTGCCGTTGCAGGGGAACGTCTCATTACCCAGGAAAAGGTGGACGTTATTTTGGGGCCCTATGCCAGCGGAACCACACTGGCCCTGGCTCCCATCACCGAGAAGTATAAGGTCCCCCACATCACGGGATCCGCGGAGTCTCCTTTAATTTGGCAGAAAAAATTCAAGTATACTTTCGGGACCATCCCAACCGTGACCCTGATTGCTCAGGCTTCCATCCATACGTTGGGACAGGATGTCTCTCCGAAGCCACAAACCATTGCCATTATTGGCATGGACGATGCTTTTTCAAAATTCGCCGCGGAAGCCTTCCGGACCGCCGCCAATAAGAACGGAATAAAAGTGGTCAGGTTTGACATTGTCCCCGAAGGAACCGATTACACATCCTCTGTCAGCGCCGCGGCTGCGCTCAAACCGGATATTCTTGCCATGGGAAGCCATGAGAAGGCCGCGATGGAAATTATCAAGGTTTCCAAAGAGTTGAAGTTTAACCCCAAAGCCTTCGTCCAGCATTATGGAATGTCAAACCCGGACTTCCAGAAAGGCCTTGGGAAGGATTCAGAATACGTCTTTGGGACCTCCGTCTGGACGCCTAATCTGAAACACGAGGCGAAAATCCTCTTTAAGACCCCTAATGAATATGCTGACCTTTTCAAAGCGAAGTACGGGGCCGTACCCGATTACACCAATGCAGGATCCACCGCAGCAGGAATCGCCTTCCAGGAAGCCCTCCGCATGATCAAGGCCTCCCCTCCTCTCACCCAGGCGCAGAAAGATGCCCTCGTGGGAACACTGGAAAAACTCGATGTGATGACGTTCTACGGGCCGATCAAGTTTGCGACAGAGGGAGAGTACTATCACGATAATGCAGGCCTTCAACCCATTGCCCTGCAATACCAGGGAGGAAAGCTGGTAGAAGTGGGACCCGGCAAACTAAAGATCGTAGCCCCGAAGTATCCTATGCCGACCTGGGACAAGCGGTAATCGGTCGAGTGGTTAAACCGGATGTTCCATTAACGTTAGGCGATCATTGGGGTCTGAGACTTACCCTCAACCTCCGGGGATTTCGGTCCCCGAAGCATTTCTTATTGCCCTGAGAACATCAAAGGAAATCTATGGAACTCTTATTTCAGACAGTGATTGATGGACTTCTGATCGGGGGACTCATCATTGTCGTGGGGATTGGATTCTCCCTCTGTTTCGGAGTGATGCACATCGTGGATTTCGCTGTGGGCGAGTGGGTCATGTTGGGCGCTTATTTAGGCTACCTTTTGGTGGCCTACTTCGGTTATGACCCCATGGTCTTTCTGCCTCTCATCTTCTTGATTTTCTGCGGGCTGGGCTGGTTGATCTATCCTCTCATTTACCGTGCCGTCAGCGGAAAACGCCACAACCCTGTGATTATGGGTTTGGTGTTCACCTTCGGGCTCTCCATCATCGCCAAAGGAGGAGCCCTCTCCATCTGGGGTCACCATATCAAGTCGATCACGACTTGGCTCTCGGGGAAAAGCATTATGCTTGGAATCGGCACCGTACCGGCCCTTCGATTTTCGGGTTTTGTTTTCGGGATATTGGTAACCATCATTTTTATGATATTCCTTTACAAGACAAGGGCGGGCATCATCATCCGGGCCACCGCACAGGACAGGGATACAGCGAGCCTGATGGGTGTCGACGTCCGCAGGACGGGAGCGTTTGTTTACAGTCTCTACGCAGGAATCACCGGGATGTCGGGAGTTCTGATTGGATCCCTTTTCTCCATTCATGCAGCTATGGGGGCGAAATACACCACTCTGGCTTTCTTTGTCGTGGTTCTGGCAGGCATGGGATACGTGCCGGGAGTTATCATCGCCGCCCTGGTCCTTGGCCTTCTCCAGTCTTTTGTCGGGGTATATGTCGGCGGGCGCTATACCCTCGCTGCTCTGTTCATCGTCATGTACGGAGTCCTGCTGATCACTCCAAAGGGCATTCTAAGAAGAGGAATATGATGACCTTTCAGACAGAGGGCGCCCGAATCAATCATACCCCGGTCATTCGGCGATTCACGCTGCCGGGACTTCTTCTTCTGTTCTTCTTATCCCTTTTATTGCTTCCTCTCTTCCTATCGCCTCTCTGGATAAGGATCGCCACGGAAGTCCTCATGTGGGCCGGTTTGGCGCAGAGCTGGAATGTCATCGGGGGTTACACCGGTTACCTCAGTTTCGGCCACGGAGCTTTTTTTGGGGTGGGCGCCTATGCCACCGGGATCCTCATGGTCCACCTGGGTTGGCCTTTTGGGATCGGGCTATTCTTTTCGGGGGTCCTTTCAGCTTTTTTGGCATTGCTGATCGGGTACCCCACGCTGCGCTTGCGGGGAGCCTATTTCGCCATTGCCACATGGGCCTTCGGCGAGTTACTCCGACAAGTTGCCACCATCCTCGACATCACAGGGGGCGCCTATGGATTGCAGCTCCCGGCTTTTCTGAACCTTCCTTTTTTCTATTACATAATGCTTGGGGTCACTGGGCTGACGTACCTCACCATTTATCTCCTGCTTGAAAGGGCCCGCTTCGGATACAGGTTGCTGGCCATACGGGAACACGAAGAAGCTGCTGAGATGGTCGGAGTGGATACCGTTTCCATTAAAATTCAAGCGTTTGCCCTCAGCGCCTTTTTTCCGGGGATCATCGGCGGGATCAATGCTTATTGGGTCACCTACATCCACCCCGACAGCGTTCTCAGGGCGGATATCACGGATTTTATGGTGGTGATGGCCTTCCTGGGCGGCATCGGATCCCTCTGGGGCCCCTTTCTTGGGGCAGTGGTTGTGCAGCTTGTGCAGCGAGTCCTCTGGCTTGTTTGGGGAGAAGGGACTTTCTACCTGGTCATTATCGGAGCGGCCATCTGTTCGGTCGTGCTTTTCATTCCAAATGGCTTGATCGGGGTTCTTGAGGGCCAAATTTTTAAACCCAAGGAAGCAATCAAAGAGCTGAAAAAAAAGGTCAAATGGTAAAAAGATGATTCTGCTGGAATCCCTCAATCTGGTCAAATCGTTTGGCGGGGTCGCCGCCATCGATCGTCTTTCGCTCACCGTGGAGAAAGGGATGATCCTGGGCATTATCGGCCCCAATGGAAGCGGGAAAACGACTTTCTTCAACCTGGTGACCGGGATATTCACGCCCGATTCCGGAAAGGTTTTGTTTCATGGGAAGGATGTTACGGGGTTTCGCCCTCACCGAATCGCTAAACTGGGCATAGGCAGAACCTTCCAGGTCCCTGCCCCCTTCAGCAAAATGACGGTCCTGGAAAACGTGATGGTCAGCACCTTTATCCACGCCCGGACCATGAAAATGGCGAAGGAACAGGCAAAAAAAATACTGGGGCTGGTGAGACTCGAAGAAAAGGCTGACCAACAGGTGCTCAATGTCACGTTGGAAGACCGGAAACGCCTTGAACTTGCCCGGGCGCTGGGAACCCAGCCCTCCCTCCTCCTGCTTGACGAAGTGATGGCCGGCCTGACGCCCGCGGAAGTAAAGGCCTCCATCGAACTGATCCGGTCGTTGCGGACCAAGGACCTGA
The DNA here is from genome assembly GCA_020059605.1 of Deltaproteobacteria bacterium. Classification (GTDB taxonomy): domain Bacteria; phylum Desulfobacterota; class BSN033; order BSN033; family UBA1163; genus RBG-16-49-23. The sequence continues at coordinate 4,231 of JAGVBT010000062.1, forward strand.
CGATCATCGTCGTTGAACACATCATGGATGTCATCCTTTCGCTGTGCGACCGCCTTGCGGTCTTAGACTATGGAAGCAAAATTGCCGAGGACATTCCGGACCGCGTCGTAAATAACCCGGAAGTCATCAAGGCCTATCTCGGGGAACATTACCGTGCTCGAAATTGAGAACATCACCGTCAGTTACGATATTGCAACGGCCCTATGGGATGTTTCGCTTTCCGTAAGGGAGGGGAAGATCGTCTCCATCGTGGGGTCCAATGGAGCGGGGAAGAGCACGACCCTTAGGGCGATCTCCGGGGTCATTCATCCAAGGCAAGGTACGATTACTTTTAACCACTCAAGGATCGACCACCTCCCTCCCCATCAGATCGCCAGAATCGGAATCTCGCATGTCCCGGAGGGACGCCGGATCTTTCCCCATCTCTCTGTGATCGAAAATCTGAAGATCGGGGCATTGCCCGTAAAGGATAAGAATCGGATGGACGCCCTGCTTCAAAATGTGTTTGACCTCTTTCCCATCCTCTCCGAGCGCCGAAATCAAACCGGAGGAACCCTGTCCGGCGGCCAGCAGCAGATGCTGGCCATCGGCCGTGGCCTCATGTCGGATCCCAAAATCCTGCTTCTTGACGAGCCCTCGCTGGGGCTTGCTCCCATCATCGTTGATTCGGTCTTCGAGGTCATTCTTCGCCTGAATCGCCAGGGACAAACGATTTTATTGGTTGAGCAGAATGCCTATCGATCTCTCGAAGTGGCCCATTATGCTTATGTTTTGGAAACCGGAAAAATTCTGCTCGAAGGCGAAGCCCCCAAACTGATCGATCATCCCCATGTGAAGAAAGCCTATCTGGGTAGATAATGTTCAAAAAAGGAGCTGGGTCCCTAATTATTGGACCCGTGGAAAGAAACCTAACCTGGTAGGCTGTCATTGAAAACGATTACTGGCGGTGCCCGGAAGGACCGATGGGAACGCGGTGATTCGCTCTAAACCGAAGTTCCTCCATTATCAAGAGAGTAACCTACTGATCCCTAAACTATTTTTAAGAAAACGGGCTTTTAGTTACATGACTACAGTCCAAGAAGCTGGAAAGCCCGTTCCTGAAGCGGAGATTTCTCCGTTAGTTGATAAAACGTAGGACCTTTGGGATCCGATTTGA
>JAGVBT010000098.1 GCA_020059605.1 Deltaproteobacteria bacterium
GGCCATGGGTAAATCGCTCTTCAAGGCTTCGAATGGCGGTTAATCGGATGTCTTAAAGGAATCGCTGGACTTAACCCAAGGTGAATTCCAGTATGGGTTTGATACGTGTGTGCCCTTACGCCTGAAGGTTCGCCTCGAACCCTTTCCGAACGATTCACCCATGTCCGTTTAACTCAATTTTTTACAATGTTAAGGTCTATTTTACAACAAAATTCGATTTTTCCCAAAATGGCCTTGATTTTTCTTTTGTTTGATAACCGTTTCGTTATTTGGTATAATAAAATCCAATAGTTCATATCCTTGCGTGATGAGGGTGATAGGGGGGAGCGTGGAACAAGTCAAAGAATTCATCTTAAGGCATTTTGAGAAAATTCTTGTTGCCATTATCCTGCTGGCTGCGTTTGCCGGGACCTACATTTTTGAAGAGAAATCGATCGTGCTCAATTTCTATTACCTCCCGGTTCTGGCCTCAGGGTACTTTCTGGGGCGCCGGTTAGGCGTCCTGACCGCTGTCTTCTCGATCCTCGTCATCGTGGTGTCATCCATTGTATTTCCGGATCATTTTTTCAGCAAGCAGGACTGGTTCAAAAGTGTTGCCCAGCTCTCCGCCTGGGGAGGATTTCTCATTCTGGCAAGCATTGCGGTGGGGACACTTTATGAAGAGAGCGAGCGTCGGTTGGGAGACTTAAAAAATGCTTATATCGGAGTCTTGGAGATTCTTTCGAAATATCTTGAATCCACGGACCGTTATACCAAAGGCCACTCCGTCCGTGTCTCGGAGTTAGCTATGGAGATCGGGATAGCCATGGATCTCCCACGAAAAGAAGTGGAGAATGTCCGCGTGGCGGGTTTGCTCCATGATATTGGAAAGATTGAAATTAGCGGAGAAATTCTCCGGAAAGCAGCTGCCTTGACAACAGAGGAACGCGAAGTAATGGACGGACATACCGTCAAGGGAGCCTATCTCCTCACCTCTGTGGGTTCGGTTCTGAAAGAGGTTGTTCCCATTGTCGTTTCACATCATAAATATTTTATGGATGTAACTGACAAACCTGAGAAAGAAATTATTAGCATCCCCCTTGGCGCACGGATTGTGGCTGTTGCAGATGCCTTTGATGCAATGACAAGTGACAGACCCTATCGGAAAGGCATGACTCCCCGGGAAGCGGCTGAAGAGATCATCAAAAATTCCGGGAAACAGTTTGACCCGGAGGTCGTGGTTGCTTTCAAACATGTCATTAGTGAAAAGCTGGAAAGAATCTGAACCCGTTAAACGGGATCATCACGCCCGCACAATGGAATTCGCCTTATAGAAAGGGCGGCCCTTACCGTGAGGCTTTTCCCATAGACCCTGTGATTAATTTTTAACGGCCGGATCGAACCCCGCTTAAAAAAAATGATTCCGCAGGATTCTGGATTATTCGGAATTCTCATTATAGAGACGTTTCGTCTTCCAGGATGATCCTCGCATCGACGGCGAGGGCGCCTTTTTTGTAAGCCATGATGGGGTTGAGCTCGAGCTCTTTGATCTCCGGGTTTTCCTCCATCACTTTGGATATTTTCAGAATGATCTCCATTAAGGCCGGAATATCGGCCGGTTCCTTCCCCCGGTAACCCTGGAGCGCCGGGTATCCTTTGATATCCTCGATCATCTCTTTGGCATCTCTTCGATTTAAGGGAATAATCCTGAAAGAGACATCCTTGAGGACCTCCACAAAAATTCCACCCAGGCCAAACATGATGACCGGCCCGAATTGGGGGTCTTTGCTCGTGCCTACAATGACCTCGGTTCCTGGCCTGGCCATCTTCTGGACGGATACTCCCTGAATGGACGCGGAAGGATTTTTCTTTTGAGTCCCATCCAAGATCTCCTTGAAGGCGGTCCTGACTTCGGAGGCGTTCTTCAGGGAGAGCTTGACGCCGCCCGAGTCGCTCTTGTGAATCATATCCGGGGAAGCAATTTTTAGCGCAACGGGAAATCCCATCTTCCGGCTCAACTCCACGGCTTCCTTCTGATTTTTCGCCAGTCTCGTCTCAATGACGGGAATTCCCGCCTGCTTGAGAAACTTTTTAGATTCAAACTCGGTCAGTATCCGTCTTCCCTCTTTTCTCAATTGGGCAATCGTTCCGGTCTTACTCATTGATCTCCTCCCTTCGTCTTCGCATATTGACTCGCCATCCCCAGCGCTTTGATCGCCATCTCGATATCCGGAAACACAGGGAAGCCGAGTTCCTCCAGCCGGTAGGTCATCTCCCGGACAAATGGCAATCTCGGCCCGTAGATCCACGAAGCGATCGGTTTTTTGCTCCCTTGTAATTCCCTGTAAATGGTAAGATACTTCTCCATGAATTCTCCGGAAGGGCCTGTCCAGATGACATTAAAGATCGAGTCGATGCAGGGGTCGAGGGTCACCATCTTCAGAATTTCGGAATAGACGGGCATATAATTATTGATCAAGGCCATCGGCGGCCCCATATCGACGATTCTCTTTCCAAGACCCGGGAAGATGGCCTCCAATTTTTTTCTCGTCCCGGAAGATAATAGGGGGACCGATAGGCCGTATTTGGCTCCCTCGTCGATTGCCAGAACCCCCACCCCGCCGGTGAAGGTGATGATTCCCAGTCGATTCCCCTTGGGCAGGGGTTGAGAGGCAAAGATTTTGGGCAATTCAAACAATTCCCGGAAAGTTTCAAGACGAAGGATTCCGGACTGTTTGCAGGCCGCATCGAAGATCTGCTCATCCAGGGCAAGGGAGCCGGTGTGGGAGGCGGAGACGTGAGCCCCCTGTTCCGTTCTGCCCGATTTCAGGATGAGGACGGGTTTCCTGGAGACCACCCTCTTTGAAACTTTCAGAAATCTTTGACCGTCTTTGATACTTTCGAGATACAGGGTCATCACTTTCGTCGATGGGTCGCTTTCGAGATATTCCATGAGGTCGCACTCATCCACATCAGACTTGTTTCCGAAGTCGCAAATTTTACTCACCCCGTAACCAAGATCTCCGTATGGAAAGGCCTGGGGATTGATCATTCCCGTCTGCGCGCAGACCGCGATTGCCCCATGCTTTATCTTTTCGTATCCCATTTCGTAGGGGTTGGGGATTAGGCCTTTGGCCGGATTGGCAATGCCCGCGGTATTGGGACCGACGATCCGAAGGTTTCCCCGGCGGGCAATCTCCACTATCTCATCTTGTAACCTCCGCCCTTCCTCATCTCTTTCCGCAAAGCCATCCGAGACGACAATGCAGGCCCTCACCCCTTTCTCCACGCACTCCCTGAGGATTCCGGGTACAGACCTGGCGCCCGTGATGATGAGGACAAGATCTATTTTTCGCGGGACATCTTTAATCGAGGGATAGACCGTTAATCCAAGGACCTCGTTATAAGAGGGGTTGACGGGGAAAATCTCTCCTTTGAAACCGGCATTGAGCAGGGACTTGATTACCACGTAGCCGCCAAAGAAGCCTTCTTTCAATAATCCGATGACAGCAATACTTCGGGGATCAAACAAGGGGGTGAGGTCGCTTCCCTTCGGGTTTCTAAGTGCCATTTCAATTCTCCTCCGGATTACTTCGGCCTCCTGGGGTAGAATCCTCTCACATTAACCATTTCAACAGCCGATTTCAATGATCCAAAATCCTGACTTCGAGGTAGACGTCTCCCCGATTGCCCTCGCGGTCCAGACGGCCCAGCCTTTTGAGCCGGAGCCTTGTGCCCTCACGGACCCCCGGAGGAATCGTGACGATCAAATTTCTCTTCTTCAGCCCCCCGGGGATGGCGATCCACTTCCTGGTTCCATGAAGGGCCTCCTTCGGCGTGATCATGATCTGGCCATAAAGATCCAGGCCTTCGGGAGGGGATTGAGGGAGGATGGTCTGAAGGCGGGGGGTTGACTTTCTATCGGTATAATGGCGGAGTCCCTGCGCCATGCCCATCCTGGGGATGAGATCAAATAGTTTGATGAAGACGAGGCCGACCACGAAACCGCCGATATGGGCCCACCAGGCGATACCTCCGACATTTTTAGGGGTAAGGCTTGCGGAGAATATTTGTATGAAGAGCCAGTATCCGAGAAAGATGAAGGCCGGAATCTCGACGAAATGAAGGAAGAAAAAGATCGGAATCAGTGTCAGGATCCGGGAGCGGGGATAAAGCAGGAGATAAGCCCCCATGATTCCCGAAATGGCCCCGCTCGCTCCGATCGTGGGGAGCCTGGAGTCCAAGTGGGTGTAAAGATGGATCAACCCGGCAGCGACCCCGCAAAGGAGATAGAAGATGAGGTAACGGGTATGACCGAGCCTGTCCTCCACGTTATCCCCGAAGATATAAAGGAACCACATGTTGCCGAGGATGTGAAAGAAGCCGCCGTGGAGAAACATCGAAGCGACGAAGGGGAAGACCTGCTCGAAGGCCGTAAATTGGGCGGAGAGACCCGGGTCGGAATACCGGATGGGAACAATTCCGTAGAGGAGGAGAGCTTCCTTCAGATGGGGACCCTGGGAGAGTTGCCAGAGGAAGGCAAGGCCATTGGCGGCAATGATGAGAACATTGACCACCGGGAACGTCTTTGAGCGAATCGCATCTCGAAGGGGGATCATATAGAATTGCCTTGGAAGGAATTATACGAAAAAACCCGGCCAGTTTCAATTTGATTGTTCATTTTATAGATATTTTCTACTTGATTTTTAATGGGTTGTAGGTTAACTTGAACGGGACATTACGGCAGTTCTATTGAGCAATGACCCATCGAATTTTTATTGAGAATTGCTAATAGATCATTGCTTATTGATAATTGATTTTTAAAAGGTCCCATCGTCTAGTGGCCTAGGACACCGGCCTCTCACGTCGGTAACACGGGTTCGAACCCCGTTGGGACCACCAGCTTCAATTCATGAATAGTATCGGGAAAGTATAATACTTACATGCTTTTGACGCAGCTTTACGGTCCCACCCGAGAAGTTTCGCAATTGTGTATGTCGTGGTAAAAATCAGATAATTTGGTAGGGAGTGGCTACACTTTGGCTACACTTGGCCGAAGTCGAGGACGTCCTCTATTACCTTATTGGAAGGAAGGGCATGAGTGTATCTGTCAGTAATGGATAGGCTGAAGTGGCCTGCAAGTTCTCTGACCTGTTTGGGAGGGATTCCGTTTTGGAGCAGATAAGAGATGTATGTATGGCGCAGCGAATGAAGGGTCAGAGCATCCGGTAAGTTAATACGTCTGCATGCCACCTTGAACGCCCGGCTGATGGAAGAAGGATGGATTGAGTGGTCAATTATGTATTCGTTTTTGATTCTTCTTTTGAGTTCGGGGATGAGAGATTTGTTGATGCCCACAACCCTTGCTTTTTGCCCTTTGCCGAGAAGATGGATCTGCCTAAGATGAAGTTTAATGTTTTCGGGTTTTAGATTGCAGAGCTCGGAGCGTCTGAGTCCAGTGTAGATCAGAAATCGTACGATGAAGCCGAAATCCCCGTGGAGAAAGTGCTTAAAATTCTTTATCGCTTTGAAGAATTGTTTGAGTTCGTCTGGATAGAAGCACCTTGGGATTCGGTTCTTGGGTTCGCGGAGAAGTTTGACCTTACGCGCAGGGTTTTCTTTGATGTAGCCCTTATTGACTGCAATGTCCAAATATTTCCTGAGAGCTTTAAGGTCTTGGTTGATTGTTGTGTTAGTGACAGTTTTCTTCCTGTCTGCTCTGAATTTTTCAATATGCTCGGGTGTGATGCTACGAAGGGAAGTGTCCTTGAAGGCTTCGTCTAAAATGTTTGCCTTTGCGAGGTTGGCCTGATGGCAGTGCGTGGTAGAGGATTCCGCTTTTGATTTGGTTTCGAAGTCTGCTCTAAGCTCATGAAGATAGTGGTCGGTTGGATCCTGCATGTTTGGGCCAAGAAGAGAGAGTTCTTCTTTGCTAAGCAGTTTGAGGTGAAAGGCTCTGACGGCATCTTCCTGAGAAAGTTCGTTCCTGCGAGAAAGGATTTCGATTTTTGCTATGTCGTGCAGGAGTTCGTTAAGGATGGTTCTTGACCTCGAGGTTTTGTATTTCTCTTTGTAGGTCCCATTTGAAAAATAGAGACGCCAATAGATACGATAACCCTTTTCGTAGCTTTTTTGGATTGATGCCATGGTTTCTATCTCTTTTGTAAACCTATGAATAGTTTGCTTTTTGGGATTGTTAATAGTGGGTGATTGAACATATAACTTTTCCGATGATAAGGGACTGATTGTCTTCGGTTGAGATGGCTTCGATAGCGTACTCTTTGTTTTCAGGGATGAGGAGGATTTGATGTTCGTCGATTTGCTGAAGCCTTCGGATGGTCGGATGACCTTCCCAAAAGACCGCATAGAAATAGTTGGGCTGAATATTCGTGTCATCCAGGTCGATGATGGCAACATCCCGGGATTTGAAGGCAGGGAGCATGCTCGATCCAAGTTTCTGGCAGAACCACATGGAGATGAGGTTTGTCTTATTTCTTGGGATCTCTCGTTGGTTGAGGAGAGTCCAGTTTTTCGCTTCAATGCCCTGAAGCGTTACCGTTTCAAGAATTGACTGCGATTCACAGCAGTATAACAGAGGGATAAGAAAAAAAGTTGATGATCCCATTTCGATGTTATCGGAGAGAGCCGTTGAGAGTTCAATGCGTGGTGATGGTACTTTTACCATATGCGCCGAGATTCTCGGGTGCATTTGATCTATGCCAAGGAGGGTGTCAGGAGTTACCTGGAAGACCTCATATATTTTTGCAAAATATTCAGCTTCGGGATGTGAACCTTTGTACCATCTTTGGATGGTACTGTCTCTAGTATTAAGGGCTTTTGACAATGCCCTTTTGAATCCACGAGCATCCCTGTCCATGCCGAAATGACGTTCCGCAGTTTCGCAAAGGCGCTCAAAAAAAGGAGATTGAAATTTCTTTATTTTGCCCATAAGTTACGCACCTGTAAATTTTATATTTGACACAAATACGCTATTGTGTTAGTTTTTTCTCACCTTATAAATATGCAATGGCGTAAATTGTAAAATCTATGCCATGGAATCCAAAAAAAGTCAAGAGAAATAAAATTGGTGCATTAATCGGTCTATGCAGCTCAGGATTGTCATTGCCATAAAAATGGGGATCTGAAACTGATTTAAAACGTAACCCAAGTGCTGGAAGATTTCTAATATTGCGAACTACAAAAATCGTTTGATGTCAAAAAGGTTGAACTGTTTATTGATGGCAACCGTTTGGGTAATTTTTAGCTGATTAAGGAAATTTTCTAAGAAAAACTTTGTTGAAAATTCAACTGCCATGAAAGAGATGTGCGGAACCCGAGAAACAAATGATGAAGAAAGGTGAATTAAAGGAGGTACCGGAGTCGAAGGATGAAAATGGCTACCTCACGATCGCCGAGGTCGCTAAGAGGATGAAGGTGTCCCAATCCTGGGTCTACAAGAAGGCTTCGGCCAAGATAATACCCCATGTTCGGATTGGGTCTGTTATCCGTTTTGTCGAAAAAGACATCACGGAATGGATAAACAAACACAAGGTCAGTGGTTGCCTGAAGGTGTGAGTTGCAACCAATTTGCAAAGCCCTAACCGGGAGAAAGGAGATGAGAGATGGAAAAGGCGGCGAAGTCAATTGAGAAGTTCCAATCGGAGTTAGAGGAGTATCGTAAAAAGAACCAATATAACGTTTTGGTTCCAACAGTTACGATACAAGAGATTTCACCATTTCACAAACCGGTTTTGGAAATTGTGAGGATCAATCCCGATCCGAAAGCGGGTGGCGAGGTCTACGAAGTAGTTTGGGGGAGCGGCAATTATTCATTAAGGGCTGTGGCCCTCAACAAGATCGCTTTTGCTGCTGGCATTATCTGGAACGCGAAGAATTCCGGAAGGACCGACGATGGAAGCGACCCCAGTATTGTCTCTTACCGGGCCGAGGCTGCGGTAAGAAAGGAAGATGGGACTTACATGGTTCGGAACGCCGAATACATGCTTGATTTGAGTGTGGTTGAGCAGGAGATTCGGGATTCGTATGAGCAGAAAAGCCAGGCTCTGATGAGGGAGAAGAAAGCGAAGAACGAGAAATGGACCGAAGAGGATCGAAAGTCCTATGTCGAGAAGTCGGTGAAACGAGACGTGCTCCAGAAGAGAAAGTTTCGCCTTCAGCTTGCTTCGACCGGGGCCATGGACAGAGTGATCCGAATGATCCTGGGGTTGAAGGGCACCTATAAGAAAGAAGAGCTGGAAAAGCCCTTCGTTGTCCCCAAAATTGCCTTCTCGCCCGACGTAAGCGACCCGAAGGTAAGGGATCTGCTCTTGAGGCAGGGCCTTGATGCAACAAACGTCCTGTTTGGTCCGGCGACAGAGAGAAGCATGATCGATTACCAACCCGAGCATAAAGTGATAGACGTAACGCCGGCTGGCCAAGAGGCCGAAATGGAAAGTGGCAGAGATGAAGAAAAGCCTGCACCGGAGCCTGCGAAGGAGAAGCCGTTTGAAGAGATGGATGCCAAAGGCCAGGTTGAGTATTTGAAGGGACTAATGGCGAAGAAAGGCTACGGTGAGTCGAAGCTAAAAAGGTCAGTTGAGAGCTTCACGGAGATTGAGAAGGGAAAGTTCCACGAAAAACTGAAAGGGATGCCAGATGTTGAAGAATTACCATTTGAATAGGGAGGAAGACGGCGATGCGAGTGCTCCACAGCGGAGATTGGCATATCTCGAACACGGGTGTTGTTGCCGGGCGTTATGTTCTGAGAGACGGAGTGAATTTATGTTTGTGGGACAAGATACAGTCGATCAGGGCGATCTGTGACTACGTAGCCGAAAATGAAATCGACCTAATTGCCATACCGGGCGACCTCTTTGATAAACCCAATCCCGAAAACGTCGCGATCAAGGTGGCAGTGGAGGCGATTGAAAAGCTTTCTGAGTTTGCTCCAGTTGTGATTACAAAGGGAAATCATGACGGTGGCAAGGGCGGCGAATGGGCCACTGCTCTTTCCGTATTTGGAAGCGGACTAAGGAAGCATGGCATTTATGTTTCGGATCGTCCAGAAATCATCCCCATATTATCAAACCAGCGAAAAATTCAAGTTTTTACCCTGCCGTATCCCCGTAAATCCGCACTTTATACTGTCCCCCAATACAAAACCCTATCCCCAGAGGAATTGAGCCGTTTCGTGGGCTTTAAAATGGAAGAGATTCTGAACGGGTTTACTGCGCAGTTTGACAGGTACGCCCTGAATGTTCTTGTGGGTCATTTCACGGTAGCAAGCGGGATGTATAGCCCTGATCAGACAGTCCCCCCATTCGATATTTCCATTCGGAAAGAATGTTTTGAGAAGTTCGATCTCGTTCTGCTTGGACACCTGCACATGCCCCAGGAATTCTACTCCGGAGCGATATTCAGAGGTGGTTTTGGAGAAGAAGATACGAAGGCCGGGTTTAAGGTGCATGAGCTTTCCCAAAACGCCGATGGCGCATGGATTAAGACGGAAGAGCGGTTTATCGAGCTACCGGCCAGAAAGTATCTGACCCTGAGAGTTGATGAGTTTTTGGAGAACGGAACGGAAAAGATCGATGAGGCTGGCCCCGAGACGGCCATAAGGATAAAGGGCAGGGTCAAGAGGTATGAGTATGACGAAGTGGTCCAAAAAATTAAGGCCCTGCATTACCCATTTATCAAAAATGCCATTGAGGTAGAATCTGAGACGGTCAGGGTTGAAGAGGGCGGCATCTCGCAAGAGCCTACCGTTGAAGAGGCGGTCAGGATTTGGGGGCAGGGGAAGGATGGTGTTGATAAGTTCATTGAACGTTTGGTCGAAGCTGCCCGAGACATTGAGTATCAATGGAAAGTGGGAAGGGGTGAGATAGATGAAGTTTCTCAAAATTAAGGCTACGGGATTCCTCTCTCACATTGAGACGGAAGTAAGGCTCGAAGGTTACGATGCGGTCGTTGTAGTTGGCCCGAATGGAGCCGGAAAGTCTTCCCTGATGGTTGACGCTGTGCTTGTCGCCCTGTTCGGGCAAGGAAGGTCCGGAGACCTGGACGGCTACATCCGAAACGGGAAAGACATGATGACCGTGGAGTTTGACTTTGCCCTTGGTGAAGAGATGTTTCGGGTTGTCCGCAAGAGAAGCAAAAAGACCGCGCGGGGTTCGTCTGCCCTTGAATTTTATCAAATCGACAGCCTCGGCAATGTGGTAAGGATGCTGACGGGCGGATCGATTGGAGAAACGGAGTCCCTGATAAGAAAGACGGTCGGGACCGATTTCGACACGCTCGTCAAGTCGAGCGTTATCGAGCAGGGTGAGGCCGATTTCTTCTGTGCTGCCTCGCCGTCCGAGAGGATGGAGCTATTTTCAAAAATTTGGGATTTGGAGAAGTATGATGAATTTGAGCAGATGGCAAGGGATGTTGCCAGGGAAACGAAAGAGAAGATCAGGCTGCTCGAAGAGCGGTCGGACATGAGCCTTAGAAGGGTTTTCGAAATCAGGGAGAACGCAAAGCAGTTGGAAGGCCTCAAGAAACAGTTGGACAAGGAGTCTTCGGGCATTATCGGTTTGGAGAAGAAAAAGGGAGACCTTCAGAAGAAGATCGGGGCCTACGATGCAATGTTAAGAGAGGTTGAAAAGGCGAAGGCATATCAGGCCCAGGCCGACAAGGATCTGAAAGCGATAGGGGACCAGCACAGCGGTATCCTTGGGAAGATAGAGCGGTATACAAAGATTCTGAAAAATAAAGAGGTGGTCTACCAGAAGGCAGTGGAAGAGAAGGCGATCAGCCAGGAAATAGGGAAAATAGAGAGCGAGGTCGCTACCTTAATCAAAAAAGCAGACGATATTAGGGACGAAGAGGATGCCCTAAGAAAACAGAACCAAGCCAAGACGGAAAAGGTCCAAAGCGAAAGGAAGGTCGTTGAGAGAGAAATTGAGGAAGCAAGGCGTCGGATCGAAGAGACAAGCTGGGAAATCGCGGCGCTCAGCCGAAAGGAAGAGCAGTTGAAACAGATGTGTCTGGATGCCGACAAATTGATGGGCGTCCAATGCCATCCAGATTTTGACCCTGCCTACGTGAATGAAACCTGCCGGTTTATCAAAGACGCAGTGGAAGCAAAACGAAAGATCCCGGAATTTGAAAAAGAGATTGGGGGAGATAAGGACCGCAACGAGAGGGTTTTTGACGATGCTAACCGGGAACTGACTGCTCTTAACGAGAAGAAGAGGGTTTTTGATGAAGACATTGAAAAGATCAAGAAGCAGTTGGAAGGGGAGCTTGAGCAGGTCAGGGAGAGGGTCACTGCCGTGGTCAGGGAGCGCAAAGAGAAAGAAGCCCTGATTGCCGATAAGAAATCTTCACTTGAGGACATAAAGAGATACACGAAGCTTTTGCCAGAAGTGAGCTTGGCCGAAGAGGAATTACCAAAGCTGATTGAGGAAGAGAAGAAATTGTCGGTTCGGTGCGATGAGATACTAGAAGAGATTGGGCGGGGCAAGAGTGAGATCGAAAAGTTAAGGAAGTCGCTGGTTGACCGGAGTGAGCTTGAGATTGAGTTGCAATCGATTTGCAAGCAGGTTGAGGAAGCCACGGCTAAAAAGGACGAATTGACAAAAAAGGTTGGGGCCATCGAAACCGAATTGTCCCAGATGGAAGCGTTAAATGCACAAATCACCGCTCTCACCAAAGAGGCCGAAGATCTTGGGGGCAAAAAAGCGCTTTACCAAATTCTTGAAGATGCCTTCAAGCAGGTTCCGTATATGCTGGTGGCAAGAGGGATTGGTGCTGTCGAGAACGCGGCAAACGAAATCTTATCGACAATAAGCTCTTCTGGTCTCAGGGTGACGATAAAGACTGAGAAGATGACGAAGACAACAAAGAAAGTTAGAGACGAAATACATCTGTCCATTGAGGATGACGATGGGCAGAAAGCTTACAAATTCCTTTCCGGCGGAGAGAAACTTAGGGTGGCCTTGGCTCTGAGGCTTGCCATTGGCGAAGTGTTTGCCCACAGAAGAGGGGTAAGTATCGATAGCTTGTTGGCTGACGAACCATTTGGCCCCCTGGATACCGAGGGAGTTGAAGATATGAAAGAGGCCTTTAGGGAACTGAGGAAGAGGTTTGAGTTTATAGGCGTGATAACACACGTGGAGAAGGCGATGGATATTTTCCCTGCGAGGCTGGTTTTTGAGAAGAACAGCAGCGGCGGTACGTCCGTTTCGGTTGGCGAAGAATACGCATAAAGGAGAACCAGATGAGAGGGATCAATGTTTGCTTTTTTGGTGGAAACGTGGGGAATGAACCGAATTTAAAGCATCTGGCGTCCGGGACGCCGGTTGTATCATTCAGCCTGGCGATGTCAGAGAAGCGAAAAGGAGACTCCGGAGAAACGGAAACCGTTGAGTGGGTCCGGGTGGTATGTTTTTCCAATCTTGCTGAGATATGCAGCAAGCATCTTGGCAAGGGGGATGCCGCCCTCGTGATTGGGAAGCTGAGGACGCGGGAGTTTGAGAAGGATGGAGAGAAGAAGAGGTATACCGAGGTTATCGCTGACAGGGTTCATTTTCTGACAAAGAAGAAAGAACGAGAAGAACATGAACCCCCCGGTTTTGAGGACGAACCTTTCTAAAATTATGCCCGAACGTTACGCGGTTGCGTATTGGTTGTCCGAGACGAGAAGGGTGAAGGTGTTAAATGCAAAGGGGGTCTTACTACGTCAAGTTTCTTAAAGATGGGATTTATGGTGATCGACTCGAGAAGCTAACCGACGATGGACTGAGATGGAGATGGTGGAAAATTTATTTACTTTCAGAACCGATTGTCTTTCCTGGTCTTGTATCGAAAAGAATGACGCCATTCACCGATAATGAATTGGTTGCGTATCTCTACGGAGGTCGAGAGTTTAACGGCATGATCGATAAGCTATCGCTATGGCGTAGGGAGAAGGCGGTTTTGGTCGAGTCAGGCCTGTTGCGGTCTTGCGTTCTGGCCGGAAAAGAATACCTATGGAGCACTGATTACCACTATTACCAGAGCAAGTATAGCAACACTCACGGTAGGATTGACAAAAGGTATTATGAGTCTTTCTTGCAGCTAAACGAGCGGGACAAGGTTTTGTTCGTTCTGTTGGTTGGAAAGTTTAGGCCGAAAAGTATTGATTTGTCTGTCTTCGGCCTACCCGAATTTGAACGTCAGTTTGAGTCCTTTCTGAATAAAAAAATGCCCTTGTTTAATGGTTCTTCTGTGCCTGATGGGACAGTTGGGCATTTGACTGCGAAGATAACCGAAAAGGTCGCCTCGTTCGTTGACACAGGAAAGGCTGCGGCGGGCGGTGATGCCAGGCAGTTTATGGATTGGTATTGCGAGACCTATAAGCGGTTAAAGAATGCTCCATACTCTCGAGGCGGGAAGGATTACGGGCTTGTGGCCTCAATGCTGAAGGTGTTTTCATTTACTGAGCTGAAGACATTGGCCGGGAGATTTTTGACTGAAGAGGATGCCTTTGTAAAGAAAGCCGGCTATACAATCGGGGTTTTCAAAACGATGGTTAATAGATTAGTGATGACGAAGGAAAGGAGGGGGATAGGTGTCGGCGATTTCAGCAAATACGAAAAAATGTGAGTGTGATGGCTCCGGGTGGGTGTCCGTTCCAGGGACGAACATGGTGAAACAGTGTGCTTGCCAAAATGAAGCTGCCCTCAAGAGAAGAATGGAACGCTTGGTGGAGCAAAGCGGGCTTATGGGAAGTCTGCGGGAGAAGACCTTCGATAATTATCATCCTAAAACACCAAAGCAGAAGAGGGCCAGAGACGAAATGACAAGGGATGGATCTTTCTTTTTGATCGGACTGCCTGGGAGAGGAAAGACGCATCTGCTTGCTGCAAGCGTCAATGCAGCGATGGGGCAAGGCGTTTCGGCGGCGTTCTTTTCTGCCCCATGGCTCTTGCAGAAGATTCGCGAGGACATTATGGCTTCGGAAAAGCTTCAGATTTTAGAGAATTGCTGCGAGATCGAATATCTGGCGATCGATGATTTGGGCAAGGAGAAACCTTCCGATACGGTCCAGGAAAAGCTGTTTATGATATTTGACCGAAGAGAGATACTGGGCCTTCGAACATCGGTTACATCGAATTATGACCCGGAGACGCTTTCGAGGGAAAGGCTTGACGGGGCCATTGTGTCCCGCCTGCTTGGGATGTGCCAGGTCTTGTTTCTTGATGGCGACGATTATCGAGGGAAAAGGGGGTGATGTTGTGAGGCACACAATGTTGAATGGCGGCCCCAAAGCGATGCTGATTGAATGCATCGACGGGAGAGTGGTGCTGGTTGGGCCGCGGGCGGAGAGACATGAATGCCTAACCCTGGGGGACGCCGTAGTAAAAGCCAAAGGACTGCAGTGGGAAATTCATATTGAGCATTTGTTTGGCGGAGCCATAAGAAGAAAGATGGCCGAGATGTCCAAAGAAAAAAGAGAGGAGGCGTGATATGTCTGTCATGCTAATCGAAACGCATCGCAAATTGCTGAAAAAAGCAAAAGCGCGGGCTTTTATCATTCAAGGAGTTCTTGCGTTGTTGCTCTTAATGTCGGTGCTGTTCCCGCGGATAAGCCAACTCGAGACCGACCTGATTCGTGAAAGCTATGGAGTGGTGAGACAGCATTTAGTGAATTTGGAATGCAAGTACGTCCTGCTGGAGATCTTGAGGAATAAGCCCCTTAGCGTGGGCCAGGCGTTAGAAATTGCCGATGTCATCATGGAAGAGTCGAAGGCAAGTGACGTTCCTATTCCCATTATCCTTGCCGTGATGAAGGCGGAGTCGGAATTCCGAACCGATGCAGTAAGTTCTGCGGGCGCGAGAGGTCTCATGGAAGTAATGCCTGCGGTTTGGTCTCAGTATGTGGGACCCGAGAATCTGAAGGGGCAAGCGTCGAGGCATGATCCTGCCCTAAACGTAAGAGTTGCGGTTCGTTATTTAGGGGACTTGTTCAAGCAGTTCGGCGATGTACGAAGGGCATTGAGGGTTTACGGCGGCTTTATCAATAAATCGCCCGACAGGTATGTGAATGCTGTCATGGTAAAGGCCGAAAAGTACCAGGCCCAGATAGGGGGTAGCAATGGCGGTAGTTTTTCGTGGGAAAGGCGGAAGGACGAGAAGGTGCCCGGCATGTAAATCCAGCAACGACATTAGGGCAACGCGGTGCGAGGTGTGCAGGGGGGCGCTTTCGAAGTATCGAAACGTAAAGGTTCGTTTGGATGGATATGTGTTTGATAGCAAGAAAGAGGCCGACAGGTATTTGCAGTTGCTGATGAGGGAAAAGGTCGGGGAGGTCTCTGGATTGACGGTGCACCCGAGGTTCGACTTAGAGGTGAATGAGCAGAGGGCTTGCCGCTACGTAGCTGATTTCTCATATTATGTTTCGCGCAGCGACATCAAGGGAAGAGCGCTTGTCGTAGAAGACGTGAAGAGCAAGGCGACGAGGACGGCATCCTACCGGATTAAGAAACGATTGATGAAGGCGGTGTTTGGGATAGAGGTGGTTGAAATTTAATCGGAAAGGAAGGTGGCAGATGTCGAGTCATGTAGTATGTCCAAGACGGGGAGAAAAGAGGGTTGCCCTCGAGTTTTGCCTGTCTACGTGCGAAACGAAAGAGGAATGTGACGAACTGAAAGAGGTCTCCGAGGCCGAAATAAGGGCGGCCAAGAAAAGAATGACCAGGATGCCTATCCTCGCATCTGAACAAGAGGGCGTCACAATTGACGGGGTTATGGTTTTCCCCGAGGTTGAGCGCAAAAAGGACCCTGAAGAAGCGGGGAATCTTATTGCCAAAGCCATGTTCATTAAGGATGACATCGAGGGAAAGTTTTGGGAGCTAGGAGAGGTCCTCTACGTCATTTTCATTAAGCAGTATTACGTGGATGCAGGCTATCGTGATTGGCGGGATTTCTGCGATTCGGTGCTCGACATCAAGTGGAGAACGGCAACGTACCTAAAGGATATTTATGCGAAGCTTTCCCCCCTGGATATTGATGAGGCGGACCGAAAGGGGATTGGTTGGGCAAAGCTGAAGGAATTGCTTCCCGTCGTAAACGCCGAGAACGTAAGTCATTGGCTTAGCGTGGCGAAAGAAAAGAAGGTAAGCGTTTTGGTCTTGAATAACATGGTGAAGTATGCCCTGGGAAAGATCACGAAGGAAGACGCCGAAAAAGTTCCGCAGGTGATTGCTTTCAGGTTCTACGAAGAACAGGTCAAGAATGTGGAGCGTGCGCTTGAGATTTCAAGAAGGCTGACCGGCTCTGACAGTAGATCCTACCAGCTCGAAATGATCTGTGCCGAGTTCAGGGCAACGTATGAAAGCGTTGATGAAATTCCGAAGGCAAAGCTTGTGGCCGGGATTCTTGACAGAGTTTCGTCCATTATGAAGGTTGAATTTGTGGGAGATATTGTAGATGTCGAGACAGGAGAAGTCCTTATTCAAACCAAATAATGAAAAACTGACAGGGGAACCCTATAGGCAGTTGATCGAGAGGGTTTTTCAAAGGGACAGGTGGACGTGCCGGAATCCGTTCTGCCAGGCCATGAAATCGCTTACCCCTCACCATATCCAAAAGAGGTCGCAGTTGGGGGGCGACGAGATTGGAAACCCGATAACGCTTTGCTCGGATTGCCACGATCGCGTCGAGAGGAATCAGATAAGAATTGAAGTGGTTGATGTGATGGCAAAGTTCCACGTGGAGAAAGAGTGATGCCAAGACTGATCTGGCTTTTACAATGCCACACAGGAAAGAAGAACCTAATTAGCTGGCTTGATTGACCGAGAGTGGGCAGAGAAGGGATTGAGGGAAGTGTTTGGGTTGGAAGTTAATAAACTGATAAAGAAAAAGACTGCGACGATTCGCAAGGCAAGGAAGGCAAAGAAGGCAAAGAAGGCAAGGAGCGAGGCTCCAGGCCCTAGCGGTCTTTTGGAAGGGTTGTGAGCGGTCTGGTAAGGCTTGATTGAAGACCATGCAATTAATTGCAAAGGGAGGTCGAGATGGAAAAGAGACGTGACATAGACAGTAAGTTTGCGGTGAGCACCGACGGTCAGATCTACAAGAAATCGAATAAGGAGGTGGTGCCCGAGGATGAGCCCTTATTTCTCTTGAGGGGTAGAGATATTCTGGCGGTGAAGCTCTTGATGGCGTATCTGGAGATCTCGAAGGAGGCAGGCTGTAATGCCTATCACTTTCTCAAACTGGGCGAAACGGTAGCTGGGTTAGTCAAGTTTCAGGAAGAGCATCCAGAACGGATGAAGCTGCCAAGCATCACGGAGGGGGCATAAGGGATGTTGATCTGTCCTAAACGGACAATGGAGGCTGGATGAAGAAAGGAACTTGGAAGGTCCATACGATAGCGGAATGTGAAGACTGCGGGCAAGTATTTGACAATTATAAAAATGGACAAGCTCTTGCAGCGCAGCACGCCAAGAAATATGGTCACGTTGTCAAGGGCGAAGTCGGATTAGCATTTGAATATGACGGTACAAAGACGGCAGAATTAAGGTTATCGGTCAGGAAGCCCAAAAGCTTAAGGTCAGCTAACGTCCGGCCATGTCCTAAACGGGCAAAGAACGCTGTCCGGACGGACAACGGGTAACAGGTGTGTCCAGGAACGAGGCAGATGCCTTGCAAATAATTGCACACCGAGACAATGGGGAAAAAGCCCCAGGCCGAAGGCAAGAAAAGACGAAGCCCCAGAATGACCCACAAGGCCACAGAAAGAAAGAACCCATAGTCAGACATAGCCCAGGCCCATAAATAAGCACAGAGAGGGCGCTGGTAAGCGCAGGGCAGGGAAAAACGCTATTGCGTATAAGCATAGGGAAATGAGAAGCACGGGGAGCAACGGAAGCCGACCCACAACCCACTGAATATGAACTTTTTGCATAGCTGTTGATTGCACACCGAGACGATGGGAACTATGACCTTTTTGCATACTGGCTCTCGTGGCGGGAAGGCTGGTAATAACGTGTGAAAACGGGGGGTTACGTGGAAGAAAATAACGTCGTTCGCCGTAGTGAGCAAGGCGTCCGTAGGTTGACAGACTTGAAGTGCTGGCCTGAAGTGCAGCAGAAGATCAGGGCGGGGGAGAAGTCTGGGGCCATAGCCAAGTGGATCCAGGGCGAGGCCAGGGAGCTGTCGGAGCTAAAGTTGGACTCTGTCCGTAGATCAGTGGCCAGGGAAAGAGAACTGATGGCTGTGGGAGACACCCTGCCGGAGCAGAAGAAGGCCCAGGAAGAGATAGAGAGGCTGAGGAAGGAGATTGATGCGGCCAAGGAAGCTGACGTGACGGACAAGAGCAAGAAGCGCAAGATACTGGACATCCTGGACGAAGTGGGCGGGCTTTATGAGCTTCAGATGGAGAGGGTCAGGGCAGGGCGGAATGTAGAGATAAAGATGGGATATTTGATCCGCACGATGACTGCGGATGTTGCCGAAGCCCGCGAGATCCTTAAGTTTGCGCTCGAAGTGCAGGGCGAGATGGGCATCAGTAAGAGACGCCCTGATGAGCTTCCGGACAGCAAGAAGTATGAGGCGCTTACGTATGAGGCGAGGAAGAGGGTGCTGCAGGCCATTGAGATGGTGAAGAGCAAGTTAAAGGTACAGGAGATCGAGGACAGGGTGGATAAGGCCACAGAGGAAGTTGTTGAGGCAGAGGTGGTGGCGGAGAGTTCGGACAGTGAAAGTGTCCCGGACAGCGGTGAACGTTCGTCCACCTTAGACAAGGATTCGGACAGCAAGGACCTGCCGTTTGAGTAGTTAAGGCACGTCTGTGGGGCAGTGAGGTAACTTAAATGCGTGTAAGATGGAAAGTGAGTGAGGAAGAAGGGTTCTTGAGTGTCCTCGATAAGCTCGCTGGGATGTCAGATAGGTCAAGGAGAAGGACGAGAGTATGGGCAGAGATTCGAAAGTTGCTCGAGGCAACTGGCAACTGGAAGAAAGCGCCCAGGGGGAAGCCAGGCATTAAGAACCTGTTTAAGCCCAGGGATTCGTTCTGACTCGATGGCCTGATGGCTGGCCTGTTTGCTGGCTGGACAGATCGATGGCTGCTTGGCGGTGGCAGTGGCGGCAGCGGTAGCCGTAGTAAATTTCCATGACTCCCTGCCGCCGATGTGGATGATAGGCCGAACCAGCCTGTCAAAAATATAGAGCAGTAAAACATTTGTCCTGTAGGACCGTGATGAACACGTCGTTCGAGAGGGTTATGGGGGGTAAGAGTGAGTGGTTGACGCCCCCTGGTATTATCGGGGCATTGGGTGAGTTTGACCTTGACCCTTGTGCTCCGGTGGTTCGTCCGTTTGATACGGCGAGGCATCATTTTACGGTTGTGGAAGATGGGTTATTGAGGCCGTGGTTTGGGCGGGTGTGGTGTAATCCGCCGTATGGAAGAGAGATTGGGGGGTGGTTGAAGAGGATGGCGGGGCATGGGAATGGGGTATTGCTGGTGTTTGCGAGGACGGAGACGGAGAACTTTTTTAGGTATGTGTGGCCGGTGGCGTTGGGGATTATGTTTTTGAGGGGGCGGTTGACGTTTCTGAACGTGGATGGGTCGGTGCCGGTGAATCATGCGGGTGCTCCATCCTGTCTGGTAGCATATGGCAGGGAGAATGCTGAGGTGTTGAAAAACAGTGGGTTGAGGGGGAAGTTCCTGTATATTTGAGTCAGTAAATATCCAGGCCGGTAATTTTTTTGTCCGGAAGGGGTGGTGGTGACATGGTTTGGCTGGTGATTGTGGTGGCGCAAGGGGTGGGTAGGGTGCCGTTTGAGTATCGGGCGGTGGTGAGTGCTGGGTCGATTGAGAGGGCGGCTCAGGTTGCAGAGGATGAGATGGAGAAGAGGTTTGGGATTGGGTTGGGGTTGTTGAGCAGGTCGGTTCAGGCTGTGAGGTTGGATTTGGGTGGAGAGTTGGTGTTGATGAGTAAGGTGACGTGCTGATGAGGTGGTGTGGTGGCTGGGTGGGTTGTGATAGTTTTGGTGTGGGTGGTGCTCGGGTTTTTTTTCTGGGCATTTTTGCAGGATGTCAGCATTGTGAATGAGCGGTGGGATAGGGCGGCGGCTGAGATTCCGGAGGAGTGTGAGTTGTGCGGGCAGAGGCATACGGACCGGACAAGGTATCGGTGCATGGTCTGTGGCGCGGAATGTTGTACGTCCCAGGTGAGCGCTTATAATTACAACCTGTATCACGTTGGGCATTGTGGGTCGGTGCCGGTGTGGTGCGGGGTGGCAGTTGAGAAGGAGAATGGCTCCGTATGCAATTGATTGCACACTGTGATGATGGGGGGTTGCAAGTAATTGCATGGCGAGATGGTGGTATTTTTTTATCCTGATGTTACGCAATTGAGTATGGACGATAGGGTTGCCATCCGAATTGATGCCTTTGAATTCGAGAAGAAGCCGGTGGAAGAGAAGTATACGGTGACGCTCGACAAGTATGAGTGCTGGATGGTTGAACATATTATCGAGGATTGGCTGGGGGTGGAGAAGGCCGGGGCTGGTTGGAAACGCGAAAATAACTTACTAAAGCTGCGGCAGAAGATAGGCGCTCAGGTCGCGTTCGCAAAACTCTCGAACTGCTACATGGCATTGGATAGGAGGTATATGCAGTATGACCTTTTACTAACCCTTCATCTCCCCAAGAGATGCCTTGAAAGCACTGTTGATGTAAAGTGTACGGGGCATCAGAATGGGATGCTCTGCGCGGATCTCGAAACGAAGTTTCGCGGTGTTTGCGACTTATACGCCCTCATGTTCGGCCTGTATCCAACATATACATTTAAGGGTTGTATCCTTGGCGAGCAATTTATTAAAGATGAGAACATCAAGACAGTTTTCGGGAAGCGTGTATATGCGATAGATCAGAAAGCGCTAAGTATGAATTTCTATTTTTAGGAAAGGTGATGTGATGGAGTTGAACATCGAACAGTTGGTCAAGCATAAGTCCATGACAAGAAAATGATGGTTATCAAAATCAATTAGTGTTGATAGGATGTGATATAGATTTGAATTGAGAAATGGCTAAATGGAGGAACAAGGAGATCACGGGACATTGACCAAATAGCCGTTATGCCAATTACGGAAGAAAATCCATGAATTCCATTGAGGTGTTTGAACGTATTAAAGGTTTTCTGGGATACCTTACCCTTTCCCACACAAGCTTTTTGCAACCTGATTGTAAACGGGGGAACCCATGTCTGAACCGCTTGTAGAAATTCTGGTGAGGTATTTTTACGAGGACGAATCTCTGATGGTTTCAGAGCTAAGCAGGGCAATAGAAAGCATTAATGGGCAGATGTACAAGAACCTGATGGTCACGTTTTGTAGGGACGGCGGGCTGGATGCCTACGAGACCATCAAGGACAAGTGTCTTGTGGAACGGAGAACGATCGGCGGAAGCCAGAACATGGACAGGGGTTTTGCGACCAATTGCCTGCTGACCACCCTGAGGGGGGATTACTTCGGTTTGCTCGATAGCGATGACCATATAGAGCCAGGTTACGTCGCAAGGTGCGTGGAAGAGGCGCTGGCTGGCGGACTGGTGATGATAAAGCCAAAGGTGAAGCTGGTTTACTTCAAGGTCGAGCGCGAAAAGACCGATCTGTTTGAAATGTATTTCAGGACGCTGATTGAGCAGGGAGATGCTTTTTACAGGCAGATGTTCGGGAAGGATTCGATCAAGATTTTTGCCGAAGGCCTTCAGATGATTTCGAAGGTGTTCCATCGGTGCATGTCCGCCCTGATGACCCGGAGCGACATGAACATTACGGAAGACTGCTATTGGATGTATAAGGCCAATCGTATCGTGAAGGAGCTTGGGTTAAAGGTCGGATCGTACTCGCCGGCCCCGGGAGAGCACTACGTCCAGGTCCACCCACTGAACCGGATGGAGAGGTATGAAAAGCTTGGCCTGAAAATGAAAGCAGAGGATTACTACGAATTGCCGACCGAAGAGGATCTAAGGAGAGTGAAGGATGCAGTTGCTAAGGGATTGCGATGCGATAACGGTAATCGAGCCGCATCATGACGATTTTTGCATCAATATGTTCGGGACGATGCTTCACCTAAAAAATATAGGATACCTGAAGGCGCTGAAGGTCATAACTGTATTTAGCGTCGGGGCAGGGATTTCAAAAATGCCGACATCGATTCTGAAACCGTTTTTTGACGGGATACGATTTGAAGCGATTGATCTGAATCTAAAAATGATTATGAGGCCAGGAAACGCAGAAGAAAGAAAGTTGCTGTCGGCCCATACGATGGATCTGTTTACGGAGTTTGCGCTGGCGAATAAGCTCATGCCCGATAAGCTTGCAGACATAATAAGAAGCTGTTCGGAAGGACTGGTTATTGCCCCGATGGGGTTTAGGCACCCAGACCACAATTTTTTGTCGAGGTTAGGGGTGGCCCAGTATTTTTATCGCGAGTATCCGTATTATTGGAATCGGAGCGAATCGTACGACAAAAGACTCTATGAGTATAACGTTTTGAGGCTTGAAAGCAGATGCGAGATGAACCTTGAAATGTCAACGTTCAAGTGGAATACGGTGTCAAGCGTTTACAAGGACGTGATGGGGACGTTCAACCCGAGGTTCATGCGCCCTTAATTTTAGAAACGTAAGGTCGGAAGAGATCTACGAATCGGTGGATGGAAAAATGACGAGCGACGTGAAGCATTGTGTCCTGCAGGACCGAGATTTTGTGGAAGAAAGGAATTCAACGCATAGATGCCTATAATTTTGCCATGACGTTACGCATCAGCGTATGGATGGATTATGTCAAAGAAAACGAAAGTGCTTGATCCGGCGGTAATTGAGAAGGCGCTAAAAACGTTTAAATCGCCCGAAGAGGCGGATCTTTTCATAATGTCCCTCGAAGAATACGCCGGAATTGGGAAGAGCAAGACCGAAGATGAGCTAAGAGGTATTGATTATGTCGAGAAGCCGGTGGATATGTATACCTTCTTGAAGGATCCGTACTACCTCGGCATCATCGATTCGATCTTTCCAAAGATCGTGGATGACCTGATTGAGTTTTTTGACCCTGGCTGCGAATACTATCTTGGGCTGCTAGGCGGAAGTATAGGCTGGGGGAAGAGTACGTTCTCGGAAATTGCCATTGCGAGAATTATCTATGAAGTCTCCTGCCTGAAAAATCCTCAAAAGACGTACCGGATGGTGAAGGAAGATAAGCTCTTTTTTGCCAACGTGTCCGTGACGCACACGCAGGCCAAGAGAGTCATTTTTGAAGGCCTGAAGGGGAAGATTAAGGGGAGCGAGTATTTCAGAACCGTTTTCCCGTACCAGGATTTTGCGAC
>JAGVBT010000154.1 GCA_020059605.1 Deltaproteobacteria bacterium
CAGCTCTGCTGGGGGGATGAATGGCATTCCCTCTCCCCTGGGGGGAGAGGGTTAGGTCGCTTCGACTCGCAACCGAGGTGAGGGGGGATAGGATCTTCTTACCACCCCTACCTTAATCCTCCCCCTTGCCTGCGGTAGGCAGGCATCAAGAGGGAGGAAAGTTTTTTTAAGGAATTGGATACCCCGCAGCTCTGCTGCGGGGTACTTCATTGTGACCGAAATATTCTTCGCCGGGGCCGCCGGGCCAACCAAAAAGTTAAAAGAGCAAGGAGGATCAAGAATAAGACGCACACAGCGATCAGCGGCCAGGAAAGGTAAATCCCTTTCGGGACATCGGATGAAGAAAAAAGGGCGATCTCCTTCAGCGCTTTGCCTTCCGATTGCACAACAATTTTCCCCACTGCCTGGCCCGCCCGGATAGGAGCGATAATGGGCTTCGGCATTTCGGTGGTTATAAAAATGGAATTCTCTTTGCCTTTTGGGACGGTCACCCATACCCCCTCCGCCGGAGTTAGATAAACCTTGTTTAACTTTCCCTTGGCCACTTTCTCCGGGCCGAAGAGAGCGCTCTTTTTGACCGCTTCAACCGTCGAAAAATTCTTAAACCCGTATTCGAGCAATTTTCGTGACTCCTGGATCCTTATCCGCGGTGTGTCGCAACCCATGACCACCGCAATCATTCGTTGACCTTCCCGTTTGGCCGTGGCCACGAGGAGATAACCCGATTTCTCCAAATAACCTGTCATCAACCCATCCGCCCCAATGTTCATCCCAAGCAGCGTGTTCCGGTTCCGCTGCCGGATCCCGCTGTATTCAAATTCGGTGAGAGAGTGAAAAAACAGCGCTTCTGGGTGGTTTTTGGTATAGTGTCTTGCCAAGACGGCAATATCGGACGCCGTAGTAAACTGGTCCCGGGCGGGCATCCCGTGGGAGTTTTTGAATTGAGAATCTTTCAATCCCAACTCCCGGGCTTTTTCATTCATTTTCAAAACAAAGGCCTCCTCTGTTCCTGCCAGATGTTCCGCCAGAGCCACACATGCGTCATTTCCCGAGACAACAGCAATCCCCTTGAGCAGATCCTCCGCTCTTACTCTTTCCCCCGGTTTAATGAACATCCTCGATCCCCCCATCCTCCAGGCCTTTGGGCTTATCGACGGCAGGTCTTCCTTTTTCAAATGCCCATCGCGAAGGGCGTCAAAGGCCACATAGAGCGTGAGAAGCTTGACGAAGCTGGCAGGGGCCATCCTGATATGAGGGTTCTGCTCAAAAAGGAGCTGCCCCGAAATGGCATCCAGCAGGACGGCAGATTGAGCGCGGATATGAAGGCCTGACTGGTCCGTCTGCGAAAGGGCGTTTTCAGCAGGAATCATCAAAAAGAGGCTCAATAATAAGGCTGGCGCTACTCCCCTGAAAAAACAGCTTTTCATCGTTCCCTCCCATGAATACCACGATTCTTAACCCTTTCTATGGCGATAAACTTTTATCCTTCCACGGCATCGCGTGAATAGGGCTGTAAAACTCTGTGGTGCACGGCCGGGCGGCGTATCCATTTGTGGAAATGGAGACTCGTCGAAGTTATGCTGAAACCCGTGCGAAGACATGTGGCCAGGGCTGCATAGTTGTTTGCCAAAGTTCTCACCGCCGCAAAAACCGCTTTTTTCTCTGCCAGGTGATACAGCGCCCATTGATTGAGCGCAGCCCCGATCCCTCTGTTTCGTGCCTCGGGACGGACCCCGATAAAGTCCAGACTGCCGGATAATGGGCCCATCTCTTGACCGAAGGCCGGGTTCATCTTTGTGATGATAAAACCCTGTATCTCACCCCGGGAATGGGCTACCAGCACATCGAACTGGTGATCCTCGAAGCAGTTGGTTACCAGGCGCTTATATAGCGAATTGGCGGCATTTTTATGAATGATGGGGTCGTAGACAAACCGATTGTGGACATGTGTCTCCCCGGCTATTTGGACTACCTGGTTTCTTTCAACGAAAGTGCAAGGTTTGATTTCATAATCCGGATGGGGCTCCGGGGGACATAGGGATTCTAAAACCTGCCCCATATAGATCTCGGTCCCTACATAGCGAAAATCGCACATTTCCAAAGCGTGGGCTGTATAGATATCATCAATGGCCACCCTGCAATCGAGAAAATCCACATCTTGAAACTCTTCGATCACATATCTCAAAAGGCGAACATGAATGAGCGGACCGTCCGATCTGGCCAAAAGGTGGGGTACGGCAAACATTCGCAGACCAAAATGTTCGCTCATCCAGGGTAGGGATTGAAGAGCGATCAATCCCACCAATTGTCCATTCCCTCTCAGGGAGATGCTTCGCATGTTGGGTTTTGAAAGACTTTTCTCGAGATATTTGACCATTCGCTCTTTTGAAACGCCCATGATCTCCAATTGATGATTTTTATGGCTGTAATCACGGAAGAGTTGACCCACCTCATGATCCCGCTGGGAATCATAGGGAGCAAACGTCAAATGGTTCATAAACATATTTAATCCTCCGCAGGTTCTATTCGAATGGAAGCCTCTAATCGAACTGTCCTCAACGGAATGCCAGGCCGCCATTTTTGGTAAGGAACATGATCTGGCCCGGGAGCAACAAATAGCGGGATTCCTGTCGGTGTGATTGACGTGGACATCCACCCCTTGCCCGGGACATAGACTATGGAAAAGAAGTGCCTAAACCTTCCTGCGGTGCGGCAGGGTATGCCCCTTGCCCTCAGGAAAGCACATTCCAAAAGAGTTGTATCCGGGCAAGCGCCCAAACGATTGGATAGGGTCACCTCTATATCTTGATACATGTCGTCCAGGTCAGAGTAAATTGCCTTCCCGCCGAAGTACCGGTCTCTTTTTTTCCGGTCATAGACCACCGTATCCTTTAAGAAGTTTGTCAGGCGGCGATAATCCGATCGCACGTTGAGAGGGACTGATTTTTCCTGGGTCGCCCAGTCAACGGCATGAGGCGATCCGGCATCTATCTTATACCCGGAATTCAGGAAGGGACGGATCTCTTCCGGAATAGGAGCGTCTTGAAACTGGTCCACCAGCATGAGGTCGTGGTCGAGCAATGCCAACATATTGACCAAATATCGGAAGGCAAAGGCTAACTTTATGGTCTGTCCATGCTTGACTTCCGGGTAACTGGCTCGGAGCCATCGGTTCTCCCCGGAATCCGTGTAAGTCTCGGTCGAGACTTTTGGCCGGATGATATTCTCGGAATATAATAATCTTTTTCCAAAACCGTCTCTCGGCGTTGTAACCTCAAGCACCAAAGGGCCCCAATATCCCTCTTTCTCTATTCTGAATTCTGTCCGATAGATACCACTCATGATGAACCGATCCAGCAATTTCCCTTTCATGTGATCGGGCAGGGAACGCCTATTTATCCAGTTCCTGAGGCTTGTGGAAAAAATGGCCTGCCGAAGTCCTAAAAAAAGCGCTGGATCGCGGTCACCGGAAGCCAGTCCCAGTTCTCCAAGGGTGGTAAGATCATCGAGCGATAGCGCGCGGTCCGATTCAATAAGAACCATAACTTTTAACTCCGGTTTCAACCTGACGACCCGTAGCCAATCAAGAGTCTTCCCCCGGGAAGACGCCTCGATTTTAAAACCGGGCAGGAGAAGAACTGTCATTAGGAGCAGGAAAAAAAGCGAACGGGAACTCCCACCGGAATTTGAACTGCTGGTGTTCTTGCGCATCTTTTGTTTCCTCCCGGATGACGACTTTGAGAAAATATCCCGCTACAAAGAGGATTGCTCCGATATGCCTGGGCACTCTGGTTTTTTCGGTTTTTGATAGAAAGAATTATTTGGATGAAGAATTCAGGAAAATGAATCGCGGAGGGGAAAGATCGAAACCCCAATACATGGCAGTAAGCTTAGATGGATGTTGAAGACTGTTCATTTCTCTTTGCCGCTCAGTATCTCAATGTGTCTGCTTTTTATCATCAAACATTGGTTTTGTCAACTCTTACAACGGCGAGTGCGTTTACTCCAATTATCCGAAGCGGTACTGGACGCCGTATTCACTTCGGGGATATTTCCATTTGACCGAACCATAGATGCAGGCGATCATGCAGGTTCCGCATTCGAGACAGCCGGCAAATTCCACCACCATCTCTCCTTTCTCATTCAGGGAGTAGAGGTTTGCCGGGCAGGCATAGATACAGAACCGCTCTTTGCAGGTGTGACAGATTTTGTGGTCGAGAAGGATATGGGTTTCTTTATCATTTTTAAAGGCATCTAAAGCTAACTTCTCAGTGATTTTCATCAAACATCTCCATAAATCCGAAATTCGAATATCGGGCAAAGCTTCCTGAAGGGATCAATCCGAAACAATGTCAAAATTCTAATTTCAAAAATACAAACTTTTTAGTTTTGGAAATTGGTGTTTTGAACATTTGTGCTTGTTTCGAATTTCGTGCTTCGATATTCGAATTTACCCACCTGGGGCTATATTTTTCTAAAAAGCAGCCAGTCTTTCAGGGTTTCGAAATTTAAAAATTCCTTCTTCAATTCCGCCATTTTGGTTTTATAGATTGCTTCTTTGGGATTCTCATCCACCCACATCACGTTTTCGAAGAGATCGGAGATCACCTGCGGATACTTGGTAAAAAGCCGTTTATTTTCGAGTATGGAGAGAGTATTTTGAAAGGTCTTCATTTCTTTCAGGATGAAACTATCGTTGAGAAGCTTCTCATATTCGGCAAGGGAGGAGGCTGAGAAGTCGTTTCTCCCCCTGGCTTTCTTAATCGTCCGGCCTGCCAGGATACCAGAGACCATGGCATATTCCATCCCCCTCACCGTAAAGAGCATGTTGAGTCCAAGCCCGGCCGCATCACCTACCAGGAGTATCCCGTCGGTATAGGGCTTGGGCATTTGATGAATCCCGCCCTCCGCGACGAGATGTGCGGAATATTCGATAACCTCTCCCCCCCTGACCAGATTTCTGATTTCAGGCCTTTCTTTGAATGTGTCCAGAAGCTTATAAACTTCCTCGCGAGGTTCTTTCAGATTGAGAGAATGAAGGCCAACGACTAAACCGAGCGAAAGGCTATCTTTGTTGGTATAGAGGAACCCTCCTCCC
The DNA here is from genome assembly GCA_020059605.1 of Deltaproteobacteria bacterium. GTDB lineage: Bacteria > Desulfobacterota > BSN033 > BSN033 > UBA1163 > RBG-16-49-23. The sequence goes on from JAGVBT010000154.1 coordinate 5,099, forward strand.
ATCATTCCCTGGGTGAGAGAACCGAAGAAAAGCTGGGCAGCTCCTTCGTCCTCGCCCAGCCGGAACCGGTCTTCGATCGTTTTTGAATCGAGCCGAATCACTTCTTTAAATCCGAGGGCAAAATGTTGGGGCTGAAAAGGTTTCCGGAGCCCTGCCTTCTCGGCTAAAAAGGAGAGGATTCCATCTGCCGCCACCACACAGTCCGCTCCGATCTCCTCATCACCGGATTTCACTCCGATGACTTTTCCATCCTCTATGATGAGATCATCCACTGTCTTCTGGGGAATGACGAAACCTCCTTTTTCTGTGACGAGGTCGGCGAACCAGCGATCAAATTTTGCCCTGAGAATTGTGTAACTCGGGTAAGGCGTCTGATTGAATCGGTCGCTGTAGAATTCGAAGGTGGTGGAGTTGGTCTTCCCCATGGCGGTGAAGACCTCTTTTGTCACGTGCCTCTCTAAGGGCGCTTCTTTCCAGATGCCCGGAAGATAAGGAAGGATGGGACGGAGATAGATCCTTCCTCCGGTCACATTCTTGCTTCCGGAGAAATCGCCCCGCTCCAGGGCAAGCACAGTCATCCCCGAATCGGCCAATTCATAAGCGCAGGAAAGCCCTGCCAATCCTCCCCCCACAATAATCACATCTACTTTTTCCACGATTCATCCGCTGCTGTTTGAAGAATTAATATTATTACTACACTAATTGCAAATAATTATCAAATGAGAATTGACTCTAAAGTTTGGCTTGACAGCCATTCGACTATTTATTAAAAATGTATTACATTATTAGCAAGGCGAGGATATCTTGAAAATAGAAAAAATCTCATGGGATCAGGAAACAGTTGATCATATTTCGAACCACCTGGTTTCACCGGAAGAGATTGAAGAGGTATTGTTTAATGATGTTGACACACCTCTGATGATGCGGGGAAAAGAAGGGAAATATCTTGTTTATGGGAAAACCCATGGAGGGAGGTTATTATTGGTCGTGTGGGCCTCAAAATATAAAAAGACAAAAATCGTCACAGCCAGAGACATGACCGAAAAGGAAAAGAGATTTTATAGAAGGAGGAAAGAATGAAAGTACCAAAATTCAAAAGTTTAAAAGAAGAAAGGGAATTTTGGGCTACCCATGATTCAACGGACTATCACGATGATTTTGAGATAACGAAAGAGGTCGTTTTCGTTCGACCCAAGAAAGAAGTTATTTCATTACGTTTGGAGCCTAAGTTCATAAGAAGGTTAAGAGAGCTTGCCGATAAGGAGGGGCTGCCGACTACCACCTATGCCAGGATGTTAATTATCAAGAGCCTTCAGACCCATACAAAATAAATTCATTATCCCGCACTTGTATTCTCCGCCAAATCCTCGTTTGATTGAATAGATATCTACTTGCCGTTCCTTTCTGGGAGTGCGGCGCGGACGGCTTCAGAAAGCTGCTGTGCCGTCGGCAGTTTTCCCTTCAACTCGCTCGGCAATTTCGACTGCAAGCGATACACCGGCAGAGCGAGGGGGAAATTGTGCGTTTTCTTTTCCTTCACTGCCCGCTCATAAGCACCAGCCTTAACCTGGTTGAGAAGAACATTGCGTGACCAACCGAACCGGGCGGTGGCCCGAAGGTAGTAGAGTCGACCGGCAGGGTCGGTAAGTTTGTCGAGGATTAGCCGGTGATGACCCCATGGAATTTCTGCCACAACCTGTGGCAGAAATTCAGCCAATGCTCCGGCATCTTCGCCTGCCTTGGCCTTGCCCGGCAAATCTGCGACAGCCTGTCGCAGATTTTGGTTTCTCCTACCGCGTTCGATTTTTCCTGCAGCCTGTGCGAGGAATTCAGAATTCGTATAGGCTTCATAAAACCTTCGCATATACCACACATTGCGGGGTAAAAATCCGCTCATGCCCGGGAACGCCTGCCTCAAATCTGCCGAGACCATTTCCACCACGGACTCCCCCCAGCCGAGGGTTTGCTGTTTCTCGACAATCGCGCGTCCGATGTCCCAATAGAGCAGGATCAGGTCGCGGTTCACGGCCCTCGCAGCCGAAATACGGGCGGCGGTGAAGCGCGCTTTCAAATCTTCGATAAACTGCCGGTACTCCGGTGTGGTCAACATTGCCGTGTTGGCGATTGTTTTCATTCGGCCAGGCCTTTCAGCAATGATTCTGCCTCCTTCTCCAGCCTCCAGAACTCAGTGTAACAGGGTTACTCTATGGAACATTATCCAAATTGTACTATATATACCAAAAACAGAAATTTATGACAATATTTAGAGCCAAGTCCAGGGGGGAGAAGAGTGTAGAAAAGGAAGGGATGATTCCCGATTAAAAAACCTATTCAGTGGACAAAACTTTTTTCAATTCTTCTGTCAGGGCGGGCACGATCTGAAAGAGATCTCCGACGATGCCGTAGTCGGCGTAGTTGAAGATGAGGGCATTCGGGTCCTTATCCACCGCCACCACCGTTTTACAGGTGCCGATGCCAAGCACATGATGGATGGCGCCCGAGATGCCGAAGGCCATATAGAGTTTGGCCGAGATGTTTTTCCCGCTCTTTCCGATCTGGTCTTTAAGATCCCTCCAGCCTTCATCCACGGTGGCCCGTGTCGTCCCGACAGACGCATTGATGGCATCGGCCAGATCCTCCATGATCTTAAAGTTCTCGGGAGCCTTGATGCCTCTGCCTGCCGCAACGACAATATCCGCTTCCGTAATGTCCAGCTTCGCGCCGGCAGCCTTCTCGAATCCGGTCACCGTCTTCTTAATTGTGGCCGGATCGATTTGAGGCGAGACCGAAATGACCTTTGCCGTTCGATCAGGTTTATCATTGACAAGGAATGTATTATTTCTCACCGTGGCCATTTGAGGCCCGGCCCCGGAGAAAGCCATTTCGGCAAAGACTTTTCCGCCAAAAAGAGGGCGCATGGCTGTGAGTTTTCCATCCTCTCCCATGGATAGACCCGTACAATCCGGCACGTAGCCTGTTTGAAGATGCATGGCAAGCCTCGGAAAGAGGTCCTTTCCGGTCGATGTAGCTCCTCCTAAAAGAATGGAAGGCTGATGCTCTTTTACCAGAGAGGCGATGCTTGTTAAAAAGAGGTCGGAGGTATAAGGGATGAGGGACGGATCGTCCAAGAGGTAGATTTTATCGGCAAAAGGGCTCAGGTTTTTTACCGATTCCCCCAAGCCGCTTCCCAGAAGAAGGGCAGAGACCTCCTGCCCTGTCTTTTTTGAAAAATCGATCGCCGCAGAAAGAAGCTCAAGAACGATCTTCTTTACCTTTCCGTCCTGCTGTTCTGCTAAGATCCAAATCTCGTTTGGCATGCTTACACCCCATTTCATGTTTCGGGTTTCGAGTTTCGAGTTATTTAACTCGGAACTTGAAACTCGTAACTCGTAACTCTAAATAACTTTTGCTTCTTCCCTAAGCAGTTTGACCAGCGTCTTCACATTATCAGGGAAATCTTCCTTGATCATCTTGACCGAGGGCCGCTTCGGCGGGGGGAGATATCTCTGGACCTTCACCCTGACGGCCTGAGAACCCACATCCTCTTGAGACAAACCCAGGGAAGCAAGATCGATTTTTTTAATCTGTGTCTTCATCGCTTTCATCACATTCATGACCAGTGGAATGCGCGGGGTATTCAGCCCTTTCTGGCACGTGAAGAGAGCGGGGAGGGGGCACATCAGATGTTCTTTTCCATTTTCGACTTCCCGGACAACTTTTGCCTCCCTCTTCTGATCGTCCACTTCCAGGCCGATGATGGAATGGACGTGAGGGATTCCCAGGCATTCGGCAACTGCCGGTCCGACAATGCCTGCGTCATCGTCCATGGCTTGCCTTCCCGTTAGAATGAGATCAAAGGGTTTGTCTTTGAGATAGGCGGAAAGGGTTCTGGCTATGGCAAACTGATCGGAACCTTCCAGAGCGGGATCTGCGATTTGAACGGCGTCATCCGCCCCCATTGAGATACCCCTTCTCAGGGCGTCCACTTTCCGGTTATCCACGGTCAGAACCGTTACTTTGCCGCCGAACTTCTCTTTCAGTTTCAGGCCTGCCTCCACGGCAATCTCATCGAAGAAGCTGGTAAAATATTTATTTTCGATCTCGAGTTCCAAATCCGATTTGACTTTGACGATTGCCTCCGGATCAGGAACCTGCTTGACCAAAACATAGATTTCCATCCCAACCTCCAATGAATCTGAACCCGTAAGGAGTGAGGCGCTAGGGGAAAGGGGTAAACCACTTACGACTTGCACCTTCCGCTCTCACGGATTGTTAATCTTTGCAGTACATTCTTCCCAGGTAGTCACACAGGACTTCGTGGGTGCCGCCTCCGTAGAGCAAAAATTTGGCATCCCTCCAGAATCGCTGAACGGGATATTCGCTGCAGAAAGCGTTTCCTCCGTAAATCCTCATGGCCTCTTCCACCGCGACCATGCACATTTCCGTGGCGTGATACTTGGCCAGCATGCATTCGTTGGTGCAGGGGATGTTGCTCTGGATCATCCAGGCGCACCGGTAAAGGAAGGTTCGAGAAGCTTCGTACCAGGCCCAGAACTTGGCAAATTTTTCACGAATCAACTGGAACTTACTGATGGGATTCCCGAAGGCGATCCGGTTATTGGCGTACTGCTTCGCATCCTCCATGGCTTCTTTGGAAATGGCCAGGGCATTCATCCCGGTCATCACACGGACTTCGTTGAGGATCTCTCCGGCATATTGAACCCCTTTGCCGACCTCCTCACCTAAGAGATTCTCGTCGGGGACAAAGACGTTGTCCAGGACGAGCTCACCGGTGACCGAGCATCGGGACCCCAATTTGTGGAGTTTCTGTCCGGGGACAAACCCATCCCGTTGAGGCGTCTTCTTTTCGACCAGAAAGAAGTTAAGACCCTTCAGGCCCAGTTTGGGGTCCACCGTGGTCATAACGGTCGCGAACTCGGCAATCGGCCCATTGGTGATCCACTGTTTTCTTCCATTGATCCTCCAGCCTCCATCCACTTTGGTGGCGAGCGTCCTTGTCCCGCCGAGGTCGGAACCGGACTGGTCTTCGGTGAAGCAGATCGTACCGATCTTCTCCCCCCTGATCGCCGGCACCAGGACCCTCTGTTTCATCTCTTCATTTCCAAAACGGGCGATGAAATAGGTTCCCATCAGAATCTGCATGGTTGCCGACATGGAAAATCCGCACGAGCCTCTTGCCAGTTCTTCGTAAAAGATCATCTGCATGAGGGTATCGGTCTCCATCCCGCCGTACTGTTCTTTATGCCTTAAACCGAGATATCCAAGGCCGGCAAAATCTTTCCAGAGGTCCCAGGGGAATTCCTCTTTTTCATCCAGCTCCTTCACACGGGGCATGATCAGACGGTTTACCGCATCACGGACGGTTTGCCTGAAGAATTCCTGCTCTTCGGTAAACGTGAAATCGATGGCCATAAATGGTTACTCCTTTCGTCATTTCTAAAGGGGTCAAGGGGCCTAGGATTCAAGGGGTCCAGCGAAAAGCTCCTTGCAAAAATTAACACTTGAACCCACGGACCCTCGGATCCTTGAACCCTTTTAGGTTTAAATAACATTCTTCTCTTTCAACTCCTTCAACTGTTCCGGGCTATATCCTAACAGACGGCCATAGATCTCTTCATTATGTTCTCCGAATCGGGGAGGGAAACTGAGCATCCGGTTCATTGATTTCAGATAAGCATTATTGATGGGAGGAGGTGCGATGGCAATTTCCATCCCTGTCTTGGGGTCTTTGCTTCGAAGCAAATTGGGTTTTACCAGAGAATCTTCAACCACTTCTTCGATCGGGTTCACTCTGGAAATGGCAATGGTGGCCTTTGTGAAGATATCCATCATTTGTGCCGTCGTAAACTTCTTGGTGATCGTATTGATGGCATTATTCAAATTCGCCACATCTGCGATGCGGCCTGCATTTCTTTCGTATTCCTTTTTGTAGAGGGTTTCGAATCCGGGAATCTTTGTCATCGTCTCCCACTGCTTATCGTTTCCTACCGCGATATAGGCATAGCCGTCTTTTGTCTCATAGACGGAGACAGGGGCAAAGAATTCGTGGGTGTTCCCTCTTCGTGTGACTTTCTTCTTAAAACTGACCGTGTGCGTGATTGCCTGCGTAAGCCAGGAAACCGTGCTTTCAAACATGGAGAGATCGATCCGGCTCCCCTGCCCGGTGACCGCCCTCTTGTAAAGAGCTTTCATCAACAAACCGTAACCATGTTCGCTTGCTCCCATATCGGGAAGAGGGATTCCCATGACCTGAGGGCTCCCTCCCTTTTCCCCGGTAAGTTCCATTAATCCTCCACGTGCTTGAAGCACGGGGTCATAGGCCGCTTCGTTGCTTTGGGGACCAAACCCGGTCATGCCCAGCCAGATGATGTCGTCTTTGATTTTTTTTAACATTTCATATTCGATTCCGAGTTTGGCGTAATTTCTGGGCAATTGATTGGTGGCAAAAATATCCACTTTTAATTTCAGGGTCAGTTTTTTCAGGATCTCCTGTCCTTCGGGGGCGCCTATGTCCAGGGTGAGGGCTTTTTTCCCTGCATTGATGGAGAGGTAGTAAGAGAACATTCTGTCTTCTTTCAATACATCATCCCCTACCCGCCGGTTCGGGTCTCCATAGATGGGATGTTCCAGTCGGATCACATTGGCTCCTTCTTCGGCCAACCGAAGGGTTAGATAGGGAAGGACCGTTGCTTGTTCGAGGCTTAAAACCGTTAAATTTTTAAATAGTTGTACATCATCCATGAAACTCACCTCCCTGGACAATTTTGGATACTGTATACAGAGAACCTTATACCCCTAACGCGCCGGATTTGTCAAGAATTTAATATTATTTCAGGCCATTCTTTTTCTCAATTTTTCAGTCAGTTCCGAGAAACTTTCATATTCGATTCCGTTGAGTTTTCTGATAGTTTCGGGCAATCGGGAACTTTTTTTATAAAGGATCGTAACCTCTTTTCCCATCCCCAGGGCGATTCCCAACTCAAGAAAAGCCTCGTTGACTTCGGGTTTAGAAAAGTCATAAATCCCAAACCGGGCGCGCCGGATCCGCTCGATTTGCCCATGAAGGGACTCCGCCCCCTGAATGGGTTTAAAACCGCTTCCATCAAAAGCGGATTGAATGGCCTTTTTCATTTCGGGGTCCGTAATGCCGGAGGAGATAAAGTATTCTCCTTTTAGGGAAACCTCCACCGTTTTAGGCGTGGTCTGGATCTTTTTAAAGAGGGTCCGGTCCAGAGTCAATTCTTTTATGGCTGACTGGAGAATGACTTTAGCGCTTTCGAGGTCCCTTTTATAGCGCATGGAGTTGATTTTATCAATCTCAGGGGAAGCAAAGGTCTTGACGGTGACCTCCCGGAATCGAAGGGCCAAAAGGTTTTGACAGTGGGTCGATTTTGGGCTGAAGATCTTTTCGAGAATCGTTAGGGTTTCCGACTGCCACTGTTTAAAGAGCTGGTGGTCAGGGTAGAGACCCGCCAACCCTTCCCATTGATTTAACTGGTCTTTGATCAGATCAACCGGATCCCTTTCAGCCATTTTTCACGCTCCGTCTTATCCAAGATGTTGCATAAATCCTGATCATACGGGCATGGGCAAGCCGTTCGGAAAGACTTCGACCTGCCTGCGCGAAGCCGCTTCGGCAAAGGCAGGGGCGAACCTTTTTCCGTATCAGCGCTTTCGTTTCCCCGGCGGAATTCACTTTAGGTGAAATCCCCCGTTTCCCATAAAATTCTAAAAAACCGCCATTCGAAACCTTGTAGAGCGGGTTACCCATGCCCGTTTTTGCACTGGCGGGTTATCTTACCTTCAGGGAGAAGATAGCAGCGGATCGGGAGAAAGTCAAATGGTTTGCTCTATTGAGAACATGCTTCTTTTATGATATAGAATAAACATGTTGAAAGGGAGAGAAGTCGTTTTAGGAGTGACGGGGGGGATAGCGGCTTATAAGGCTGCGGAATTCGTAAGGCTTCTGGTCAAACAGGAAGCCCGAGTCCATGTGGTCATGACGAAGAACGCACGGGAGTTCATCAACCCGCTTACCTTTCATACTCTTTCGGGAAATCCGGTTACCATAGACCCCTTCGCCTTGATCGAAGAAGAAAAGATTGGCCATATTGCCCTCGCCGATCTGGCGGAGTTGATTGTCATCCTGCCTGCCACAGCCAATATCATCGGGAAGATTGCAAACGGAATTGCAGATGATTTCCTCTCCACGATGGTGATGGCTTCGAAGGCGCCGGTTCTTTTTGCCCCTTCCATGAATGTCAATATGTGGGAAAACAGGGTCCTCCAGAAGAATATTCAGACCCTGGTGGAGGGGGGTTACCATTTCATGGAACCCGGAGAAGGGGAACTGGCCTGCCACTGGTATGGGAAGGGGAGGCTGGCTGATTTGAACGATGTCCTGGAAAGAATGGAAGATATCCTGTCTCCCAAGGACTTAACAGGGGAACGCATTCTCGTGACCGCCGGTCCTACCCGGGAATCAATCGATCCGGTTCGATTCATTACCAACCATTCTTCAGGGAAGATGGGATATGCCCTGGCCAGGGTGGCCAGAAGAAGGGGGGCAGAGGTCGTATTGGTCGCGGGCCCTACTTCGCTCTCCAGTCCCCGCGGGGATATTGTATGTATCCCGGTTAATACGGCCGAGGAGATGATGGAAGCGGTTTTTGCAAACTTTCAAGACTGCTCCGTTGTGATTAAGGCAGCCGCGGTTTCGGATTATCGGCCCAAGGAGGTCAGCCCGACGAAACTCAAGAAAACAACTCCCTGCGTCTCCCTTGAGATGGAGAGAACGAAAGACATCCTTGGAGAGATAGGAAAGAAGAAGGGGAAGCGAATCTTGGTCGGTTTTGCCGCTGAAACCGACGACCTTATTGCCAATGCCGGTAAGAAGCTGAAAGAGAAGAACCTGGATCTGATCGTGGTCAATGATGTGACCAAACCAGGCGCGGGTTTTGGTTCGGAGACAAACCAGGTAAAGATTCTGTACCCTTCCGGGGACATCCGGGATCTTCCCCTGATGTCAAAAGAGGAGGTCTCTCAGTTTATTCTCGATGAAGTCGCCGGTCTCTTGAAACGAAAAAGCAAGATTAAATTAGCTACTTAGAAGAGTTTTTCCTCTTTTTAAACAAACACTCCTGTTAAAATTCTTCTCCATAAACGAAAGATTTCGCTGGAGAAATCTGAAAAAAGGATGATTATTTACTCCTACTCATCCATCCCTCGATGAGAAACTGCATCCTGGTCAATCCAGTCTTCCTCCTCCCAGATCATCCCTCTTCTCCCAGGAACTTTTCTGGTCGGCCCCGCTCTGTAAAACGGACACGATTTCGGACCATAACAAAAAGTCTCGAATCGATGTTTCTTCTTTCTTGGATTCCAATGGTCGATAATCATCTCCACCAGCATACGACATCCCCACATACAAACTCTGCACTTGCTTTCATAGGTACGGGAATCCAATCTCCGGTGACCCCGCTCCCGATATATCTCCAAAACCGGCGGCGCCCCTTGCCACGGGGGCCCAATCCCTTTTTGTTCCGTCCTCTCTTCCAGCAACCGTAATTCGCTCGCCTTGTAGTATTCTGAGGCCTCACTTTTGGGATCCAGAACCTCCTCGGACTTTCCGCTCACAACCTGCCCGGCTTCGAACTGATGCTTGGCTTGAGCCTCCTTGCCAATCCCAACCGTAAAGGTCCGTTCTTCTCCATCCACAGAACCCTGGATCGTCAGGATGTAACCCAGATAACTGTGCGTTCGCTGATCGAAGGATCGGGTGAGGCGAATGCGTGGCTGGATAGAGATGATCTTACCATTCCAGGATACTTTAACCTTGTTCCTTTCAGGTCGGTCCCATGTTTTCATGCATATCCTCAAAGTCTTAGAGAATGGAACTTATAAGCCGGCTGATTCGATATATAGGAAAATTAGCAAAATAGAAAATAAGGTCCCCTTCCCGTCCAGGCGGTAGCAAAATCATTGTGAGCAAATCCCTCTTTTTAAACAGATCGCTTATTTCTTTCGATTGGCATTGACAATATTTTTATTAACTGGGAGACGAAGCGGTCCACCGTAACCGGCATAACGCCTGCCTTAACGATCCCGCTTTCTTTCTCTGATTCGAATGTGTAAACCTGCTTCCCTGTACTTAGCATGTTTAGGCAAAGCTGTTCTGTCTTACTTCCAGGAGTGGCATAGGGAACGAAAAACTGATCCGCCAAAAAGGAGACGAATTTGTTTCTCTTTTCAGCAAGCATAGCCGAAATTCTTTTATGTTTCGGAGCGAACGGCGACAGAATGAGAAGCCTTCCCTCGGCACAAGCTTTTCGCCATGCCTTAGGCATACGTATGTTGATAATGCCTCGGGCAGGACACACGACAACGGGTTGTTTGCCGCGTAACAAGAAGTCCAGACATTCCTTCTCCATGGGAGAGTGAAAACCACCGATTACAGGTACTCCCGCGTCTCGAAGTGCACGCGCCAAATCGTAGGTCTGGACAATCACCCGGCCAGGACAACGGATCGGGCAGAGTAGTCCCAGAAGGGGAGTATCCATGATCTTTACGTCACCGATTGCCCAAAAACGGGAGAATCCTTCATCTTCGATCACTCTGCGGAAGATCCCAGGGAGATCAGGACTACGAGAGTTAAGAAGGGTTACGATCTCTATCATCTTTCTCTTCCAGGTAATCGGAGTTCATATTGATTTTGGTCCAAAAACATTCTCTTGACATTTAATTCCTAACCCTGCACATTACTTTCAAGTGTAAAGGTCCCGCCCTGATAATAAGAGCCCAAGGGGCCTCCCGAAAGGGTAGTCAGGGCGGTCGCATTTTTAGGATTGGTCGTCGAATTCCCTTTTTAAAAGTCTGAGTTCACGTCGAAGCTCTGCCTGAAGTTCTACCTCCGTTGGCAGGTGTAGTGTATATCGACTAGCAAAGATTTTCTTTGCCTGGTCCGGGCCGAGAGTGTAGTGGACAACGGCGTCGTTCTTGTCCGTGCACAGAATGAGACCTAACGTTGGGTTATCCCCGTGGGACCGGCGCTCGCGGTCGTAGTAATTGACGTACAACTGGAGTTGCCCCAAATCCTGGTGGGTAAGTTTGCCGATCTTGAGATCGATGAGCACGAAGCACTTGAGGATCGTGTGGTAGAATACCAAATCAATATAGAAGTGGTTACCGTCAAGCGTGATCCGTTCTTGCCTGGATACGAACGCAAACCCCTTACCCAACCCCAATAGGAACGCCTGAAGGTTGTTGATCAGGGCTCGTTCCAGACCGGATTCCACGAGCCTTGGCGATTCGGGCAAGCCGAGGAACTCCATGACGACCGGATCCTTAAAGACATCGACAGACCGTTGTATCGCTTGCCCCTTTGTGGCCAGCCGCATCAGACCTTTCTTGTCTTTGCTCAAAGCAAGACGCTCGTACAGGAGACTGTTGATCTGCCGTTCTAGGCCCCGGGTGGACCAGCTATTCCGGAGGGCCTCGATCTCGTAGAACGCCCGGGTCCCGCTTTTCCGACGCGGAGCAACGTGCGATAGTGAGTCCATGATAGGTTCTGGTGGAGGTGGCCGGGTTGCCAGGATTCGCTACGCAGTGCGTAGCCTTTTTCTCTTGCAAGGCCTTCCGGCAGCGCACTCTTAGATTCCGTACGCAGTGCGTTCGGAATGTGGCCATTTCCCGTTCGGGTAATTGTAAAAATCGAACGCACTGCGTTCGATTTCTGAATATCTATTAATAGGGGATATTCCACATAAAAGTTCCGGCAGTATTCGAGATTTCTTACTGACCATCCTTTTTCGCGGTCTTTTGTTAGACGATCAGATAGATCTTTGAGGAGTTCCTCCCCATACCCGGCTCGTCGCTTTCCCCTCTGCTCCTCTTCAACGATCTCCCGTCCGATTAACCAGTTGGCCACAACCTGGGTCGTGTTAACCGACCTGGCCACACTGGTTCTGGCCGATTCCAGTATCTGTCGGATCCGCCTGTACAACGGCGTCCCCTTCGTTTCCGGCAAACTTGTCGGTTTCTTTGTCACGGTTCCATCTCCTCACCCTGTTTTCAAAAGGCTGAGGGCCGAATGAAGGTCCTCCTGGGGGAGTCGCTGCATCCCAACGAGCAGACGGCAGCAGTGCTCAGGTCCGCCCGACCATTTTTCAATAAACTCATCAATGGCTTTCCATCCCCGTAGGTTGAAGTACCCTACACAAAAGTCAGATCGGGTTGATAAGGCGAGAGTCTCCTGAAGCGCTGGGAGAAGAGATTGGTCTATATTATCGAAGATACGGGGCATTGATTGTCCTTTTCTAAGCCATAAAAGATGAAAAGGTGGGGAGCAGGTTCTGAGACAACTTATCAATTTTTAAAATCTTTGTATCAAGCACTCCTAATCGCGTCTGTTTCGGTCACCTCCCCCCCCCGGAATTTCAACCATTTATACCAAAAATTTAATAATATGGCAATTCACAAGATCTTTTAGGGGGGATTTTCCTCGTTAGAAAGGCCCGCGTGGGCCATCGTATTGGAACAATCGAAGACTTTCTAACGGAGTTTATTCTCTGAAAATTATTACTTTTTTGCTGGGTTGAGGGTCTTGTCCTTAGGTGATTCCCAACGACTTGGAGAGGGGGAATCAAAGAGGGGTAAGAAAGGGAGGGGGTAAGATTTATTTTACATCGGCTTTCTTTTCTGTCTTCTTCTCCTCGCTCTTTGCGTCTATCGGTTTTTCAGACGACTCCTTTTCCGACTTACCTGCTTCCTTGCGGCTTTTGGAAGGGTAATCGTTTACATAGAAGCCGGAGCCTTTGAGGATGAAGTTGGTGGCTGAGATTAACTTTTTGGCCGGTCCTAAACATTTTGGACAGGCGGCATTGCACTCCTCATCTATTTTGTGAAAAATCTCGAAAACCTCACTGCATTTCTTGCATTGATATTCATAAATCGGCATTCCTCTATCCCTCCCGTTAAGCCTGTAGGCTGACGCTGGTGCTCATCTCTTTCTTTAACTTTTTTAGCGCTTCACTTTCAATCTGCCTGACCCGTTCCCGCGACAGTTTTAGCTGGCTGCCAATTTCCTGGAGAGTGAGCGGTTCGTCGGACATAATCCTGTGATTGATGATAAATCTCTCCTTCTGGTTTAAACGTTCCAAAGCCTTCTGGACCTCCCGTTCCCGGATCCCTTTTTCCTGTTCCTCGGCCAGCCGATCCTCTTGATTGGGGGATTCTTCCTGCAGGAGGTCGAGATGCGTCAGTTCCTTTCCTTCATCAAACGGGGCATCGAGGGAGAGATCCCTTGAAGCCATCCTCTGCTCCATCTCCATGATATCTTCTTTGGGGACATCCAGGTCTCTGGCCAGGGATTCATACTTTTTTTCATTCTCCCGGTCAGCTTCCAGGGCCTTTCTCACCTTTCCGATCTTATAAAAAAGTTTCTTCTGGGCCTGTGTGGTTCCGATCTTCACCAGGCTCCACGTTTTAATAATAAAATTCTGCATATAGGCACGGACCCACCAGATGGCATAAGAGATAAACCGGTATCCCTTGTGGGGATTAAACTTCTTCACCGCCATCATGAGCCCGATGTTTCCTTCCTGGATGAGGTCCAGCAGCTTGACACCGTAGGACTTATATTCGAGCGCCACCTTGACAACAAACCTCAAGTTTGATGTAATCAATTTGTGTGCGGCCTCGATATCATTACTGTTTTCATAATATCTTTTTGCAAGTTTCAATTCCTCTTCCGGTGATAAGAGGGGAAACTGATTAATCTGTACGAGATAAGTTTCAAGGGAATTCTTGACAACGGGAAAGTTCGACATTATATAAACTCCGTACCGATAGATTAGCACTCCATAAGAAAGAGTGCTAATAATATAATATACTAACTTTTTAAAGTCAAGACACATCAATTATATTATTGATTTTATTGTATAAAATTATCTATTTATCCATATAAACGACCTTGTCCGGAGGATACCATGGCTGACGAAAAGAGGAATGAGGAGCAAGAAAAGGGTTTTGTTGTCCGGGATAAGAGGTTTGCCGCCAAGAAAGAGGAAGAGAAGGTTTCTCCTGCCAAAGAAGAGGAGAGAGGGGAGCCATTAAGAGAAGAGCCATCAAAGGGAGAGGCTTCGGAAGAACAGGGTCCTCTCCCGGAGATCAATTTTTCAAGTTTCATTTTTTCACTTAGCACATCTGCCCTTATCCAGTTGGGGGAGATCGAAGATCCTTTTACCCAAAAAGAGTCCAAAAATCTTTCCCTGGCCAAACAGACCATTGACCTGATCGGAATGCTCAGAGAAAAAACCAGGGGAAATCTGGCTTCAGAAGAAGAAAAGTTCCTGGAAGGCGTTCTCTTCGACCTGAGAATGAGATATGTGAAGGCGGCAGGGTAACCCCCCTGCGGCTCAAACTCGAAGCACGAAATCCCTGCCTTCGCCAAAGCGCCTGCCCTCCGCAAGGCTTCTGGAGGCGGGGCTTCGCGCAGGCAGGTGAAACTCGAAACAAACTCAAATGACCAAATTGGAAATTTTCAGAGCAAATAAGTTTAGGACATTTGGATTTCGAAAATTCGAATTTATTTCGAATTTCGAATTTATTGTTTGAAGGTCAAAAAGAAACTACTTCCTTTCCGGTGGATGTGAAAAAGAACACCCTTTTCAATATTGGCATCCTTCATTGCCTTTTCAAAATCCTTCAATGATTCGATCTTCTTCCGGTTGATCTCCAGAATAACATCTCCCTCCTTCAGGCCCATCTCATCCGCGAGGCTTCCGTCCTCCACTTCGATGACGACCACGCCCTGCTTGATCCCGGAAATTCGGAAGTGAGTTGCGAGCTGGGGCGTGAGTTCCTGAACCCTTGCCCCCAATTTTTCTTCCCCTTCCTTCTCTTTTTGCAACTCAGCCTTCTCGGGCATGGAAGAGGTGGTTATCTCAATTACCGTCGCTTTGCCGTCTCTCACAAGGCCGAGCTTCACTTTCTGCCCCACTTTTTTCTTCTGGATCTCTTTGATCAGTTCCCCCACATTTTTAACTGGCCGATCATCCACCGATTTGATGATATCGCCTGATGCCAACCCGGCCTTTTCAGCGCCTGTGTTGGGGTAGACTTGCCCGATCAACACCCCCTCTTTCTCCTTGATTTTAAAGTGTTCCATCATCTCGGGAGTAAGGTCCTGGACACTGATCCCCAGCCAGGGTCGCACGACCTTTCCTGTTTTGATGAGATCGCTTAAAATCTGTTTGGCCATATTGATCGGAATGGCAAAACCGATCCCTGTGCCTGGCTGGATGATCATGGCATTGATGCCGACCACTTCCCCGTCTATATTGCAGAGAGGGCCTCCGCTGTTGCCCGGGTTGATGGAAGCATCGGTCTGTATAAAATCCTCATAGGTCCCGGTTCCCAGCCCTGAGCGTCCTTTGGCGCTGATCACACCCACGGTCACCGTATGCTCCAGGCCGAAAGGGCTTCCGATGGCAATCGCCCACTCTCCGACCTCGATCTTATCCGAATCTCCCAGCGTCGCCACAGGAAGGTCTTTCGCTTTAATGTGGAGAACGGCCAGATCCGTTCTCGAATCCTGCCCCTTAACGGTTGCCGTGAACTCTCTCCCATCGTTGAGACGGACTTTCACCTTATCGGCTCCTTCAATCACATGGTTGTTTGTCAGGATGTAACCCTCCTTATCGACGATGACCCCCGATCCCCCGCTTCTTTGCCTGTGCCGGAATTCCTTGCCTCTTTCCCGGGGGGCGCCGAATCCCCTGAAAAATTCTTCAAAGGGACTCCCTTTGAAGAATTCCTCCCCGAATTTTTCCCACGGTTTGATCGTGATCGTTTTTTCGGTCGTGACATTGACAACGGATGGCTGGACTTTTTTCGACACCTCAACAAATGCCTGCCCGAGGGACCTGGCCGTCGACAATTGGTCATTTTTGGGAAGCGAATCTGCCTTATCTCTGCCCATACAGAAGAAGAGCCCGAAAAGAAGGGCAATGATGGAGAGACTAAAAACAAATCGCTTCGTGGTCTTGTTACCCATGGCTTGCTCCTTTAATAAAATGGTAAAAGCATACATTAAATTTTATCTTTTCTTGGAGGGGTTGTCAAATACCCTTGTCAACAAAACGGTTTCGGAATATAATGAGATAGAAAATGAAGTACCCCGCAGCAGAGCTGGGGGGTACTCTGGCACATTTTTATAAAGGGTTCGTCCAACGGTAACGGCGCCCCTTTGATGCAACGAACGATGAACCCTGAACAAACCGGATGATCAAGAGTTCATCGTTCAACGTCTAACGTTCATGGTTCCTGACGGGCTTCGTAGCCGTCACCGAATTTGATGGCCAAGCTCGGGATTGAGTGAAAGGAAGAGGGATCATTCATGGTCATGGAGATTGAGGTAAAATTATTTGCCACGCTTCGGGACTATCTCCCGAAGGGAAGCGGCCGTTTTTCATGCAAGATGGAGGTCGATGACCAAACGCAGGTCCGGCAAATCCTGACGAGACTTAACATTCCGGAGGAAATGCCCAAGATCATTTTGGTCAATGGCGTCCATGGAAAGAAGGAGCAGGTCTTAAAAGAAGGGGATGTCCTTTCCATCTTCCCTCCTGTTGCAGGAGGTTAACATCAATGGGGCATTGATCATTGATTTTGAACTATTGCTTTTCTTTCAGTTCCTCGATCTTTTTCTTCAGTCTCTCCGCCTGATCGGATTTCGGATTCAAGGTGAGAGCCTTCTCATAGAGCGTCACGGCTTTCTGAACCTGGCTCAGCTTTGAGTAGCCATCCGCAAGATGCTCGGTAATGGTGGGATCGTTGGGGGTTAACTGGTTTGCCTTCTCGAGTTCGGCGACCGCCCGCTCATATTCCCCGAGTTTGAAGTAAACCCAGCCCAGGCTGTCGATGATATAGCCCATATTCGGTTTTAAGGCCATTGCCCTCTGAATCAATTGGAGCGCCTCTTCGAGATGGATGCCTTTGTCAGCGTAGGAGTAACCCAGGTAGTTCAGGGCATCCGCGTGATCGGGATGAAGACGCAAGACCTCCTTCATCTGGGAGACCATCTTGTCAAAATCTCCCATTTTATCGTAGAGGGCTCCCAGTTGATAATAGAGGTCGACATGTTCCTTGTTTTGGGCCAGTCCTTTCCGGAGGGCTACGAGGGCCTCCGGAAACCGCTCCTCTTTTTCCAAGAGAGCGGAAAGAAGGAGAGAGAGATCCGCCTCCTTCGGTTTGGCCTGGAGGGATTCTTCGATCAGCCGGATTGCCTCTTCTGTCCTGTTCTGTTTTGTGAGGACCAGGACGATGCTTCTTCGGGAGTCCGTAAAGAGATCCGATTCGGGGGTTATCTTTCTGAACTCCACAATCGCCAGATCGAGCGTTCCCTTCTCGACATAAGCGGCGCCCAGGTAGTACCTTACCCGGTCGTCTCCGGGGTTGGCGTTTAGGACAAGGTTGAGTTCAAGGATGGCCTGGTCCAGTTTTCCCTGTTGAAGGTAGATAAGACCGATCTTTGTCCGAAGGTTGAGATCCTCGGGACCTGATTTCTGGAGTTCCTGAAAATGGATTAACGCCTCATCCAGCTTTTTTTCTTTGATATAAATCTGTCCCAACCGGTTTCTCGCCTGTTTATGGTCCGGATAGAGGGTAAGAATCTGTTGGTAAACCTCGGATGCCAGCAGGGTTTCGTTGAGAATCTCATGGACGATTCCCAGATCCATGAGGACGGAGACGTGATGCGGCTCGATGGTTAGCGCCTTTAGAAAATATTCCTTTGCCTGATCATAAGATTTTGTTTCGGCATAGATCCTTCCGAGGGAGTACAGGCCCATCACGGAATTCGGTTCCATTTTGAGGAACTGCAGGAGAAGATCGATCGCCTTCTCATAGTCCCGGCCTTCGGCATAGAGAGAACTGAGGTAGAGATGACTTTCCAGGTGCTGGGGCGCAATCTCCAGGGCCTTTCGGTATGCGTCAATGGCCAATGGGTTCTTTTTCAGAGAAGAATATATTCCGCCGAGCAGGAGGTGGGCGGTCAAGTTCCGGGGGGCCATACGAATGGCCGCCTTGCACTCCTCGACCGCTTCATTCAGAAGCCCTTTATAAATGAGCAGGGAAGCCAGCTCCACACGGAGAAAAGGCTCTTTTCCATCATGGGCGATTGCCTCTCTGAGGTCTTCGATGGCTTCATCCAACTTCCCCTCCTTGAGTCTTAACTGTGAGAGGAGAAAATGATAATAGGCGCGGGGGTTCGAAGGAGGAGCCTTGGGTTGAAAGGATTTTTGGGCCGGTGGAGGAGGTTTCTCTCGAGATGCGGGGGGGTGGGTTATCTGGGCGTTTGCGCATGAAGCAAGAATGACGATATAGAGCAGGGCAGGCAACCATTTATCCATGAGGAAGTGCATACTTATAAATAACACCGTTTCTCAAAGCAGTCAACGAACCGAGTGGCTGGAAGATCCGGTGCGACGGAAGGTTAACCTTAGCCCAATATTGGACCTGGGCGGGGCTACTTCCAACCCCTTGCAATTGCGGGATTTTTGAAATTTAAGGGGAATCGAGGATTTCACTTTAAGTGGCGTTGACGTTTTAACTGGAATGCATCTTGCCCGCTCATAGAGGTGCCGCCGCAAGGGTTCTCCCATAGCCTCACCCGGTTTCGATATTATATATTTTCGGCTGTTTAAAATCCCGATGGATGAGAGCTTCAGATGGGCGCCTTCTTTTCGAACCGGTAGAGCGTTCTTGGATTGATCTTCAGAATTTCAGCCGCTGTCTTTTTGTTGCCGTTGGTCTCCTTCATGATTTGGGTAATGTATTCGGACTTGATCTCATCGAGGGATTTGCGTTCCTTCGCCCCCCTCCTGATCAGAAAGGAAAATCCTCCGGTCAAATCCCCGGGAAGATCCTGAGGAACCAGGAACTCGCCTTCCGTCATGATGACCGCCCTTTCGATGACATTCTCCAGCTCCCTCACGTTCCCCGGCCAGTGGTATTCCAAAAGGGAGGCCATTGCCTCTTTTGAGATGCCTTTGATCTCTTTTTTTGCCTCCTTGGAGTAGAGATCGAGAAAGTGATAGGCCAGGAGTGGAATATCTTCCTTTCGATCCTTCAGATCGGGGAGGAAGATGGGAAAGACATGGAGCCGGTAGAAAAGGTCTTCCCGGAAATTCCCCTTCTTCATATTGGTCTCAAGATCTTCATTGGTCGCCGCAATCATCCGGACATCGATCTTCGTTCTCTCGGTGGTTCCGATTTTCATGACTTCCTTTTCCTGAAGGACCCTGAGAAGTTTCACCTGAACGGATGGAAGGACCGTGGAGATTTCATCGAGGAAGAGGGTTCCCCCATGGGCTTCCTCAAACAGCCCCTTCTTGGTTTGGACCGCTCCTGTAAAAGCGCCCTTGGTATGGCCGAAAAGCTCGCTCTCCACCAGGGTTTCCGGGATGGCCGAGCAATTGAAGGGGATGAATGGTCCGTCCGCCCTCAGGCTGTTATAATGAATGGCTTTGGCAACGAGTTCTTTTCCCGTTCCGCTCCCTCCGTAGATGATGACCGTGCTGTTGCTCGGAGCCACCTTTTCGATGAGGGTGAAGATCTCCTGCATTTTTCGGCTTTTTCCAATGATGTTGGAAAACTCAAATTTTTTTCTCAGCTCCATCCGCAAAAGCCGGTTCTCCTGGAGGAGGAGGTTCTCCTGATGTACTTTTGAGATTCGGAGGAGAAGGTCCTTCAGGTCCACCGGCTTGGTGATGTAGTCATTGGCCCCGGTCTTCATCGCCTCCACGGCGGTATCGATCGATCCGTAAGCGGTCATCATGATGACCGGCATCTCGGGTCTTGTTCCCTTGATGAGTTTGAGGAGCTCCATGCCATCCATCTCCGGCATCATCAGGTCGGTCAACACCAGATCGAAGATCTCCTTTTCAATCTTATCGATTGCCTCGTGACCGTTCCGGGCGACCTCGACCGAGAATCCACCCATCTGAGCCAGTCCCCTCTGGAGGATCTCCCGGAGGGGGGCTTCATCATCCACCACCAGTATCTTTTTCGTTTCCATCAATCTATATATCTATCAGAAACCCGTTTTAAAATCAAATCTTAAATTAGCCTCCCCGGGTTATAGGAAATTTATTCGGGGAGTTGTGAAGTTTTTAACTGCGAAGTTTTTAACTTGACAGGAACAGTGTTTTTTGGTAGATAGCAAGACCAACCGATAAAGGTTTTTGTTTTATTTTAAACAATCTCCGGTTCTTCAAATTTTACGCAGTATAAATTCCTTTACGAAAATGGAAAGGAGGGAATCCAATGAAGACGAGGCGGGAGTTTTTGCAAACAGCGGCAATGGCTACGATCGGGGCAGGAACACTCCTGGTCGGATGGGATGAGAGCTACGGCCAGGCCAAACCCATTCTGGTTGGAGCGCCTGTACCCAGGGCAAGCGCTTATGGTCAGAATGGAGAGCGCGGGATGATCCTTGCTGCCGAAGAGATCAATGCGGCAGGGGGAGTGAAGGTGGGGAACGTGATGCGCCCCCTCAAGCTGGAGATCATCGACACCCGCGATGAAGAGCCGGGCGTTCCGACAAGCGAAGTACTTCTGGCTATTGAGAAGTTGATTCTGCAGAAGAAATCGGATGTGATCGTGGGAGGTCCCTGCATGTCGGAATGCGGCCTTGCGGCGATCGATCTCTATGCGAAGTACAAGATCGTGGATATTGTTTCGATCGGATGTTACACCCCTGCCTGGGATAAGAAGGTAGGCTCGGATATCGAGAAGTACAAATACTCCTTCAGGGCAAGCGGCAGTGTAGCCTGGTACATTAAAGAGGGTGTTGACCTGCTCCGGCAAATTAAGGAGCGTTACAATTTTTCGAAGATGTTCATCTCGATCGATGACAGCGCCATGTGCCGTGCCGCCGCGGAGATCGTGAAGAATCTGGCTGTGAAAGATGGTTGGGAGATGGTGGGATTTGATAAACATCCTATTGCCTCTACGGATTATTCCATGGCGCTGGGGGATTGCAAGAAGTCAGGAGCTCAGATTTTATTTATATGGGCTTATTCTCCTGAGACCTCGATCATGCTGAGACAGTGGGCTGACATGGAGGTCCCGGCGCTGCCCATCGGTTTCATTGGAGCGGCGGAGGACCCGGGATTCTGGGAGGCGACCAGAGGGAAAGGGGCTTACACCATCGTTACCCTTTCAGAAGCGGGTTGCACGCCTTCCAACGTGACGCCGTTAACCATGAAATATTATAACGCCTTCCAGAAGAGGTGGGGGGTACCGCCCCGGAGCACAGGTTGCGTGAGCGCATATGAAGCTCTTTTCGTGTTGAAAGATGCAATTGAACGTGCAGGATCGATTGAAGCGGATCCGCTCATTAAAGCCCTTAAAAACACCAACCTGCCCGTTGTTCGCGGGACACTCCGTTTTGACCAGAACCACCAGATCGTTTATGGTTATGACCCGAAGACCAGCGTGTTGGGCAATTGGGTCCAGTGGCAGGATGGGCAGAGAATAACCATTTATCCTCCGTTAGCGGCGATGGGCCAGATCAAGATGCCGCCCTGGCTGAAAAAAGCCTAAAGACCGATAACGATTGGAGGCTAAAGGGTAGAGGTCAAGGAGATTGAGCCTCCGCCCTTTAGTCTCCACCCTCTAACCTTCTCTATGGATATACTGATCTACGGCACAGTCAACAGCGTCATTTTCGCCCTCGTGGCAGTGGGTTTTACGCTTGTCTATGGGGTGAGCCGGCTCCCCAATTTTGCCCACGGCGCCCTCTATGTTCTCGTAGGTTTCCTCACCTGGAGTCTGGTGAATGATTTCAAAGTATTCTACCCACTGGCCATTTTGATTTCACTGGGGATTTCCGCCCTTTTGGGAGCATTGATCTACCGGCTGATTCTTATCCGGCTCAGAGGATTGCCCACTTCAGAAATCATCGCCTCATTTGCTGTGGGTTTGATCATTCTGGAAGGCCTCCGTTTGCAGGGGATAGGGGGATTCAAGGGGTTCATCGGTCCCTTTTATGTACTTCCTGCATTTATCGACAGCAAGTTGCGAATTGCTGGAGTTCTCATCGACGCCCAGAGACTCATTCTGATCGGGGGGGGGTTGTGCGTCGTGGCTGCCCTATGGCTGTTTACACATTATACAAAGACGGGCTTATCCCTCCGGGCCATTGCCCAGGACGAGCAGGCGGCGATGATGCTGGGTATCGATTCGGATCGAGCCGCCGTTATCTCTCTTTCGATTGGGTCTGCGCTGGCGGGCTTGGCGGCGGTGATTATTCTTCCCCTGGGGAATGTAACCGCCGAGGCAGGATACCGAGTCTTAATTAATGCCCTTGCTGTATGCATCATCGGAGGTCTCGGCAGTTGGGCAGGGGCTGTCCTGGCTTCCTTCGTGCTGGGGTTTGCGATGATTATCAGCACAGCCCTGTTCGGCTCGGTATGGGAATCCGTCGTGTTGGTTGGAGCGATCATTCTGATTCTGATCTTCAGGCCATCGGGCCTTTTGGGGAAGCAGAAGGAACTCGAAGAAAGAGTGTGAAAATAATCAATGACCAAGGATCAATAGCCTAATGCCTAATGAACAATTGACATCCAGAGAGAGACGAAGAGAGAGACTGGACCGGGGAATCAAAGTCCGGACAGAGGGACTCTACGCCCTCTCTTCATGGAAGGAGATGTTTTATCTTCTTGCCCCGAGAATTGTTCTCATTCTGGGTCTCCTGGTAGCTCCATTCCTCCTGGATATGTATTGGCAGAGGGTTCTCTGTGCCGCAGGCATCTATGCTTTGCTTGCCCTGAGTTTTGATTTCTTAGCTGCCTACGTCGGCCTGGTTTGTCTCGGAGGATCCTTTTTCATCGGATCCGGAGCCTATATATCAGGGCTGCTGAATGCCAAGATGGGCTGGGCCCCTTTTCTCACCATTCCCATCGCCACGGTTGTAGGGGCCATAGTCAGCACACTGGTCCTTCTCCCCTGCCTCCGCCTACGGGGGATCTATTTCGCCATCACCAGCTTTATGTTTCCCCTGTTAACCGTCAATGTGATTATTGCGCTCAACATCTTCGGTGGGACGGAGGGCATCAGCGCCCTCGCTACCTATCCGAACCCCTGGGTCGACCAGTACCTAATCCTGAGTGTGGTTATCGTTTCCCTCTTCACGTTAAGGAGACTGGTGAACGAAGACATGGGGTTGATTTTACGTTCTATCAAGGATAATGACCAGGCAGTGAAAGCCTCCGGCATCAGTATTCTTTCCTACAAAATAAAAGCCGTGTTCATCGCATCATTGATCGGATGTTTTGGCGGCGCCTACCTGAGTCACCTGTACGGCTGGGTCGGGATCTCGCAGTTTTCGTTAGATTTTTCTATCCTTCCCATTGCCGCCACGGTGATGGGTGGAATGGGAACTCTGGTAGGTCCCGTGATAGGGGCTTTGATCTTGACTCCCCTGTCGGAAGCCTTGCGGGGTTTCGGGCAGCTCAGGGTCGTGCTCTATTGTCTTATTTTGATCGGTTTTATTGTGTATAAACCTGAAGGGTTAATGAACTACCTTCAGCGGAAATACCATCAGTTCGAGCACTGGGAAGATGTTTGAGGATGGCTGTGGAGACTCTCCTCCAAGTTAAAGAAATCACAAAATCCTTCGGTGGGGTTCAAGCCATTTTGAGGGTCAACCTTGAACTTGAAAGGGGGGACATCCTCGGGATCATCGGCCCCAATGGTTCAGGGAAGACCACCATGGTCAATCTTATAACTGGGTTTGTGAAGCCGGATTCGGGAGAAGTCCTTTTCAAGGGGAAGACGATTACAGGCAAGCCACCTCACAAAATTGCCGACCTCGGAGTCACTCGGACTTTCCAGGTCATGAGGCCTTATTACAGCCTGCCTGCCTTTAAGAATCTGATCGTTCCGTTAAACTCCCCCAGAATTCGCAGGACCGCCGGCGGAAAACTGGGTGACAAGGATGGGGTAGCCATTGATATATTGGAAGAGATCGGGTTCGAACGGGATGCCTACGTTCCCTATAAGATTGCCTCTTCACTTCCCCTTGGGTATCTCAAACGCCTCGAACTTGCTCGCTGCCTTGCCTTGAAACCAGAGGTCATCATCTGCGACGAGATCTTTTCGGGGCTCAGCATGTCAGAGATTTCGACAATGATTCCAGTGATCGAAAGGCTTCAGATGGACGGAATAACTATCATCATGATCGAGCATCGATTGAGGGAACTTTTCCGACTGGTAAATCGGATCATCGTTCTGAACTTTGGCCAAAAACTCGCGGAGGGGAAGCCTGAGGAGGTGATGGCGAAGCCGGAAGTGAAAGAAGCCTACCTTGGTACGGGAGCAGGATATGTTGGAAGTTAAGGACCTCATGGTCTTTTATGAAAACGCCATTGCCATCAACAATATCAACCTGACGTGCCGCCAGGGCGGGGTAACCGGGATCTTTGGCGCGAACAGCGCCGGTAAGTCGACCCTGATGTATACGATCTCCGGGATTATCCTCGATGTGAAAAAGAAGGAAGAGATGAAAGGGGGAGAGAGGATCACCGTTCTTGGCCGCATCTCCTTTGAGGGGGTCGACATTACCCACATGAAGCCGAGCGAAAGGGCGAAAAAGGGGATCGTTCTCTGCCCCGAAAGACGAAGGATTTTTCCCGAAAGCAGCACCCTGGAAAATTTGAAGATAGGAGGTTATTTAGCCACCAAGGCTCAGGCCAAGGAAACCATGGATTACGTTTTTACCATATTTCCTCAACTGAAGAATTTAAAAAAGAGAGAAGGGGGGTTCCTCAGCGGAGGCGAACAGCAGATGCTTGCAATCGGGAGAGCCTTGATGGCTCAACCGAAACTGCTTCTCCTCGACGAGCCCCTTCTTGGCTTAAGTCCCCTCATGGAAGCGATGCTTGCCCGGGCCATTCATGAGATTAACCTTCAGACGAAGATCACGATCCTAATCTCGGAGCAGTACGCCCGTCCCATTTTGCCCATCGTCCACTATGGATATGTCCTTGAGAATGGCGGGGCGGTCCTGGAAGGGACGTCCCGAGAGTTAATGGAGAATCCGGACGTGAAATCAGCCTACTTCGGCCTATAATCTTCGATGTTCATGCACTCCCTCACTTCCCTGTCATACCCGGATGGTTCGTTCGCCTTTGGCAATGCGGCGACGCTCCTCCTCTCTGATTTCACGTCTCAGCAGCTTACCCACCTTCGACTTGGGCAGCATATCTCTGAATTCGATATACCCCGGGACCTTATAGGAAGCCAGCCGGTCCCGGCACCATTTCATCAACTCCGTTCCCCCCACGCCCCGGGCATCCTGCTTGAGGACGACGATGGCTTTGATACGTTCTCCCACCTTTGCATCCGGAACGCCGATCACACAGGCTCCTACAACTGCTGGATGGTCCTGTAAAACCGCCTCAATTTCAGAGCATGAGACACGGTACCCCTTGCACTTGATCACATCGGCACTCCGGTCAACGTAGTAGAGTTGTCCGTCCATATCCCTGCGAATAAAATCCTTCATCCGGTACCAGATCTTGCCATCGATTTCCACATACGAAGCGGCGGTCTCTTCGGGTTTGTTCCAATAACTTTTTGGGATGTATTCGGAGGTGACCAACAGCTCTCCGGGTGTGTTTAACGGCACTTCCTCCAGAGTGTTCGGATCCACAATCTTGATTTCTCTTGATGGGAGGGAAACCCCGACACTCCCGGCAACCGGTTCTTTGTCCAGCGGCGTCATGGCAACGAAACCAACCTCCGTCGCTCCAAAGACCTGGTAAATCGGGATATTGAATTTCTTTTTCCAACGGTTGTAAACCTCGAGAGGGAGGACATCCCCTCCGCTCCAGCAGTACCTCAGGGAGGATAAGTCATAGAAATTCAATCGATCATTTTCAAGAATCATGCGGTATAGGGTGGGAGCTCCCAGAAACAGGGTTCCCCGGTAACGTTGGATGGCCTCAAGAATCGAGTCAACCTGAGGGATAGGCATCAATACTGCCGTGTTACCTCTGCCCAGAACCATTCCGAGAATGACTCCCTGTGCCATCTGGTGAAAAAGGGGATTCACCATGATGAAAACTTCCTTTCCTTCCCGAACGTACCCTTCACCGACGCCACGAATTTCTTCTACAAAGGAGACCATTCCGGTGTGGGTCGAAGGACACCCTTTTGGAAAACCCGTCGTCCCACCCGTGTAAAGGATATAACAGAGGTGTTCTCTCGGATTAATGCTTACCTTGGGTGGCTGAGGAGGATACCGGTAAATCAAATCTTTAAACGAGTAAACATTATTCTCTTTTTGAACCACTCCATTGGGAACCTTGTCGAATAAAGCACCCACCAATCGTTTATGCCACGGGAGTAAATCGACATAGTTGGTGAAGATGGCTCTCTTCAAGCCGGTCTCACGGAAGACCTCCCTGATGTATCTGAAATTTGTATCCTGGCACAAGACTGTTTCCGCTCCGGAATCCTGGATCAGGTATTTTATTTCATGAGGCGTGTAGATCGGGGAAACGGGCACCGGGATCGCGCCTATCTGCTGAGCCCCAAAATATCCGATCAGAAATTGGGGACAGTTGGGGATATAGAGCATGACTTTATCATGATCTCTGACACCGAGATCATATAGGGCAGTGGCAAACCGGTCGATCAATTCCTTCATTTTCCGGTAAGAGAACTTTTCACCGATATAGATGATGGCTGCCCGGTCAGGATATTTCTCGCAGGCCCTTTCAAAGGAATGGATGAGAAGTTCATCGTAGATCCCCATCGACGCCCTCCTGGGGTTCATTTTTTATTAAAACGCGGTATATTTCTATCACACACCATCTCCTCCGTCAACAAAAAGAATTCAAATGACCCGAAACACACCCTGAAACAAGAGGGTTGACTCCTGGGTATTTTCTTATACAATAGGTGGGCATAGGGAGGAATTGCCATGAAGCCTATGGAGGGAGCCCTCACCTTACGGGAAGACCAGATACTGATCGTGGATGATGAAGAGGTCATCCGCACCGTCTTAGCCAAGAGGCTTGAAAAAGAAGGGTATTCCTGCACTACGGCCCAAAATGGGAAGGTTGCCCTGGCTCATTTTTATAAGAATACCTTCTCCCTCATCATCTCGGACATCAAAATGCCCGAGATGGACGGGGTCGAACTTTTACAGAAGGTGAAGGCCGTCGACCCCAAGATGAAAATGATCATGGTCACCGCCTACCCGGAGATCGATCTGGCAGTCAACGCGATGAGATTAGGGGCGTATGATTTCATCATCAAACCGGCCGACCTGGACCTGATCGTTATAAGCGTGAAGAAGGCCCTCGAAAGCAAGCGGCTTGAGGAGGAGATCGAGGCCTACCACAATCGCATGGAAGAGCTGGTGGAAGAACGGACTGCCAGGCTTCAGCAGGCTTATAGAATCCTGAAGAAGAGTCATATTGATTCCGTCAAGGTTCTGGCCGAAGCGATCGATGCAAAAGATCCTTACACCCGGGGGCATTCCGACCGGGTGAAACGGATGAGCCTGGCCATTGCCCGGGAGATGGGCTTCTCGGAAGAGAAGCTGGAGAACCTGGAATACGGAGCCCTTCTTCATGATATCGGTAAGATCGGCATCAAGGATGAGGTCCTCCGGAAGCAAACCCCCCTGAGTGCCGAGGAGTATCAATATATTCGGGAACACCCGTTGATTGGAGTCAAGATCCTGGAGGGAGTGGAGTTTTTTAAGGACAAGATCCCAATGATCCGACACCACCATGAACATTATGATGGGAGCGGTTATCCCGATGGGCTGGCAGGCGAGGCCATTCCTTCCGAAGCCCGGATAATCAGCCTGCCGGATGCCTTTGATGCCATGACGAGCGCTCGGCCCCATCGAGGGATCATGCCCCTTCAGGACGTCCTCGCCGAACTGGAGAGGCACAAAGGCAAGCAGTTTGACCCGCAGATCCTGGAGATCTTCCAACAGAAGAAGATTTATAAATTGTAACCTCCTACAAACCTGAGGTTATAACCAAAATCCAATGACCAATCACCCAATAATAACCTAATGATCAATGGCCGATATTCCAAGATAGACAAGATAGAAGAGAGCATGGCTTTTCTGTTATTTGACCATTGGTTATTGAAGTTTATTCGGCGATGGGTCATTGGTTAATTAAAGATTATGCCGGCCAATCTCACCCCCCAGTATTTAGAGGCAGAGGCTAAGTTCAAGGGGGCAAAATCCGTTCCCGAGAAGATTAAAGCCCTTGAGGTGATGATGGCGATCATCCCGAAGCATAAGGGGACGGAGAAGCTTCGGGCGCAACTAAAATCCCGAATGGCGAAGTTGAAAGAGGAGCTTCAAAAAAGGCCTGCGGTAAGCCGGGCAGAGCAGACCTATAATATCAAAAGAGAGGGGGCGGCCCAGGTGGTGCTTCTGGGCGTTCCTAATTCGGGAAAGTCGAACCTCTTCACACGTCTCACCCATGCTCCTTCCGAGGTTGCGGATTATCCTTTCACCACCCAGAAACCCATCCCGGGGATGATGAGATTTGAGAATATTCAGATTCAACTGGTGGATACGCCGCCTCTTCAGATGGACCGGATCGAGCCGGGATTTCCCAACCTCCTCAGAAATGCCAACGGAGTGCTTATCGTACTGGACCTGGCAGAGGACCCTGTCTTCCAGATGGAAGTGATTCTTGAAGAGTTGAACCGGATGAAGATCACGGTAGGAAATGAAGAGCCCGATCACCTCGAAGAAGGATGGGTTTTTAAGAAGGCGTTTCTCCTCGGAAACAAGGCTGATCTCAGGAATACGACGGAAGGACTCCGGGCGCTCGAGGGCCGTTTCAAGAATGAATGGATGGTCCTGCCGGTCTCTGCAAAGGAGGAGATGAATTTCGAGGAGGTGAAGAAGGAAGTCTACCGCCGTCTGGACATCCTCCGGGTCTACACCAAGATCCCCGGGAAAGAACCTGACCTGAGCGAGCCAGTGATTCTGAAAAGGGGAAGCACGATTGAAGAAGTGGCCCTTTCGGTTCATAAGGATTTTGCTGCAAAGCTGAGGTATGCCCGGATCTGGGGGTCGGGGAAATTTGACGGCCAGATGGTCAAGCGCGACTACCGGGTGAGCGAAGGCGATGTGATTGAGTTGCATCTTTAATCCCCCCAAGGGGGATAAGTTCGGAGTCATGAGTTCGGAGTTCGGAGATAAGGAAAAAATAAAAAAGTTTGGAGTTCGGAGTCATGAGTTCGGAGTTTTTTAAAAAATTATCAGGTCTTTTTTATTTTACACAATTACTCCGAACCCCACGCTTGCCAAAGAACTTGTTCGGCGGGCAGGCGAACTCTGAAATCCGAACTTATCATTTGACGAGAAGAAATTTTTTCCGGTGGATTCTGGGGTTTTCATCCCTCCCTGTGTTGCCTTTCTTTGTTCGGGAGGCAGGATCCCATTCTCTTTCTGTATCGAGAGATAATAAAAAAACGGTTGCCGAATTCTTTAAGGGTGAGACACTCTCATACGAAATCGGGTTCTGGCTGTTTAAAAAGGCGGCCCTGGGGAAGTTGACCTTTCAAGAAACTGAAAAGAAAGGCCGTTACATGGCCATCCTCCATACAGAGACACTGGGCGTTCTTGGGTTCGTCGTTCGCTACCGGGTGGACACCTACCGCTCTTTGATGGAAGAGGTCGATGGCGGAAAGCGTCTCAGGTCGCTCTCATTCGAAGAGGATGTAAAAGTGGGTGAAAGGCTGAGAAGGAGGAGCCATCTTTTCGATTATGAGAAAAGGAAATGGATTCAGATGAGGCGGAGAAAAGACGGGACCCTTGTGAAAACGGAGGAGGAAATTCCTCCCGGAAAGACCTACGACGACTTCCTATCCGCCGTTTACAATTTCCGTTATGGCGTTTATGGAGATGTTGAGAGAGGCAAAAAATACTCCATTGCCACCTTTCCTAGAAAGGGATCGGATCATTATGAAGTGATCGTGGCAACAAGAGAGGAAGAGGAAAGGAGAAAAAAATCGGAGAAACTGAAAGACGGAAAAGATTACCTTGTCAAACTGTTTTTCGACCCCGAAATCACTCATTCGAAAGAGGGGCTGATCGAGGGATGGCTGTCCAAAGAGCTCTATCCCGTGGAAGGAACCATCCGGGATGTCTTGCTCTTTGGAGATGTGACCGGAAGACTCACCCAAAAAGTTAAAAGTGTCTAAGGTGAGGAGTGAAGTAAAGCTTTAAACCTTTAACCACTTTAGATCACTTTAGTCATTTTTATTATTGAAACATGGACACTCAATCACGCTATTTCAGAATTTGCCGGGGGGACATCGCCTACTTCAAATTTATCATTGAGTCTTACGAGGGGATGGCGGTTGTGAGAACAAAAGACCCCCGTGAAGCGATCGTGGAGCTAATGATTGCGCCGGGGTGGGAAAAAGATGCGGAAGCAGTGCTGGGGGAGCTGCAGAAAGAAATTGAAATCGTAAAAATATCATAAATCCGAAACACGAAATACGAAATTTGGAACAAGCACGAGTACCCAAAATACGAAATTAAAACGGTTTTTCTTAAGATATTCGAAAATTTGGATTTTGGGATTGTTTCGTGTTTCGATATTCGCCTGCCTGCCGCAGGCAGGGATTTCGAATTTATAGCGGTCACCCCATATGAGGAGAATCGGATGATCGAACATCTATCGGTTGAGAAGATTCTGAGGGAGGCTCTCCGGGAGGGCGGGGAGTTTGCGGATATCTTCTTTGAACAGACTTATTCGGTCGTTGTCGTCTGTGAGGAGAACCGCATCGAAAAAATGGTCTCCGGCCAGGATACGGGCGTTGGCCTTCGCGTCCTTTTTGATGGAAGAACCTTTTACAGTTTTACCAACCGACTGGAAGAAGAGGACCTTCTTGATTTAGCCGGAGTGGTCAGGCGTGCAGTCAAAGAAGACCGCGGGGAGAAAGTTTTTAACCTCGTTCATAACAGGGCAGCTCGTTCTTCCCCCTGGTTTCATTCCCCGCTTGCCCCGATTGAGAAGCACCCCCGGGCTATTCCCATCGGCGAGAAGGTCTCGATGGTGAACCGAGCCAATGAGGCTGCACGGAGACTCGATTCCAGGGTTCGCCAGGTCAAAGTTCTCTACCGGGATATGAGCCAGTC
Organism: Deltaproteobacteria bacterium; assembly: GCA_020059605.1. Lineage (GTDB taxonomy): Bacteria > Desulfobacterota > BSN033 > BSN033 > UBA1163 > RBG-16-49-23. The sequence continues at coordinate 36,321 of JAGVBT010000154.1, forward strand.
TCTCTCCATTGCCAATTCGGAGGATTTGTGGATCGAAGGAGAGAGGGTGGGAACGGTCTTTTCCGTCCAGGTCGTTGCTTCACAAGAGGATATCATCCAGACCGGATACGAACCGATCGGGGGAACGATGGGTTTTGAGCTCTTCGAACTCTTCCCTCCGGAGAAGCTGGCTGAGGTTGCGGCCAAGAGATCCCTTCTCATGCTCTCGGCAAGGAAGGCTCCCATGGGGCGGATGGCCGTCGTCCTGTCGAGCGATGCAGGAGGCACGATGATCCATGAAGCCATCGGACATGGACTGGAAGCGGACCTGGGACAACAGGGCCTCTCGGTCTTTTCGGGAAAAATCGGAGAGCAAGTTGCCTCTCCCCTGATTACGGTTGTTGACGATCCCACCCTTCCCCACAAGAGGGGCACCTATGCGTTTGATGATGAGGGGGTTGTCTCGCAAAGGACCGTTTTAGTGGACGAAGGGGTTTTGAAAAGGTATCTTTATGACCGCCTCACCGCCTTCAAAGACCATGTCCCTCCAACCGGAAACGGAAGAAGAGAATCCTACCAGTTGAAGCCCATTCCGAGGATGAGTAACACGCTCATCCTGCCGGGGGAGACAAGCCCCGAGGAGATCATCCGTTCCGTCGAGAAAGGACTGTTCGTAAAGAAGATAGGGGGCGGACAGGTCAATACCGTTAATGGCGATTTTGTTTTTGAAGTCAGCGAGGGATACCTGATCGAAAAAGGGAGCATCGGAGAGGCTGTCCGTGGAGCCATACTGATCGGCAATGGGCCCCAGGTGTTAAAGGAGATTGACATGGTGGGCGATGATTTAGGCTTCGGAATCGGAACCTGTGGAAAGGACGGCCAGGGCGTTCCGGTTGCGGACGCCCAGCCTACCCTGAGAATCCCGGAGATCGTCGTGGGAGGCCGGGAAGGTCCTCCCTGAGTGAACCAGGGGAATAGGGTATTGGGGGTAGGGTGTAGGGTGAAGAAGTGCATGCCTATCCAGAGAGACAACGTCAAAAATAGTATCAAGTCTTTCCACGAAATTTCAATTGACCAATTCTCATGAAATAGGTGAAATATGTATATGCCAATCAGGAATCCGCAGGGTGGTGGTGCAGATATTTATAAAAATGTGCCAGAATACCCCCCAGCTCTGCTGGGGGGATGAATGGCATTCCCTCTCCCCTGGGGGGAGAGGGTTAGGTCGCTTCGACTCGCAA
>JAGVBT010000138.1 GCA_020059605.1 Deltaproteobacteria bacterium
CTTCCCATGATCCACATGCCCAATCGTCCCCACATTCACATGCGGCTTCGTCCTCTCAAACTTCGGCTTCGACATGGCTCTCTCCCTCCTTGTCTCTGGTTGGGTTCAGGCTACCCCTCTCAATTCTGAAAGGATCTCCTCACTGACGGACGGGGGCACCGGGCTGTATCGAGAGAATTGCAGGGTGAAGGTTGCCCTTCCCTGAGTGAGGGATCGAAGGTCTGTGACATATCCAAACACATTGGCCAGGGGAACCTCTCCGGCGATCACACTGGTTCCCTTCCGGTATTCGACCCGTGCTGTTTTTCCCCTTCTGGAGTTGAGGTCGCTGACGACCTGGCCCACGAACTCTTCGGGGGTGATGATTTCAATCGACATCACGGGCTCGAGCAAAATGGGATTTGCCCGGCGGGCTCCCTCCTTAAATCCTATGGATCCGGCGATCTTAAATGCCATCTCGGAAGAGTCGACTTCATGGTACGATCCATCGATAAGGGTGACTTTCACATCGACCATTGGAAACCCTGCGAAAATCCCTTTCTCCATGGCCTCCGCCACACCCTTTTCACTGGCAGGAATATACTCCTTCGGAATCGCACCTCCGACGATCTTGTTAACAAATTCGAAACCCTTTCCGGGAAGCTGCGGTTCAAGGGTCAACCAGACATGACCGTACTGGCCTCTTCCACCCGATTGCCGGATAAAACGCCCTTCCGCTTTTACCGTTTTCGTAATGGTCTCGCGATAGGCCACCTGGGGTCTTCCCACACTGGCTTCGACCTTGAACTCCCTCAGAAGCCGGTCGACGATGATTTCGAGATGGAGCTCGCCCATTCCCGAGATAATCGTCTGCCCCGTCTCTTCATCGGTTTTCACCTTAAAGGAAGGGTCTTCAAGCGTCAGCTTATGGAGAGAAGTCCCCAATTTTTCAACATCGCCTTTCGTTTTTGGCTCCAAGGCGACGGAAATGACCGGCTCCGGGAAATTCATCGATTCGAGGATGATGGGCTCCTTCTCGGTGCAGATCGTATCCCCGGTGGTGGTATATTTTAATCCCACGGCGGCAAAAATATCTCCCGCGGAAACCTCCTGGATCTCCTCCCGCTTATTGGCATGCATCTTCAACAATCGGCCGATCCGCTCTCTTTTCATCTTCGTAGGATTGAACACGGAGTCGCCCGACTTAAGCGACCCGGAATAGATGCGAAAGAAAGTGAGCTGGCCGGTGTAAGGGTCGCTCATAATTTTAAAAGCGATGGCGGAGAGGGGATGGCCGTTGTTGGCCGAAAAGGTCTTTTCCTCACCCTTGAGGTTGATTCCTTTCACCGGAGGGAGGTCGAGGGGAGAGGGAAGGTAATCGATGATGGCATCCAGCAGGGGCTGAACCCCTTTATTTTTGAAGGCGGCCCCGCAGAGAACCGGGATTCCTTTCAACTTCAGGGTGGCTTCCCGGACAGCCCGTTTGATTTCGGGCTCTGAAATCTCGGTTCCCTCTATGAATTTCTCCATCAAGGACTCATTCCAATCCGCCAACCTCTCGATCAGGAGGGCCCTCTGCCTGGTGGCTTCCTTGGAGTAAGCCTCCGGGATATCAAGGATATCGAAGCGAGTGCCCTGGCTGTCGGGATCATAAAGGAAGGCCTTCATGGAGACAAGATCGATTACACCCCGAAAGTCCTCTTCCTTTCCGATGGGAATCTGAAGGGGAAGGGGGGTAGCCCTGAGTCGATCGATCATCATCTGAAGGCATCCGTCAAAATCCGCCCCTACCCGGTCCATCTTATTAATGAAGGCAATTCGAGGAATCTCATATTTATCAGCCTGTTTCCAGACCGTTTCCGATTGGGGTTCCACTCCTCCGACAGAACAAAAGACAGCCACGGCTCCATCGAGTACACGCAGGGACCGTTCCACTTCGATTGTAAAGTCGACATGGCCCGGGGTATCGATGATGTTGATCCGGTATTCCTTCCAAAAACAGGTAGTGGCCGCCGAGGTAATGGTAATTCCTCTCTCTCGCTCCTGCTCCATCCAGTCCATGGTGGCCGATCCCTGGTCCACCTCTCCGATCCTGTGGGTGACGCCCGTGTAATAAAGGACCCGTTCCGTTGTGGTTGTCTTCCCCGCATCGATGTGGGCCATGATGCCGATATTTCTTGTTTTTTCCTTTAAAACGTCTAACACTTAAAACCTCTTCATGATTGAAGCCCTGATCTAAACCTAAAGGTTGAAATGTTGGTTGAGGTTAAGATTGAGATTGAAGGGATATTCGTTAAATCCTAAACCTTGGTCTTGACCTAACCCTTTGATGATAATAGGTTACCAGCGGTAATGGGCAAAGGCTTTGTTGGCTTCCGCCATTTTGTGGGTATCCTCCCTCTTTTTAACGGAGGCCCCGCGGCTATTAGCCGCATCGATCAATTCGGCAGAAAGTTTTTCCTCCATCGTCTTTTCAGAACGCTGCTTTGAATAACCGATGATCCACCGGATCGCTAAAGAGGTCTTCCTGTCAGGCCTCACTTCAACCGGAACCTGGTAGGTGGCGCCGCCGACCCTCCGGGGCCTCACCTCGATCATGGGCTTCACATGATCCATGGCCTGGGTGAAAATCTTGACCGGATCGGATTTGGTTCGTTCTTTGATCAGATCGAGGGCTCCGTAAAAAATCCCTTCCGCTACACTTTTCTTGCCCTGTCCCATGATCCTGTTGATAAATTTGGCGATCAGGGGATCATGATATTTTGGATCCGGCAATATCTTTCTCTTTCTAACTTCCCTTTTTCTGGGCATAATCGCTCCTTCTTCCCGTTTTCAGTCATTCCGGAAAAGAAGTTTGTTATTTGGGCTTCTTGGCTCCGTACCTGGAACGGCTCTGTTTTCGGTCCTGGACACCAACTGCATCGAGGGTTCCCCGGATAATATGGTATCGAACTCCCGGCAGGTCTTTTACCCTTCCGCCACGGATAAGGACAACGGAGTGTTCCTGCAGGTTATGCCCGATCCCGGGGATATAAGCTGTGACTTCGATCCCATTGGTCAATCGCACACGGGCAACCTTACGAAGGGCGGAATTAGGTTTTTTGGGAGTGGTGGTATAGACTCTGATACAGACTCCCCTTTTCTGTGGCGATCCCGTTAACGCGGGAGCGGAAGTCTTGCTTTTTACCTGTTTTCTTCCAATTCGTACCAGCTGGCTGACCGTCGGCATTGAACTCCTCTTTAAGCAGAACCAATGATTTCAAGGGGTTAAAAACAAAAAAGATTGATACAAAATTAGAAACGAAAAAACCTTATAATACTATCTGAAAATATTTTGTTTGTCAATATTTTTTTTTAGGATTTTGGCCGTTTTGAACATTTTTTATTCATCGGTGCCTTCCGGAAGATAAGAATGATGAAAGGTAAAAACCGGTCATAGGGAAAGAACGGACAGGCTCTTTGCCAAGCCTTGCTCCTGCATTACAAGTATAACATATTGATAATATTAAGTAATATAATATTTCATCTCCCTCGGGGCAAAGTTCTCATTAAAAACTTTAAGCCTGTTTCGGGTTAAATTGACATCGGGGGGTCATGGAATATATAATTGAATTTAATGACGAAAAGAGTTATTTGTTAAAAAGATGTATGAAAAACGGGCCTACCGGAACTTGATAAAAACAGACGGTCTGGTTCAATTCGAGGTGATCGTCAAAGAGACAGACCTCTTTATCCAGGCGGAGAAAGACCTCTCCCGCGAGGCAAGGGAATTTATCCTGAAATACCGCCGCCACCTTGAAACATACATCAGGATGAATCCGGAATTCCTTAATAGTTTCATTCCCATAGAGAACACCATTCCTGCCCCGGACATTGTTCAGGAGATGATTCGGGCCTCCCGCTTAACCGGGGTCGGCCCTATGGCAGCTGTCGCCGGCGCAATGGCCGAATGGGTTTTAAAGGGTCTGTTCCCTTTTTCAAACGAGGTGATCGTCGAAAACGGCGGGGATATCTGTCTTGCCGGCTCTAAAGAACGGACGGTCGGGATCTATGCGGGCTCCTCGCCGCTCAGCTTGAAAATCGGGGTTGCGGTCGACCCCGAGGAGACCCCTCTTGGTATCTGCACTTCCTCGGGAACGGTTGGTCACTCCGTCAGTTTTGGAAAAGCGGATGCGGTCTGCGTCGTCTCAAAATCGGCAACACTTGCCGATGCCGCAGCCACGGGGATTGGAAATATCGTTCAGGGGCAGGAGGATATCGGGCGTGGATTGGAGAGAGGGAAAGAAATCGAAGGGGTGTCGGGGGTACTGATCATCGTAGGAGAAAAGATGGGGGCCTGGGGGAAGATGAGGTTGGTTAAACTTTAACATGACTAAGACGATTGCATTTGGCACACTCGGTTGCAAAGTGAACCAGTTTGAATCGGAAACCCTCCTGGCCATGCTGGAGGAGAGGGGATATCGCCCGGTACCCTTCGGGGCCGGGGCGGATATTACGATTATCAATACCTGCACGGTTACCCACCGGGCTGATTTTGATTCAAGGCGGATGGTCAGAAAGGCCCTCCGAAACAACCCGGATTCATTCATCATTGTGACCGGGTGTTATTCGCAAGTTTCGCCCGAAACCTTCGCCCGGATGGAGGGAGTGAGGTATCTCCTCGGAAACAGAGAAAAACATCAGATTCCCGATCTTCTCCCGCTGATGGAGAAGGGCCGACTTCCATCCATCCAGGTTGGGGATATCCGGGATGAAAAAACTTTTCATGAAATTCCTGTTTACAGGTTTCATCGCCACACCCGCGCCTTTCTCAAAATTCAGGATGGATGCAATTCCCGCTGCTCTTACTGTATTGTCCCCCATGCAAGAGGACCTTCAAGGAGCCTTCCTCCGGAGAGGGTGATGGAGGCCCTACGGGTTCTTAAAGAGAAAGATTTTAAAGAAGTTGTGCTTACCGGCATCCACATCGGTTCCTACGGATGGGACCTTCAGCCTCCTGTGTCCCTGGAAGGTTTGCTCCGGCGGGTCGAGGTCGAGGAGTCGTCTCACCGGATTCGTCTCAGTTCCATTGAGCCTCTCGATTTCTCCCCGGGCCTCCTCTCGATTCTCTCACAATCCGAAAAGGTCTGTTCCCACCTCCATATCCCCATCCAGAGCGGAGACGATGAGATCTTAAAAAGGATGAGCAGAAATTATGGCCGTTCCTTTCTCTCTGATCTCATCTTGAAATTGCACGAAAGAACTCCGGGGATCTCGATCGGCGCGGATGTCATCGTCGGATTTCCGGGGGAGACGGATGAGAATTTCGAAAACAGTCACCGATTGATTGATTCCCTTCCCATCTCTTATCTCCACGTCTTCCCTTTCTCCAGGAGGAAAGGGACCTCCGGGGCGCAGCTTCCCGGCCAGGTGGATGTGAAAAAAATCAAGCAGAGAGCGAACAGGATGAGAGAACTGGGCAGGCGGAAACGGCAGATTTTCTACCATCGTTTTCTCGGCGAAGAACTGGATGTCCTGGTCGAAGATCGAAGGGAGCGGGGGGGCTCAGGGAGATGGAGAGGCTTTTCGAAGAATTACATTTCAGTGCTTCTCCTGAATGGAGGCCGGTTGGATCTGGCCAATCAGGAGCGGAGGGTTACCGTGACCGAGTCAAACGACCAGGGAGTCATTGCAAAAATAGCGGAGGATTGATATGGAAGAGGAGCGGCTGGTCTCTTTAAGAGAACTGGAGGAGCGCCTGGAGTATGAATTCAAGGAGAGGGTCTGGCTCGACCAGGCCCTGACCCATACATCCTTTATCCACCAGACCAACTATTCAAACAGGATGTCGAACGAGGTGCTTGAATACCTCGGCGATGCCGTCCTCAATCTGGCCGTAAGCCACCTCCTCCTTCAGGAGTTTCCGGAAGCCCAGGAAGGCAATCTTTCAAGGTGGAGATCCCATCTTGTCAAGCAGAGCTCCTTGGCCTTTTTTTCAAAACAGCTTCGATTGGACCAATACCTTCTGCTCGGGAAGAGCGAGATCCTGGATAACGGGGGAAAGAAAGCTTCGATCCTGGCCAATACTTACGAGGCGGTCATCGGGGCCATCTACATGGATTCCGGTTTCGATCAGGCCCTGAAGATTGTCCGGAGCCATCTGGGACCTTATCTCGGATCGGAACACTTTTCCCTCATGACTTCTCACGATTATAAGAGCCTTCTTCAAAACCATGTCCAGAAGGCCCTGGGACTGACTCCCCAGTATCGTGTCCTCAAGGAGTCGGGACCGGAGCACGAAAAACAGTTCCAGGCCTCGGTGCTGATCGGGGGAGAGATCAAGGGGACAGGATGGGGCAGGAGCAAGAAGCTGGCCGAGCAGGAAGCCGCTAAAAACGCATTAAAAGACTTAAATGGCAATACCCAAATTCCCGATATCAAATAAGAGGCAGAGGTTAAGGTTATGGCTACGAAGCCCGTTTCGTCCCGTGGTCGGGTCTTATCGACATTCGGTAACGGTTACGTTTAAAAGAATTAAACACGACAGACATGACCTTCTATAGACGATACGCCTGCCTGCCGGTAGGCAGGGGCATCGTTACCGTTGCCGTTAGACGAAGCTCTTATTTTCTATACCATTGGGTGCTCATTAAATTTGAGTAATGGCGACAAGACCACTTATCATCCCTGTCTTTCTTCCCCACCTGGGTTGCCGTCATCATTGCCTCTTCTGCAACCAGAAGGCAATCAACAGGGAGATTCCCTCTCCCCCCTCGGTTCGAAACTTTATTAAAAGGGCGCTGGAGCGCTTTCCTGTTCATCAGGAGGGGAGGAATAGGCAGATCGCTTTTTACGGGGGAAGTTTTACAGCAATGGACCAGGAGACCCAGGTCTCCTATCTGAAGGAGGTCCGGCCCTTTCTCTCTGCCGGCAGGATCGACTCGGTTCGTCTCTCCACGCGGCCTGACGCGTTGGATGAAGAGGTCCTCACAGTGCTCAAGGCCCATGGGGTCAGCACGGTTGAGGTCGGGGTCCAATCGATGGCGGATGAAGTTCTTCTTCTTTCGGAGAGGGGCCATCGTGCGGAAGACACTGTCTCTGCTGTCTTACGGCTGATACGTTGGGGATTTGAGGTGGGTGTTCATCTGATGAGCGGCCTCCCGGGAGATACGTGCGATGATTTCCTGCGGTCCATCGATCAAATCGTTAAACTCCGGCCCGACTTCATCAGGATCCATCCCGCGCTGGTCCTGAAGGGCGCCCCCCTTGAAACCCTCTGGAGGGCGGGGAAGTATTCACCCCTTTCGCTCAACCAGGCAGTCGAATGGTTGAAGAGAGGGATTCCCAAGCTTGAGAAAGGCACCATACGTATCGCACGGATTGGACTTCAACCTTCGGAAGAACTGGAAGCACATTTGCTCGCAGGACCCTACCACCCCGCCTTTCATCAACTGGTCGACTCGGCCATCTTTTATGACATGGCGGAACATATGCTCCAGGATAACCTGGATGGATCTCCCCCGGTCTTTGTCTGTTATCCGAAGGATCTTTCAAGTCTGAGAGGGCAGAGGAATGAAAACCTCATGAAGTTAAGGGAGAAATTCGGACTTGAGGACATACGGATCGAAACGAACGAAGAAGTGCGAAAAGGATCGCTCATTCTTAAAACTTCCTCAGGGATTTTCTCCATGGACAGACAGTGCCTCGCCGCAAAGGAAAGTACCCGGGACAAATTTTGGAAATCCGGCTCGTTTTCCGATCTTAACCGCGGCCCAGAAAAGGCATGCTTATGGGCAGGACGATGCTCTCAAGGAGATTGATCCCCTGAGGCATTGCCGCCACGGTGACGACCAATCGTGCCAGGTCGGTTGGCGACATCAGTCCCTCTCTGTTGGCCAGGTCTTGGAGGCCTTCCCATATCGAGGTGGCCGTGTTTCCAGGATGAAGAATGGATACGGCAATGCCGTAGTCGCGGCCGTCGAGAGCCAAAGAACGGGTCAATCCTTCCAGCCCGAACTTGGACACGGCATAGGGGGCATTGTTGGGCCGCGGCGTTTTTGCCGCGATGCTGCCGATATTGATGATGCGGCCGGAGCGCCGGGGTTTCATGATTCTCAGGGCTTCCCGGCTGCAAAGGAAGGCCCCGGTGAGATTCACCTCTAAGACGTTTCGCCAATCCTCCAGGCTTAGCTCGTCGGTCGGCGTTGTCGTGAACAGGCCGGCATTGTTGACCAGGATGTCGACGCGGCCGAAGGCTTTTAGCGTCCGGTGAAACAGGCCAACAACCTCTTTTTCAATCGTCACGTCAGTCGGTATCGCCAGCGCCGTTGCGCCTGCCGCCCGGATGGTTTCGGCCACGGCTTCAAGCTTTGCCTGGCTCCGCGAGGCCAACACCGTTTTAGCCCCTTCATCCGCGAAGGCGATGGCAATGCTCTTCCCGATTCCCGTGCCGGCCCCTGTGATAATTGCAATTCGATCCAATAACTGATCCATGCTTGTCTCCTAAAACGATTGATGCAGGATGCTCGGACCGAACCGGGCATCTGCGCAAATGGGGTTGCTCCTGCCGGGTCCGGTTCCTGCCAATTTTATGATCCGCCCATCCCGGCGACCCAGGTCCCAACCAGGTGGGCCATGCCGATCACAGCCACGCCGATCAGCAGATGTTCCCCCATGATTTTCCATGCCTGTTTGCGCTGGGTACGGGCAATGATATAACTGAGCGCGGTGAGGAGAGCCAGGCCCCAAAAAATACTGACCGCAATCGCCGTAGAGAGCGAGAGAAAGAGAACCGGAACGGCAAATGTCAGCGTAAAGAGGAACTTCGAAAAAAAAGTCGCCATGGTGGAGCCCCATATTTCCATGGTCGTATGCGCGTTTTCAGACTCCTCGGAAATGTGGATGCCCAGGGCGTCTGAGAAGGCGTCAGCAATGGCGATCGTTAGAATCCCCCCCAGGACAGCGATCTTGGAGTGTGTCCCGGAATGCAGGCCGACCATGAGCCCCAGCGTGGTGATGATCGCCGAGGTTACCCCGAAGGATAAACCGGTCCGTAACGAATCCTTCACAAGCCTCCCCTCCCATTTCTCTCTTCACGTTTTTTGACCACGCAATACATCCCTTCCCCTTCCAATGCGGGCTTGAAGCAGAGACTGTCCGATCTGCATCCGGCCCTGCTCCGATCGCCCGCTTTCCACCGGTTGATCAGGTCCGGTTCCCTGATCAACGGACGGCTCATCGAGATATAATCGGCCTCTCCCTCTTCAATCAATCTCTTGGCCACTTCGAAAGACCGGATGCCGCCCACAAGAATCAACGGCACTCCTATCTCTTTCTTAAAGGCATTCGCCTCTTCCCGGAAATAGGCCTCTTTTGCAGGCGAATCGATTCCCGGCCGGCTGGGAGAAAGCTTGCCGCCTCCAAGGAAACCGCCGCTCAGTTCAATCGCGTCTATGCCTGCATGGATAAGCAGCCTGGCTGCCTGAATGGAATCCTGCAGGCTTAAGCCGCCTTCCACGAAATCACTGCAGTTCAATTTGATCAAAACCGGACAGTTCAAACCCGCTGCCTGCCGGATGGCCCGGCATACTTCCACATGAATCCGGGCTCTATTTTCTATCGTTCCTCCATATTCATCCTCCCGTTTATTAAATACCGGCGAGAGGAACTGGCTGAGCAGGTAGCCATGGGCCGAATGAATCTGGACCCCGTCGAAACCGGCGGATCTGGCTCTTTGGGCAGCCTCGGCAAAGGCGTTAACCAGCTCGCGGATGTCCTGCGTGGTCATTTCACGATGGGGTAATGGAGATTGCCCTTCAACACTCGACACCACAAACGGAGGCTGTCCGGTCAATTTTTGGGGCGCGAAGTTCCCAGAATGTGCCAGTTGCATGACAATCTTGCCGTCACAGTCGTGGACGGCTGCCGTCATTTCCCGGAGCCCCCGGATGAGCTCGTCTTTGTAGATGCCAAGCTGCCAGGGACCTGCCTGGCCCTCGGGCCGGATATAGGCGTGACTGCTGATGATCAAGCCTACCCCGCCCCGGGCCAGAGCGGTCATCGTTTCAATGAGCCTTGAGGTGACCGCCCCGTCAACCGTCGCCATTCCCTCCCACGTGGCCGATCGAACAAATCGATTCGATAAGGTCATTCCGTTGATGCAACTCGTTTCAAAAAGTTTGCTCATTTTTCACCTTGTCCAAGTTCTAAGTGATAACTTTTTCCTCTTTCCGCCGCCACAAAAAATATTTTATTAGGATTGCCTTTCAACGGCGTTCACTTACATAAACTTCAATTCTTTCTTTGCCTTTGCCTATATTTTTGCGCTTCAATTCGATCTCTCCGATTTCGCCCGTTTTCCTTAGGTGAGTCCCCCCGCAGGGAACCCGTGCAAACCCCCTGATCGTCCAGCATCTTTTCTCTGTTTCTTCATCTCTGAAAGCGCTCATGATTTCTTGGTTTGCCTCCACCAGAGCACGGGCTTCTTTTTGAATGAATGGAAAAACCTTTGAAATATTCTCATTCCATTCGAAGTCTATTCTTGCCTTATCTTCGGCGATATGAGCCCCGATTTTTCTGATGGACCCCAAATGCTGATAAACCAATTCCAATACAATTTCTGCGGCAAAATGCAATCGCATCAACTTATACCGTTACCGTCTTTCCCAGTCAATCTTCATGCTTACCCTATCCCCCGGCTTTAACCCATGGTCCTCTCCAAGGGTGTATACAATCTCTTTATTCTCCTTTCGAACCCGAAGAACAGCTTGCTCTCCAATCGTTCCATGGTCACTTTCTTGCCCCCCGGAGAGGGCATAGAAGATCGTTTGCTCAACGGTAATGTCGTTGTCTCTCACGTTGGTAATACGAGTTTCTATATGGGTTAAATAAGGATCTGTCCAAAAGATTTTCTCTGTCATCCATCACCTCTACGACCAGGCCCGCCGGTTTCCGGTGCGCCTATTTCTTCCCGAAGGCTTGACCTTTCAATCCAATGCCTTGATATAAAAATCAGACAATCATTTCTTATCCCCCCTCGTATTACATATTATCATACCACAACCGTTTGATCAATTTCGCCCTTGGCGCAGGTTCTCTTGACATTGGGCAGTGTGTGGAAATATGATGGAATGAACTTGCCATGAAAATTTTGGTTGACGCAGATGCCTGCCCAAGAACGGCTCTTCGTCTCTGCATGGAGGCGGGACGCAAGCATGGCATCCCGGTCTGGACAGTAGCCAGTTTTAACCACAGCATCGAATCAGATCACCATCTGGTGGTAGGGGCCGATCCGCAGGAGGCTGACTTCAAAATTATCAATATCACAGGGGAGGGGGATATTGTTGTCACCCAGGATTGGGGACTGGCCGCCATGGTCCTTGGGAAAGGGGCAAGGTGTTTGAATCCGACGGGACGGGAATTCCACTCCGACCGGATCGGGTTCTTACTGGAAGAGCGCGAGGTCAAAAGCAAACTCCGCCGGAGTGGAGGAAGAACAAAGGGCCCAAAAAAGCGGACGGCCGAAGATGACCGGCGATTCGAGATTTCTCTGGAACGGATTCTTTTGACTCCCAAGTGCCCCGTAAATCCCGCCTTGTTAGCGGGGTAAAGAGGCACAGCTAAAAATGATACTTCATCTCCGGAAAGCCCCGCCTTGCAGGCGAAGAGCTTCACAATCAGATCTATGATTCAGTAAAAAGACTCAATCCTTCAACAAGAGAGATAGAATGGGACATCGAAATGACCGGGGATACCAGAGACACCATCCAACATTGGCTTGTCGATCGATATAAAATCGTTGATGAATTGGAATTTTATCCTTGATGAAAACAGAAGCACGAGCAATCTTATAAAAAATCAGTTGATGTTTTTGTACGAATTGGTAAACTCTTGATGTAAACCCAAGCAAATACTTTGTAAAACCGAGGGACTAAAAAATAAGGCGAGTAGAGGAGATGCCGATGCCCTCTAAAGAACGGGAAGATATAATCGGAAAGTGGTCCCTGGAAAAACTAGAACTCTTACGTAAATATTTGGCTGGTTATCTAACGGTCCTGACAAACCAAACGTGGTGTCAGGGCCATGAATACATCGACGCATTTGCAGGGACAGGGGAACCCAAGACCAAAGACGAACAAAAGTATGTTGACGGGTCTCCCCGGATTGCCCTCGGATTAAAGCCTTCCTTCACCCAGTATCATTTCATTGAGCAAGCGGACTGGCGCGTGGTAAAATTAGAGAAGCTGTGCGGGGAGTTTCCATCTCAAGGTATCGCTATTTATCATGGAGATTGCAATAAGATCCTCCGTGAACAAATACTTCCTCAACTCTCATACTCGAACAAGAAAAGGGCCATAACCTTTGTTGATCCTTTCGGTATGCAATTTGAGTGGGAAACGATGGAATATTTGGCTCAAACAAAAACGATTGAAGTACTTCTTAATTTCCCGGTGATGGCTATTAACCGTGGTGTTCTTCGAAAGTACCCTGAAATGATTTCAGAGACGAGTAGAGAGCGGCTGGATCGGTTTTGGGGGACCAAGGACTGGATGGTGGATTTGTACATGGAGGAGCGAACCTTGTTCGGTATGGAAACGGTTAAGAGGCCTCATTCTGGAAAGGAGTTTGGGTACGCATTTAAGAAGAGGCTTGGAGAGATTTTTAGTCATTGCTCCAGCCCCATCTTAATGACGAATAGCATGAACGCGCCTTTATATTGCATGCTTTTCGCCGGACACAATGCGACAGGGAAAAAGATTGCCGAAGACATTTTTCTTAGGTATGAAAAGAAAGAGCAATGAGTGATAAATCAAAAATAGAATGGACGGATGCGACTTGGAACCCTGTGACGGGATGCACGAAAGTGAGCGCAGGGTGCGCCCACTGTTATGCTGAAACATTTGCAAAGAGATTTCGTGGTGTTCCTGACCACCCCTATGAACAAGGATTCGATCTCAAACTCTGGCCTGGACGGCTTGATCTACCTCTTTCATGGAAAGAACGGAAAATGATCTTCGTTAATTCAATGTCCGACCTCTTCCATGAAGATGTTCCTGATGACTTCATAGGAAAAGTCTTTGATACTATGTGCCGAGCCAAACATCATATTTTTCAGGTCTTGACGAAGCGGTCAGACCGAATGATGGCCTGGACACTAAAATATTTTTCTTCTGATAGATCAAGGAAAGATGGAAAGGTAAAATGGCCCGAAAATGTTTGGCTGGGTGTGTCTTTAGAGAATCAAAATTATTCCTGGCGAGTTAGACATCTCCAGGAATCTCCAGCTTACATAAGATTTATATCCATAGAACCTTTATTAAGCCCTATTTCCTTAGATGAAGCCCTTCTTGATGATATTCAATGGGTCATTGTAGGGGGAGAAAGTGGGCCGCGGGCAAGACCCATGAAACCTGAATGGGTTTGTGAGATTCAGAATCGATGTAAGAAATATCATGTCCCATTTTTCTTCAAGCAGTGGGGAACCTTTGATGCCTCAGGAAAACGTGTTGGCAAAAAAGCGGCTGGACGGGTTCTGGATGGCAAGACTTGGGACGAGGCACCTGTTTCACTTCAAATTTAACACGGTAAATCCAGCCATTTAAGGAAAATGGCTGGATTTGACCAAGAACGGAAAAAGAAAATACTTTATTACAATTGCCTGACACCATACAGTTACTATAAATTGAATGATCGGGGCACAGTTGCCACCCGTCACTGAAGGGTTACATCTTCGTATGTTGTAAATGGATATAAGTGTAATTTTTCTCTTTTTGCCTTCGCTCACTCCTTCAAAGTCTTTTTCCAAAACCCCTCCGCTCCAATGATTCCTCACTTCAGGAGGCTAAGTTTTTAATTTGGATTTCAGCCATTTGGGGAATTTCAGAACAAGCGATGGAAGTATTTCCTCGCGACTTGACTTGACCGTTGGACGCAAATTCATTTTATTGCCTCTTATCTCCTTCCATACATTTCGCCATACTTTTGTATTGCAGTATGATTTATAAAATAGTATAATTCTTGTGTGCAAAAGACCCGCTTCGAATGGGACGAGGACAAAGACAAAGAAAATCAAGTGAAGCATGGTGTTTCTTTTGATTTAGCGCAATACGCTTTTCTTGACCCTCACCGTGTGATTGCGGAAGACACGACCCATGGCGGTGAGGAGGAAAGATTTTATTGTATTGGCCGTGTCGGAGACGGCGTAATGACCGTTCGATTCACATACAGGGGGAATGTCATCCGCATTTATGGCGCGGGGTATTGGAGAAGAGGGAGGAAGATCTATGAAGAACAAAATAAAATATACTGACGAACCAATGGGGGAATTGAGAGTCGTAAAAGATTTTCTCCCCCCACCAAATCAGTTAGTCTTTAAAGAAGAAAACGTTAAGATAACCATCTCTTTGAAAAAATCGAGCGTGGAATTTTTCAAGAAAGAAGCACAAAAGCACCATACATCGTATCAGAAAATGATCAGGCGGATTATAGATTGGTATGCTTCACAGTATCAAAAGAGTGCCTAACGCGACATCGAAAAAACATGCTGCGGGCTTCCAACGGCGGTCGTTAAGAAATATGAGGTGTGGAAGAAAATTGTGTTCAGGCATGGTCCGGAGAAATTAAGGGAGTTCCCGGGGTTCCATGACGAAAAACTAAAGGGAAAGCGCGAGGGGCAGCGGTCATCGCGTTTGAGCTTACAGTACAGGGTTATCTATGCCGTAGAGCAGGACATTGTTACGATTTATGTTT
This sequence comes from Deltaproteobacteria bacterium, assembly GCA_020059605.1. Classification (GTDB taxonomy): domain Bacteria; phylum Desulfobacterota; class BSN033; order BSN033; family UBA1163; genus RBG-16-49-23. The sequence goes on from JAGVBT010000138.1 coordinate 14,707, forward strand.
TGGAGATTTACACCACACAACTATTAGGAGGACTTATGAGAACTCGGAAACAAGCTGAATTTGTGCCAGCAAAAGCGCATGCTAAACTGACAACCGGTGAGGTCATACGAATGCTTCGTGAGTTAACCTTAACATTGCAAAAAAATGAGTTAAACGGACATGGGTGAATCGTTCGGAAAGGGTTCGAGGCGAACCTTCAGGCGTAAGGGCACACACGTATCGA
>JAGVBT010000048.1 GCA_020059605.1 Deltaproteobacteria bacterium
ATCTCGGAGCTCTCGTAGCGCCATGTGGATAACTCACCGAGAATGAACGTCATCGCGTACCTTTAGAGCAGCTCTTTTCAATCATAAGGTCTGAACTCGGTTCAGGGTCTCCTTCTTGAGATTCTGAAACGAGTTCAGAATGACAGAAGTAAGACATATATCCATGAATTTATGTGAACATTAAACGCTATGCGCTCTGCGCTATGTGTTATTGTATGCGGGAGGGATTTATGCCAAAACTTACCCATTTCGATACAAAGGGACGGGCAAAGATGGTGGATGTGAGCGGCAAGACAGAAACTCTGAGAGAAGCCATCGTCCGGGGCTCAATCTATATGAAGCCCGCAACCTTTAAAAAGATCATGTCCGGGAAGATTGCAAAGGGAGATGTCCTCTCCGTGGCGAAAGTGGCAGGGATCATGGCCGCTAAAAAGACCTCTGAAATCATCCCCATGTGCCATCCCCTCAATCTCTCCCATGTGGAAGTTAATTTTTTCCCATTGGAAAAAGAGAGCCGGATCGATATCGAAGCCAAAGTCAGGATCAAGGACAAGACAGGAGTGGAGATGGAGGGTCTGGTTGCAGTGGCTGCAGCTGGGCTCACGATTTATGATATGTGTAAGGCGATTGACCGGGGAATGGTGTTGACCGACATCCACCTGGTCAAGAAGACAGGAGGCAAGAGCGGAACATATGTAGGGGCGATTCATGAATCGCCTCTACATAGTTCTGTAGGGAATGGTTTCAAACGGTTCCCTGCGGGAGTTCGGAGGAAAAAATGAAAAACGTTCAAAAAGGAAAGGTCCTTGCCGTAAACATCAGCGATGAAAAGGGAACGAAGAAGACTAATATCGGGTCGTGCACCCTACTTAAAGACTTCGGCCTGAAGGGTGATGCTCATGGAGGGCCCTGGCACAGGCAGGTCAGCCTTCTGGCTAATGAATCGATCGAAAAGATGAAGGCAAAGGGATTGAACGTGGGCTTTGGCGATTTTGCGGAGAATATCACGACGGCCGGAGTCGATCTGGTCCACCTTCCCATCGGGACGGAAATCCGGATTGGAGATTCCATCACCCTTCGCGTAACCCAGATAGGAAAGGAATGCCATGAACGCTGTGCCGTATATTACCAGGCCGGGGACTGCGTCATGCCAAAAGAAGGAATCTTTGCAGAAGTGGTGAAGGAAGGAGAAGTAAAGGTAGGAGATGAGATTGTAATCGGTTATTGAGTTCGTTGGGTGACTTGAGCTGCTTGGGTTATTAACTCAACGAACACAATAAACTCAACAAACCCAATAACGCATTGAGGAACTTATGTTCAAGGTTGCTATTCTGACCATCAGCGATCGGAGTTCTAAGGGCGAGCGGGAGGATTCGAGCGGGCCAACCATCCGTGAGATGATTAAGGATTTGCCTGCAGAGGTTATTCATTATGAAATCATCCCGGACGAGAAAGAACAGATTGCCAAGGCTTTAATCAAATGCGCCGATGAATTGGGGGCAGATCTCATTCTCACCACCGGGGGCACCGGGTTGAGCCCGAGGGATGTGACGCCGGAAGCGACGTTGGGTGTGATCCAGAGGGAAGTCCCCGGATTTTCCGAGGCGATGAGGGCCGAAAGCCTGAAAAAGACCCCTCATGCCATGATCTCCAGGGCCCTCGTGGGAATTCGAGGGTCAAGTTTGATTGTCAATCTTCCGGGAAGCCCGAAAAGCGTGAAGGAGAATTTGGCGGTTATCCTTCCCGCCCTGCCTCATGCCCTTTCCAAACTGAAAGGCGACCCCTCGGAATGCGCCCAAGGGTGAGGTCTTCAGGCAACATCACTATTTATGGGATTGACCTTAAAGCAATATTATGGCTTTCACCTAATCTTTGGTGAAAAGTTAATCTTGGGTCAATGATTACGAAAAGAAAGGAAGTATAACGCTGCGCACCAGCCGCTTGCAGGTTTATGCCGACCTTCCCTTTTATACCAACGCACTATCTGAAGCTGAACCAGACTCAATTAAGAACGCCCTGCAAGTCGGTTGCATGCGCTTGTTAGATGGTAGGTCTATTTCTGTCCCATCAGGCTTGTGCGGCCACATCATTGCCGAAGGCCACGCAGCGGTCGATACTTTCCTGGTCAGGATTCCAGAGGCACTTGATACCATCGTTCATCAGGTCAAATCCTGATTTCTTGAGCCATTCAGTGATTTTTTGAACACCCTCGCCACTCCAGCCATAGCATCCAAATGCAGCAGCCTTCTTGCCCTTGAAGCGCAGTCCCTCGATTTCCTCAAGAATACCAGCCGTTCCACTGCTGATACCCTTCCCGATGGTGGGGGAACCTACTAGAATGGCTTTGGATTTGAAAATCTCGGTAATGATGTCATTTTTGTCTGACTTGGCGATGTTGTAGAGCTTAACGGTAACGTCCTTGTTCTTCTCTCGGATGCCCTTAGCAATTTTTTCCGCCATGATTTTGGTACCGTTCCACATAGTGTCGTAAAGGATAGTGATCTGGTTCTCACGGTAGTTGTCGGCCCAAACCATATATTTTTCCACGATCTGGGTGGGTTTGTCCCGCCAGACTATTCCATGGCTAGGTGCAATCATGTCGATCGGCACATTAAGGCTGAGGACTTCCTGAATTTTCTTGAGCACCAGCGGGCTGAACGGGGTCAGAATGTTGGCGTAATACTTGATGCACTCGTACATCAGCTCGTCTTGGTCTACCAAATCGTTGAAAAGACGCTCGGTGGCATAGTGATGACCGAAAGCGTCGTTGCTGAACAGGATGTTATCCCCGGTCATGTAGGTGGCCATGCTGTCCGGCCAGTGAAGCATGCGCATTTCCACGAACACCAAAGCCTTGCCGTTGCCGATATCTAGAGCGTCCCCGGTTTTGACACTTCTGAAATTCCAATCCTGATGATAATGCCCTTTGAGCGACTTTATGCCGTTTTCCGTACAATAGATCGGAGTGTCCGGAATATGGCGCATCAGTTCCGGCAAGCCTCCGCTATGGTCGATCTCAGCATGGTTGGCGATTACATAGTCGATCTTTGAAAGGTCGATTTCTTTTTGGAGGTTATCGACAAACTCAACGGCAAAAGGATTCCAAACTGTATCGATGAGCACATTCTTTCCCTCTCTTATGAGGTAAGAATTATAGGTAGACCCCCTGTGGGTGGAGTATTCGTTTCCGTGAAACTTCTTCAATTCCCAATCCACTTTGCCAACCCAAGTCACATTCGCTTTGATTCGCTTTCCCATGGTAAACCTCCGAATTTAGTTTGGATGTATCTTATTGCAAATCCATCGAGAAAAGAATAATGATGATCTCGTAAAAAGTCCCGACCTGTCATCCTGAACCTTGTGCTGAACTCGATTCAGTATCGTTTCAGGGTCTCGTAAGTTCTTGAAACTGTTGGATGCTGAAACAAGTTCAGCATGACATTGTTTCGTTTTTTGATTTTTTACGAGATCATCAATAATATTTTCTAACAAATAAGAAACTTCCAATTGTGCCTTGTGCCTTGTGAATGAACGACACATTTTACATATCCATTAACGACCCCGCTGATCTGTGGCCCGGAGGGCCGTCAGTTCGAGCGGATTGTTCCCGAGCGCGAATCAGCGTGCCCGGAGTCCAACGGTGCGTAGCACAGTTGTTTTTTAAGATCAATAAAAAAGGGCGGCCTTTATCCAACTTCCTTACTTCTTGTTTTCTCCTTCGAGCGCACCGGCCGCAAGGACAGAATGAGTCCAAAACCAATGGCAGCGGCACAGAGACACCCCCAGAAGGCAATCCTATAGCTTGCGGTCAAATCGAAGATGGAGCCGGCGAAGATAGGGCCTATGAAGCCTCCAACCGTGCCCGCGAACACCGCCATGCCGAAGAGGAAGCCGTGCGAACGAATCCCGAAGTACTCTGCGACGATCGGTGAAATTACCGTGAAGAACCCCCCATGGGTAAACCCATACGCGGCTGCGAAAAGGTAGAGCATCCAGAGTTCCTTTGAAAGTTGCAGCCATAAGAGCACTATGATGAGCAAGATAAAACACAAGATCATCGAGCGTCGGTTACCGATGCGATCGATGGTGTTGCCGATGAAAAAACGCCCGACCATACTGACGCCGCCGATGGTCGAGAGAATGCCGGCGGCCGCTGTTGACGGGATGCCGATGTCAATGGCATGCGGGACGATGTGTAATAATACACTCATCAGGGAGAAGCAGGCTGCAAGATTGGCGAAGAAAATTGTCCAGAACTGCCTGCTTCTGATTGCCTCACGGAAGGATGTTTCCCTTTCAACAAACTCCGACCCTGATGTTTCGGTTCGTGCACCGTCCGGAAGGAGGCCCATGTGGGCAGGGTCGCGGCGCAGAAGCTGCGCGATGAGCACAATCAGTACCATCGCCATGCCGCCTATGATGATATAGGCCCTGCGCCAGCCAAAGCCTGCGATGAGCATGCTGGCCAAAAGGGGCATGATCATTTGCCCAGACCCTGTTCCCATCTTCACGATCCCCGTCATGACCCCCCTTCGCCGAACAAACCACCTTGCCGTTGTGCTAAGGGCGATGACATCTACTGTGCTCAACGCAATCCCGAAAAAGACACTGTAAAACAGGTACAACTGCCAGGGGGCATTGATCGTGGACATGAGCAGGATTGAAAAACCGTAAAAGAACCCTGTCCCCGTCATCAATATACGGGGACCGAACCTGTCGGTCAGCCTGCCCACGAGAATCCCGAAGATACCTGAGATGAGAAAAGCCAGGGAATGCGCCCCGGACAGGGTCGCCCTTGACCAGTCAAACTCTGCAAGCAGGGGCTTGAAGAAAACACCGAACGTCACGTATGTACCGACGCCTATCGCCTGGATGCTGGCACAGGCTGCGATGATCAAATGGCCATAGAAAAATTCAGACTTCTTCATAAGGAGAATAATCCTTCGTGCATTCGTAAAGAGTCACGATGCTCGCCACTCCCCCCCCCAACCATGGTATTGCGCAACGCAAGCGGCATCTGTGACAGGCGGGGAGCAGACCTCCAACTCATCTTGAGTTTCCCGGATTCCCGTTTATACGGAAGGAATCACAGAAAAGCCGAAGCAAAAACCTGCTCCCTCAAGGAAAAGGGGGCAAAGACAGCCCGGCAGGATAGTGGCGACGGTAGTTCTTATGGGCTTTTTCAAAGTTGTTGGTCACATAGCAATAGAGGTACCCATAAAGGTATGTGTCACATACGCCTGGCCCATATCAATCCCGAACACCCTGGCAATATATTCGTCATCCACGCACTTCCCCCATGCCTTACGCCATAATTTTCAAGTTTATTGATAAGAACTCGTTTGGGGATGAATCGAATATACGAAAAGGGAAGTAGCATGTCAAGTTTAGAGGAGTATTGAAGATTAACAATTCAAGTCCACCATGCTTTGCTAAAATAGCCACCTGTGGAGTAGCAGGAAGGAAGTGCTAAAACCCTTTTTACAGCGCTTATCTGTCCTTTTCTCCCGGGTAGTCTCCCTAATAAAAGGTTACGGTTTTATGACACAACCGGTAACTTATTAATTAAATTGGGAAATGTTCCTAATTCTCATCCAGAACTTCTCGAACCACTTGAAGCATCTCTTTCATATTAAATGGCTTGCCGATAAAGTTTTTTGCCCCTCCCTCCAAAAAGCTCTTGTGGGAACCATCCGGCGAATAACCGCTCGCAATGACCACCCTTGCGTCCTGATTGATTTGAAGGAGCCCTTCCAGGCATTTCTTCCCTCCCATCCCGGGCATGATCAGGTCCAGGAGAACGAGAGCGATCTTTTCTTTCTTTTCCTCATAGAGTTTGAGGGCGGTTTCCCCATCATGAGCCTTGAGCACCGCGTAGCCATACCTGGTTAAAATCTGTTCGCCAAGACTCCGAATAGGCTCTTCATCATCAACCAGCAGAATGGTTTCTGAGCCTCCTCGGATTGCCTGATGCTCTTGCAGCTCTTCCGGTGCCCGCCCTTCCTTTACGACGGGCAGATAGATTTTAAAATGGGTTCCTTGACCGGGCTCGCTCTCACAAAGGATATAGCCGTCATGGCTTTTCACGATGCCATAAACCATGGCAAGCCCAAGGCCTGTCCCTTTCCCCACTTCTTTGGTGGTGTAAAAAGGGTCATAGATATGCCCGACGACCTCCTGATTCATGCCAACGCCCGTGTCAGAGACAGTTAAAAGGACATACTCACCGTGCTTTCCGTTGAAATGTCGTGTCGAACATTCTTCGTCTAAAATAATATTTTGAGTTTTTATGGTTAACTTCCCGCCTTCCGGCATCGCATCCCTTGAATTGACCGCGAGGTTCATGAGGATTTGTTCCACTTGAGCAGCGTCGGCATTGATTACCCTTAAGTCATCCGCTAGCCGGAGCTCCACATCGATCATTTTGGGTATGGTCCTCTGCAGAAGTTTCTGAACCTGTCTCACTTGAATATTAAGATCCACCGGTCTCAGCTTGCTCTGAACCTTTCGGCTAAAGGTCAGGATCTGCCGCGTCAGCTCAGCCCCTCTCTGGGCGGCATGCTTGATGTGCTGGAGTTCCTGGGAGATGGATTTACCCGCCTCCTCATGAAGCAGAATGTCGGTGTAGCCCAAAACCGTCTGGAGGAGATTATTAAAATCGTGGGCAATGCCGCCGGCGAGAGTGCCTACGGCCTCCATCTTCTGTGCTTGCTGGAATTGGGCCTCCAGTCTTTTCTGAGAGGTGATATCCCTGAGAAAACAGAGGATGGCCGGCCTCCCATCCCAATCAATCGAAACAGCATTCAATTGAACCCAGAGCTCTTCACCCGCCTTGTTTAACACCCTGAAGGCGTAGTTGTTCAAGACCTCCTCCCCTCTGAGCCTGCGTTCATGTCTATCCGCCACCATCCTCCGGTCTTCCGGATGGACAAGATTCACGAAGGAAGTCCTTGCATATTCCTCTTCAGAATATCCAGTGAGTGCGAGGGTGCTGGGGTTTGGAAATTTCACAAACCCATCCTGGGCGATGAAGATGGCGTCCATCGCATTGGCAATAACAGATCGATACTTCTCCTCCGACTCCAGAAGCGCTTTTTCGATTTTCTTCCGCTCGGTAATATCCCTCATGACGTGGACCGTGCCGATAACCTGGTCGTCTTCACCGAAAAGAGGGGTGGCTGTAATTTCAAAAAATCCTCCTAAGAAAGGCTCTTCCACCTCTGCCCTGGCTGGTTTTCCCGTAGCAATCGTTTGATGATGAGGACAGAATACAGGTGGACTTTCAGTTCCGTGAATGAGTTTGTAGCAAACCTGACCTTGTGCTTCCTCAATCGACATGTTTAATAATCTCTCTGCTGAACGATTGATGCGAAGGATGCGGTTATCCTTGTCTAAAAGGAAGATCGGGTCGTGTACCGAATCGAAGGTCCGCTCCCAATCTCTGAGCGCTCCCCTGAGCGAGGTAAATGTTTGACCGAGGGCTTTGGCCATCTCCTTAAAGGCGCTCGCCAGGTCGCCAATTTCATCGGAGGGCTGGATCTTCTTCAATTCTTGCTGAATATCCATTCCCTTCATCGTAGAATCTTTTTGCATTGTAGCCGCGTCTTGGCCCAGTTGTATGGCTAACCTGCGGAGTTTTGCCAGGGGTTCGGTCATTCTCCTGATGGAAAACGCTCCAACCAGAATGGCAACGAAAACAACACAAAAGGCCGCCCACAGGATTCCTTTCCGGGCTTTTCTGATGGGGGCGAAGGCTTCGCTTTTCGACTTCTGGGCTCCGATAATCCAATTGGTTCCCGGAACACGCTTGAGGGAGAGAAGCATAGGGACGCCTCTTGAAGTGATCGTCTCACCGACTCCCTCAAATCCATCGATCCCCGCATCGAACAAGACATTTGACCCTTCGGGGACATCCCGGTCCAAAACCCTTTGATCCTCGGGATGGAGAATCATTAATCTGGACGTATCATAAACATAGACATATCCTGATTCACCGATTTTTGTTGTCCGAAGGCCGCCCAAAGCATTGGGATGGAGCAGTTGAACCGAACAGCCAATCATCCCGAGGACCTGGTTTTTAGAGCCTCTCAACAATGCGGTGAATGTTAAAACCGCCTCCCCGGTTCTGGCGGACCGGTAAGGGACTCCGATGATCCCCCTCTGCTTTTCCATGGTAGTCTTAAAATACTCCCGAAAAGCAAAATTCCTTCCTCTCATGTCCGGATAAGCAGGGTAATCCGCCCAGAGGGTTCCTTGGGCGTCAAGGAGAAACATCCCATTTTCAAACTTGGGGTAGATTTTCATCATAGTTTCAAAATGTTCCTGCACAACCCGGACATTCTTTTCTTCCAGGGCATTGAGGGGCAATAAAGTAGCCACAGTCTGGGTATCTCTCAGGGTCTCGTCTAAAAATTTTGAAATCGATTCGGATGAGGCCATAGATATGCTCTCCAGGCCATCGGCAATGGATTGTCTGAGAGAAGTCTCCATGAAGCGTAAAAAGAGAAATCCGGTCAAACCGAAGATAATCAGGATGAATGCAGTAAGAAGAATCGATGTCTTGGTGCGAAGCGTCATGGGAAGCCTTTCTGGCAATTTAATGGACAATACTAAAATATTCCGGCCGGATTTCAAGGGTCCCTCTCTTGTGACTAAACATGGAAATATATGGACTCAGGGGAGGAGGCTTGATGGAGCCGATCTAATTGAAATCGTTGTGTACCGCCCCTTTTTATGTTACAAAAAGGCAAAACAGGGAGATCTCAATGATGGGTTTTTTTGCGATTGAATTTTGGAAACAATTTCGCGAGATCCTGGGGCTAACGGAATCCCCTTTGGGGATCTATTACACAAACGACAAACCCGAAGGCGTTACTCCGAAAGAAGGAGTCCAGGGGTGCATGATCGGACTCCTTCAGAATGCAAGAAAGAAGGGTAAGATTGTCTATTTTGACAAAAACCATTTCGGATGCCCCGGGGGGGCCTACTACATGGGATTTTTTGAGTCTCCAAGGCCTAAAATCGAATATTTCCTCTCCTGCGGAATCCCCGGCGAGATGGAAGGGGAGCGCTACATCAAGACACCGGAGCGGGCGAGAGAATACTTCGCCAGGATGATTCCGAGGCGAGCGCCGGCAACCTACTGTGTCTTCAAACCCATTGACCAATTCGGGGCGGGGGCGGATCCGGAGATCGTCGTTTTCTTCGTTACGCCGGATATCCTCTCCGGCCTTTTCACGCTGGTGAATTATGCCCTCGAACGAACGGACGCCGTCCACACCCCGTTCGGTTCCGGGTGTGGGGCCATTCTGACTTACCCTCTGAAGGAAGTGGTCAGGGAACAACCCCGTGCCGTCCTTGGAATGTTCGATGTCTCGGCAAGACCCATGGTCGAGAAAGATATCCTCACTCTGGCCATGCCCTATTCCGTATTTTTAAAAATTCTGGAAAATGTTTCGGGAAGTTTTCTCGAAACCGAGAGCTGGGAAAAAGTTCATCAGAGGATAAAAAAACAACAAGCGCCGATCACTTGATTAACATATAGATGGAAATGAGGAGGATGAAGAGAGCAAATATTTTTTTTAGCCGAAACGGATTGGTCCGGAAAGAAACATAAGCCCCTCTTCTGGCCATCAGGATGGTCCCGATGGCAAGAGCAGTCCCCCGCTGGAGATCAACGAAACCGAAGCTCCACTCGGGAAGGTCGACGCGACCCATTCCATTGAAAACGTAGCCTGCCACTGAAAACAGAGCAGTAATCACGATGGTGGCGCTTGACGTCCCGATGGCTAATTTCAAAGGCATATTGAGCAGATAATACATCATGGGGATAGTCACAACCCCCCCGCCGACACCGGCCAACGAGGCAACCCCGCCGGCGGCAAGCCCGACTCCTATAAGGCCCGGCAAGCTCGGCTTTGACAAGAACTCCAATTTTTTTTGAGATTGTGCTTTACTCTCGGTCAACATTTTGATGGCGGCCGCCATGACCAGGAGGCCAAACGCCACTTGAAGCTGTTTTCCGCTTAACCACGAAGCCAATTTGGCAGTCGCCAGAGCCGTCACGGCGCTCGAAATTCCGAGCACCCAGACCGAAGGCCAATCGATGTTCTTCTGCTTACCATGCTGATAAGCGCTTGTGAGGGAGGCAAAGATAATGGCAAAGAGGCTGGTTCCAAAAGCAATATGCGTCAGCACAGACGGAGAAACACCGGACCGTGTGTAACTGAAAACAAGCACGGGCACCATGAGAATTCCCCCGCCCACACCGAAAAAACCGGCAAGGAACCCCACGCCGCACCCCACGAGAAAAAAAAGGGATAATTCAATGGGAGTCATAGCAATTATTCCGGAGCGTAGATTGCTGAATTCAATAAGTGACGAAAGTGATCTAAATGCATAGCGTAGTGTTACAGTAACGGCTTTACAGACCCCGTTCGCCCTGAGCTTGTCGAAGGGTGAACTATATCAAGGGGTTCCGTTCATGGTTCGACATGCTCACCACAAACGGATTGTAATGTGATTACTGTAACACTACACCAGAGTAAACTAAAGTTAATTTTAGACGCTTTATTACCTTGTAACCTTAGGCGCTTTCAATGTTTATTCATACCTCAACGCCTCAATGGGGTTGAGCAGCGAGGCTTTTCTCGCCGGGTAGAATCCGAAGAAAACTCCCACGGAGGCCGCAAAGAGGAAGGCTAAAAGGATCGCTTGAACCGAGAAGAGAATCGGCCATTCGGTGAAGGAAGAAAGAATCAGGGTCCCTCCAATTCCGACCCCGATGCCCAGCATCCCTCCCACCAGGCTGAGCAACAACGACTCGATCAGAAACTGCAAAAGAATATCCCTGCCCTTCGCTCCTACGGCGATCCGGATGCCGATTTCCCGCGTCCGTTCAGTAACTGAAACGAGCATGATGTTCATGATCCCGATCCCCCCTACGATCAAGGAGATGGAAGCAATGGTTCCCAGCAGGAGGGACATGATCCTTGCCGATTCCTCAGCGCTGGAAGCTATTTCTGTCAGGTTTCGAACGGAGAAGTCATTGTCCTGACCGGGTTGAATCCTGTGCCTTTGACGGAGAAGCCCTGTGATCTGCTCTTCGACGGTCTGCATCACTTCACGTTCCCGGGCCTGGACGGTGATCACCCTGACCATCCCTGGAAACTGCATCCCGAAGAGCCTCTTCTGGGCCGTCGTCAGGGGAACAAAGATAATATCATCCTGGTCCGTTCCCCAGCTCGACTGTCCTTTGGGGGCAAGGACGCCCACCACCGTGAAGGGAACCTTCTTGATACGGACGATCTGGCCGATGGGATCAATCCCTCCGAAGAGGTTTTCCGCCACGGTCCTCCCCAATACACAAACCTTTGTGGCTCCATCCACATCCGGCTGTGTAAATGGACGGCCTAAATTGAGCCGCCACTCCCTGACCTCAAGGATTTCGGGAGTTGTCCCATAAATGACGGTCGACCAGTTCTGGCTCCCATATACGACTTGGGCAACCCCTGAAATCTGGGGCGCCACATGCCTGACGCCCGGAATTTCCGAAAGGATCGCCTTCGCATCATCAACCGTGAGCGTTGGAACAGTCCCTGTCCCATGTCTCAATCCACCGCTCGTCGAGCTGCCGGAAAGGACGATCAGAATATTTGCCCCCATGCTCTCAATCTGTTCGGCAATCCGCTGTTTCGCTCCTGAGCCAACGGCGATCATCGCAATCACCGCTCCCACACCGATGATGATTCCCAGCATGGTGAGGACCGACCGCATCTTATTGACCAAGAGGGCCCTGAGAGCGATCCGTAGGCTGGCAAGGAATGTGGTCATCATCAAACATGATCCTCCACGATTTTGCCGTCCTTAAAGAGAATTTTCCTCTTGGCATAAGCCGCGATATCCTGCTCGTGGGTGATCATGACGATGGTGATTCCCATCTCCCCGTTAAGGTTTTGAAAGATCGCCATGATCTCTGCGCTCGTCTTTGAGTCGAGGTTGCCGGTGGGCTCATCGGCCAGGAGGATCGAAGGCTGGTTCACAAGGGCCCTTGCAATGGCCACTCTTTGCTGCTCTCCTCCTGAAAGCTGGCTGGGATGATGATCTTCCCTCCCCTCCAGGCCGACGGCGGAGAGGGCTTTTTGAGCCATCTCCTTTCTTCTCCTGGAGAGTACATGGGCATAGATGAGAGGCAGGTGGACATTTTCGATCGCCGATGTCCTGGCGAGCAGGTTAAACCCCTGAAAGATAAAACCGATCTTCTGATTCCTGATCTCCGCCAGTTCATCCCTGGAAAGATGCTCTCCGTTGATCCCATCCAGAAGATACTGGCCGCTGGTGGGGCGGTCCAGAAAACCGAGAATATTCATGAAGGTCGATTTCCCGGAACCTGAGGCGCCCATGATGGCCACAAACTCACCTCGCTCGATTGAAAGAGAAACGCCCCGAAGTGCCTGGACCTCCATCTCCCCAAGAGGATATATTTTCACCAGATCTTTGATTTGAATGAGCGGTTCCATCTAATATTTAATTTGAGATTTCAGATTTGAAAAATTCGATCTACAATCCGCAATCCGAAACCTGCAATGCTTTACCTCAAGCCCCTTGTGAGCGGCATTGGCGTGGCGGTCTTTGCTGTCCCCTTTTTGTTCGAAATCTCTTCCACAATCACTTCCGACCCATCACGGAGGTCCCCGGTCATCACCTCACTGAAGGTCCCATCCGTAACTCCAATCACAATCTGAACGGGGATCGCCTTACTCTCCTGAGAAAGAACCCATACTCTGGCCGGTCTTCCACGCTCCATTTGCTGGGCTTGCGCCATCTCGCTCCACTTTTTCCTCTGCTCCTCGGTTAAGATCCCCCATATCTTCTGCCGGATTAAGGCTCGAATTCGAAGGCTCGCCTCCTCGGGCTTTGACTTCTCCCGGATCTCCTGAAATTCGGCTCTCGAAGACTGAAGAATCATATCCATCTTCGACTGCTGGTCGGCCGTAAGATTGAGTTCACTCTTGAGCCGTTCCAAAACCGCTCGGCCTTTTTCCGGTGAGGAAGGCTCCTTCTTCTTCTCGACAGGATTCTCCATTTTTGCGGACTCCGGTCTGAATCTCAAGGCAGCATTTGGAATCTTCAAAACGTCTTCCCTGTGCTGGATCATAACGGAGACATTGGCTGTCATGCCTGGTTTTAGCTTCAAATCGATGTTATCCACCTGGACGACGACATCGTAGGTTACCACATTCTGAATGGTGATAGGGGCATTCCGGATCTCCAATACCTTTCCCCGAAAGGTCCTGTCCGGATAAGCATCCACCGTAAATGTGGCGTCCTGCCCCTTGCCGATTTGGCCGATATCCGCCTCGCTCACATTCGTATCGACCTGCATCTGGGTCAGGTCTTTGGCAATGGTGAATAAGGTCGGAGCCTGGAGGCTGGCTGCCACGGTCTGGCCCACATCCACGTTTCTTGAAATGACAATCCCGTTGACCGGTGAACGGATGGTGGTATATCTTAAATTGGTCTCCGCCACCTTCAAACCGGCCTTGACCTGTTCCACCTGCGCCTTGCTCGACTCCACCTGCGACCGGGCGGATTCTAACTGGGCCTTTGCCACCTCCCTCTGGGCGATAGCGGTTTCATAATTGGTTTGCGCCGTATCGAGGGTAGCCTGGGCAATGACCTTTCTCTCTATGAGATCCTGATTCCGTTCCAGCGTCCTCTTTGCATCGACAATGGCGATCTCCGCCTTGCTGAGATTGGCCTGCCCATTCTTGAGGTTGGCCTGGGCGTTTAAAAGATTGGCCTGGGCGCTCAGGACATTGGCCCTTCCCTGCTCGACCTGGGCATCAAAAATGGCCGGATCAATCTGGGCAATCACCTGTCCCTCTTTTACCCGTGAATTGAAATCGGCATGAAGGGCTTTGATCGTTCCTGACACCTGGCTTCCCACCAGAACTGTGGTGACCGGGTTGATTGTCCCTGTGGCAGTCACCACGGAACTAATTTCGCCCCGATCGACTTTGACCGTACGGAATTTCTGGTTAGTCCCCTGCTTCCCAATTGTCGGATAGAAGAAGTAACCGCCCGTTATAAAAATCGCTAAAAGGATCACTGACAGAATCAGATATTTCCTTCCCCTTCCCCTTCCACTCATCTCATCATCCCTTTCTCTTCTTACGGAAATGAATCCGGATCGGAACCCCTGTAAACCCGAAAGCCCCCCTCATCTGGTTCAGCAGGTAGCGTTCGTAAGAAAAATGGATTCCTTCCGGAAAGTTGGTATAAATATTAAAGGTGGGCGGGGCAACGGAGACCTGGGTCATATAGTTCATCTTGACCTGACGGGTACGGTAGGTCGGAGGTGGAACTCGCTTCACCCATCCCTCAAGGGCCTTGTTCAAGGGAGAAGTCGGAATCCTTTTTTCCGCCTCTTCCGCCACCTGGTCGATCGTATCGAGAACCTTCTTCACTCTCTTGCCGGTCAGGGCGGAGATGAAGAGAATGGGGGCATAGGAGAGGTATTTCAGCTCATCATGGATCTTCTTTTCAAATTCGACAATGGTTTGGGAATCTTTTTCAACCAGGTCCCACTTATTCACCACGATGATGCACCCTTTTCCTTTTTCATGGATGAAACCCCCGATCCTTGCATCCTGATCCGTCACCCCCTCCTCCGGGTCTAAGAGGAGGAGAGCGACCTGGCAGCGGTCTATCGTCCTGAGACCCTCCACGATGCTATATTTCTCCAGCCGCAGGCTGATCCGGCTCTTTCTCCGGATGCCTGCGGTATCGATCAGGTTATATTTTTTCCCGTCTCTCTCAAACCGGGTATCGATCGAATCGCGCGTGGTGCCCGGGGCCTCGTCCACGATCACCCGTTTATACCCTAATATCCGATTGATTAGCGAAGATTTCCCCACATTCGGCCTTCCCAGCATGGCCACCCTCGTTGTGACTTCATCTCCTTCTGCCTCAATTTCCCCGGGAAGGACCTCAATGACTTCATCCATCATTTCATTCAGGCCGTACCCATGCTCTGCTGAAATGGAAAAAAGGCGTTCCACACCCAGTTCGTAAAACTCAAAGACCTTCTCTTCTTTATGAGGTCCGTCAATCTTATTGACGATATAAAAGACAGGTTTATTCAAACGTCTCAGGATATCGGCGATCTCCCTGTCGGACGGGGTCAGGCCTTCCTTGCCGTCCATGACGAAGAGGACCGCATCCGCCTCCTCCATGGCCAGCTGGCACTGCTCACGCATCTGGATGAAGATCCGGTCCTTTGAGACCGGTTCAAATCCGCCCGTATCAATCAGCGTGAAGGCGCTTCTCTCCCATATCACCTCGGCATAATTGCGGTCCCGTGTGACGCCGGGCTCGTCATAAACAATGGCCTTCCTCCCCCCCGCAATTCGGTTAAACAGGGTGGACTTCCCGACATTGGGTCTTCCAACGATGGCAATCAAAGTTTTCATCATTCACTTCTTCGAACCGTTGAAAATCATTATAAAACAACCCTTCCGTTCTCACAACAAACACCTTTTCGAGGCAGTGCCTTGAACCTGAAATAGTAGGGGGAAAAGGCAGGCTTTCTTCAGATGTTAGTGAAGTGTCTTGGTAATCACTTTTCAATCCGTTCTTGGTGAGTTCTTCCTTCGACTTCGCTCAGGACATTCGGAAAAAACCGTTCGCCCTGAAGCTCTCGAAGGGACGAACCCCGCTCAGTGCTGGACTCAGGACAAGTCATGCGAACCATGAACGGAACCCTGCGATATCGTTCACCCTTCGGCAAGCTCAGGGTGAACGGAGTATCCAAAGAAGTGTTAGATTCACTACACTGGGGGAAGCCTTCGTTTTATTCATCCAGGAACCGAGGCGATGGCTTCGATTTCTAAGTCTGAATCTTTGGGGAGTCCGGAGACCTGCACGGTAGATCTTGCCGGAGGAAAAGAGGGGAAGTAAGTCGCATAGACTTCATTCATTGGGCTGAAATTCCCCATGTCCTTCAGAAAGATGTTCACCTTGACCACATCCTCCATTCCGCCCCCCTCGGATTCCAGCACGCCTTTGATGTTTTCCATCACCTGCCGGGTTTGGTCCCGGATATCCCCTCTGACCATCTCCCCGGTTGACGGGGTGATCGGGATCTGACCCGACAGGAAGATAAGATTTCCTGTTCGGATCGCTTGCGAGTAGGGTCCGATCGGCTTTGGGGCCTTTTCCGTCTGAATCACTTTTTTTGCCATTTTTAGACCTCCTCATATTCTCATGATTTCATTATTCCAATATTTTATACATGACGTCATTCATTTCTGCCCATTCTGATAGCTGATAAATCCTTCATTTCGAACATTTCTCAAAGGTTATGCGAAATTTATTATGTCGCTATGTATACCTTAACATTGCAAAAAAATGAGTTAAACGGACATGGGTGAATCGTTCGGAAAGGGTTCGAGGCGAACCTTCAGGCGTAAGGGCACACACGTATCGA
>JAGVBT010000065.1 GCA_020059605.1 Deltaproteobacteria bacterium
ATTCATGTGTCGAGATTGAAATTGTTGTTTATTGCTGCAAAGATTGTCAGCGGGAACAACACGGTCAAGATCCATTATTCTTCACACCTTAGCGGAAGACAACGGTTGGATCGTCTCATTCACAATCTCGATATACTGCGCAAACACCCGGAAATACTGAATAGTCCAGTTTATTGGCACAAAGGATGTCAACTACCCATGCAAAAAATTTCTTGCATGAAAAATGTTGCTTGAGGTTAAAAATGCTATTTTGATGCAAAATTCAGGTAATAAAAGAAAACATAATAAAAGGAAACTCTTTTTTTGATTGACAGACCCATTGAAAACCATTAATTTTATAGTAGAAAAGGGTGAAAGGAGGGGTTTTCATGGAGAAATTTCAAAAAATTCTTGTTCCACTGGACGGGTCGGAATGTGCGGAGAATGTGATCCCCATGGTCGAAAGCCTGGCCAAGGAGCTGAAAGCAAACATTGCTCTTTTACGGGTTGCCTATGCTTACACTTTTCCCGGGGTGGACTCCACAGAGGCTGAACTGAAGGTGGTCAGGGAAGCAGAGGAATACCTCGCCGAGGTCGAAGATCGGTTAAAAGCAAAGGGGTTGAAGACAAGCAGCCATGTCCGGTATGGAAACGATGCGGAGGAAATCCTCGACCATGCGGCCCAGAAAGATATTGACCTGATTGCCATGACCACCCACGGTCGAAGCGGTGTGAAACGCTTTCTTCTCGGGAGCGTGGCGGAGAAGGTGCTCCGGTATTCTCCCAAGCCGATCTTTCTGGTCAGGTGCGCCTGATTCAGGGTAAGCCCCGTCGAAAGGCCTAAGCTTTCTTTTTAATAGGACCGAATCTCAAACTCGGTTAATCCCTGTTTTTCTTTGGAAGGGTTTTTGATCCTCCATCCCATTCGGAAACGACTGTGGCAATTGGGACAGATGAGATAAATCTCCCCATCTGAGTCATCCGGATTCCACTTGAGTGAAATGTGGAACCCATCCTGATACCCGCAAGAAGGGCATTGATAAACCTCTCCCTGGGGTTGAATCGATTGGACCTCTTTTTTTGAACCCATCTCCATGGGGTGATCCTCCTTTAACCCAGTCTTCCAAGTCACGGTTGAAGTGTATTTCATCGGGTTCAGTATGTCAATCACGGGAAGAAGGTCTTTTCCTTGTTATTCTTCATTCCGATGGTTATAAATATCTGAAGGGCTGACAAGGAGACCGCATGGATTACAAACATACGAATCGGCTGGTTCATGAGACAAGTCCTTATCTTTTGCAGCACGCACACAATCCGGTGGATTGGTATCCCTGGCGGGAGGAAGCGCTTGGTCTTGCAAAGAAGGAAGACAGGCCGATTCTTCTCAGCATCGGATACTCCTCCTGCCACTGGTGTCACGTGATGGAGAAGGAGTCTTTTGAAAACGAGGCGATCGCCCGCATCATGAACGAACGTTTCGTCAATATCAAGGTGGACCGGGAGGAGAGACCGGATCTTGATGAAATCTATATGAATGCGGTTCAGATGATGACCGGAAGCGGCGGGTGGCCAATGACTGTCTTCTTGACCCCTGACCTTGTCCCTTTCCACGCGGGCACTTACTTTCCACCCGAAGACCGGATGGGGATGCCCGGTTTCCCAAAAGTGCTTATGACGGTTTCGGACTATTACCAGACGCATCGCCATGAAGTGGCCAGCGTGGAGATGCAGATGAGAAACGCTCTCCACCAGATGGTTCAGATTCTTCCTTCACAGGAGGCCTTAGAACCCGATCTTCTTTCCAGGGCCTTTGACAACATTGAGCGCCAGTTCGATCCCGCCCATGGAGGGTTTGGGAAGGCCCCGAAATTCCCGCACAGCATGACCCTCTCTTTTCTCCTGAGGCACTGGAAGAGGACAGGGGAGAAAGAAGCCCTCAGGATGGTAGAGGTGAGTCTTGAAAAGATGGCCAATGGGGGAATCTACGACCATCTGGGAGGAGGGTTCCATCGGTACTCCGTGGACGAACGGTGGCTCATTCCCCATTTCGAAAAGATGCTCTATGATAACGCCCTGCTTGCCCGAACCTACTTTGAAGCCTACCAGGCAACCCGGAAGGAGCGGTATCTTCAGGTGGGTGAAGACATCCTCGGTTATGTCCTTCGCGAGATGAAGAGCCCGGAAGGGGGGTTCTATTCGACCCAGGATGCCGATAGTGAAGGCGAAGAGGGAAAGTTTTTTGTCTGGACAAGGGATGAAATCAAAAGACTATTGGGAAAGGATAAGGGGACCCCTTTCTGCTCCTATTACGGGGTGACCCCTCAGGGAAATTTTGAACGGGGGACCAGCGTGTTGAACATTGCCGCGACCCTAGAAAAGGTTTCGGAATTGTATGGGATTCCTGTCCCCGGATTGGAAGCATTGTTAAGGGATAACAGGGAGGGGCTTTTTGTCGAAAGAGAGAAACGAGTGAAGCCAGCCAGGGATGAAAAGATCCTGACCTCCTGGAACGGGTTGATGGCCTCCGGTTTTATTGACGGATTCAAATTGACCGGCAAGGAGGAATATCTCCGGGGAGCGGAAGAGGCCATTCGTTTTATCCTTGACGCAATGGCAAAGCATGGCAGTTTGATGAGGGTCTATCATAAAGGGAGATGGCATGTGAAAGGGTATTCGGAGGATTATGCCTTTCTTATCCAGGCCCTCATCGATCTTTACGAAGCCACCTTTGAAGTAAGGTATTTGGAGGAGGCGGACCACCTCAACCGGATGATGATCGAATTATTCTGGGACGATCAAGACGGAGGCTTTTTCTTTTCCGGAAAGGAGAATGAATCCCTGATCGCCCGGTCCAAGAACCCCTATGATAATGCCCTTCCATCGGCCAACTCCGTTGCGCTCTTTAACCTCATCAGGCTTGGCTATCTCAAAGGAGAAGAGGGGCTGAAGAAGAGGGTGGACCAGATCCTCCGTCTCTTCCGCAATTTTCTTTCGGAACATCCCTCGGGTTTTGCTCACATGTTGTCCGGTCTCTCCTTCTTTCTCCATCCGGAAGAGATCGGAATCGTCGGTTCGAAGAAAAACCGGAGAACAGGATTGTTACTTAAAGAGATTCACCATGCCTACCTGCCCAATAAGATCTTGAACCTGAAGGACCCCGGAGAGCCATCGGAAGGAAACTGGTTTCCGTTCCTGACGGATAAAGGGGTTCCAGAGGCTCCCACGGCCTTTGTCTGCAAAGGATTCATCTGCCTGCCGCCCGTACGGAGAGAAGAGGAGTTAAAGAAATTATTAAATTAAACCCCAGCCCCAATTTTATTCCAACCCGTTGAGGGACAGGGGATAAGGGGACGTTGATGAAATCTATGAATTATGATCTTGATCTGCTGACTCCATCTTTTGAATTGCCTTAATGACCGCTGATCCACATACCC
>JAGVBT010000086.1 GCA_020059605.1 Deltaproteobacteria bacterium
GGCTTGCGCAATCAGACATGGAGGCCATTTTGCGTGCCTATTTTGGACTTCACTGAGAGTGAAGTCCTGTAATGGCTGTTGAACACTCTTCGGAAGAAGCAATGACAAGGTGTTTCAGATGATAGCATCTGTTTTTAATTCAACAACGGTGTAAACAGGCACACCCCATTCAAACAACAAGTCAAAATCAGCTCATTGATGAAAACAAGGGCCTGCAAAAAAAACCAATTGTTTTTTTCATAAAGGCTTGCTAAAGTGCTTTTAAGAACATCCACTCGGGAGGGAGAAATGAGAAAGATCCTTGTTATTTTTGTGATCGGCATAGCACTTCTCATAGGGGCTTTATATTTCTATCTCAGGAAAGGGCTCCCCAATTACTCCTCCGATATAACGGCACCTAACCTCTCCGCTCCCGTCAGCGTGGAGCGTAACCGATTTGCTGTCCCCATCATTACCGCGAATACCCTCGAAGACCTCTTCTTTGCGTGGGGGTATGTCAACGCCCAGGACCGGATCTTCCAGATGGAATTCATCCGGAGGGTTGGACAGGGGCGCATCTCGGAGTTTGCCGGTGAAGATTCCTTGAGCAGGGACATCTTTCTTCGCAGCGTCGGCTTTCATGACAGGGCAAAGGAATATGCAAAGACGCTCGATCCCCACTTCAAGGCTCTTTATCAGCGCTATGTCGACGGCATCAACCATTACCTGGACGTGAACGGCCCTCATGTCTACATGAAATTACTGGGGATGAAGAAAGAGAAGTGGGAGATATCCGATTCGATCCTTGTGGGAGTCATGATGAGCTGGAGCCTTGCCTATAACATGAAACATGAACTTCTCTACCATAGAATCATGAAAAAAGTCGGTAAAGAAAAGGGATCGAGGCTGCTGAGTTTTATCCCGCCCGGAACACCCACCATCGTCAACGATACGGTTGCGGCCAGGATGGATGAAAGCAACGCCGGCAGGATCATGAAGGAGCTCGACTGGCTTCTGGGAGGTCGATCGGCCTCCAACAATTGGGCCATCTCCCCGAAGATGACAGCCCATGGGGGTACGATTCTTTGCAGCGACATGCAGGTGCATCAGTCCAAACTTCCTAACGACTTTTATCTGATCAGGGTGAGAGCCGGAGATTTTGAGGTGACCGGCGCCCAGGTGGTGGGGCTGCCTTTCATCGTCTCGGGATACAACCGGAATTGCGCTTGGGGCCTTACAAACCAGGGCGCGGACATGGTCGATCTTTTCATGGAAAAGATAAACTGGGATAAGAAGACCTACCGGTTCGGGGGCAGAGATTTCCCACTGACAGAAAAAAAGCAGGTGTTCAGGGTGAAGGGCAAGGAACCGGTCGCCAGAAACATCTATTACGCAGGCGATAAGCCCGTGCTCAACGAGGTCTTTAAGGACCTGGGCTTTGATGTGAGCCTCGATTGGGCGGGATTCGATGCCATCGAATTCCAAGGTTTTTTCCTGATGAACTCGGCAAAAACCTACGAGGAATTTATGAAGGGAGCGAATCGAATCAGGATATCTCCGCAAAATCTGGCCTACGCTGATGACAAGGGAAACATTGCGTTCAGGGTCATCGGTTCGCTGCCTCTGCGTGCAAAAGGGTCTGGCAACCTAATCGGTGATGGAGAGCTCTCGCGCCGAAACTGGGGGGGGAACATACCCGATGAAAGGTATCCGTTACTCAAAAACCCTCCGCGGGGATTTATTGTTACCGCCAATAACAAGAACGTGAAGGATGAGCCATACGAACTCAATGGAACCTATGCTCCGGGTTACCGTTATGAAAACATCGCAAGGATGCTTCGGGGAAAACGCGATATCGATGTCGAATATCTCAAGAAGGTTCAGACAGATACGCATACCGTGCTTGCCCAAAAGATGTTGGACCTGATCAAGAGCCATGTTAAGATCGAAAAAGAGGAAGGTCACCTGAAAAAGGCCTATGACATGGTGCTCGCATGGAACGGCGAAAACCATACCGATTCTGCGGAAGCCTCGATCTATAACACCTTTTATGTTCGCTTTGCATTTCAAACTTTCTCCGACGAGCTGGGAGACGAACTGGCGGCAGAATACGTCGGGGAACGCTACATCAGCATGGAGCGCTTCCTCGACATGGCTGACAAAGGAGACGCCTTTTTCGATGACGTGAGCACACCCTCAGTGGAAAGCGTTTCAGATATTGCCACGCGGGCGTTTAAGGAGGCGGGCGCCATCTTGGGAAAACATTTTAAAAACCCGGATCCGTCGAGCTGGGCATGGGGGAAGATTCATGTCATCCGCTTCGATCACGTGCTCGGTAACTCGGCGCTTTTCCGCCCCCTCGTTAACTATGGACCTTTCCCCTTTGAGGGCGACGGCGAGACAAACAACCGAGGCCGGTTTCCCGAAGTCACCCCGCCCTTCGTGACAGACCTTGCCTCGGCGCCCAGGATCATTGTGCGCTTCGACCCGCAACCCAAAGCCTACATGATGCTCATTACCGGGCAAAACGAGCACTTCCTGAGCAGTCACAATACCGATATGACCGACGCCTGGCGCCGGCACGAATATTTTTGCATGGAGGAGGAGCCTCCGAAGTATGTCATGAAAATCAACCCATCGGGCGGTCGGGGGAAAAAATAGAAAGGGATTCTATGGACAAGAAACAGGTGGCGCTTGACGCAATCTTCAAACCCCAAGCGGTAGCCGTCGTGGGAGCATCGGACAATCCCTGGAAATTGGGTTCTCATGTGATGAGAAGCCTCACAGAGGGGAATTATTCCGGCAGAATCTATCCCGTCAATCCCGGAAGAGAGGAAATCTTCGGGATTAAAACCTACCCTTCCCTGGTCATGGTTCCTGAGGCCATCGACCTGGCGATCATCGTCCTGCCGGCCGAACAGGTGCCGAAAATCATCAACGAATGCAATGAAAAAGGTGTGAGGGGAATCGTTCTCATTACGGCTGGGTTCAAAGAGATTGAAGACCGAAGGGGAGAATCTTTGCAGAAAGAGATTACCGAATTGGCAAACCGGTTCGGGATCAAGATCATCGGTCCCAACACCTTCGGGATCACCAACCTCCATTTCCCCCTGAATGCGTCCTTCACGCCCGAGTTCTCATACGTTCCGAAAGGAGGAATCAGTTTTGTCAGCCAGAGCGGCGGAATGTCTCACTTAATGGCTTTTTTAGCCATGAGCAGTCAGGTGGGTTTCAGCAAAATCATCGGACTTGGAAATCGCTGTAACGTGGATTTCGCCGAGATGGTCGAGTATCTGGAGGAAGATCCGGAGACCCGCGTGATCGCCATGTACCTTGAAGGGATTGACGACCCGAGAAGGTTGCTGGAAGTGGCCAAAAGAGGGACCGGAAGGAAACCGATCGTTGCCTATAAGGTTGGAGTCTCTCAAGCGAGTGACCAGGCATCTCAGTTTCATACAGGATCCCTGGCAGGAAAACATAAGATCTATGAGGCTGCTTTCAGGCAATCCGGTATTCTTACGGTGAGAAGTTCGGAAGAACTCCTCGACACGGCAAAGGCGTTAGCCCTCTCAATCCTCCCGGAAGGAAAGAGGGTCGCCGTTCTATCCGGTCAGGCCGGCCCAGGAATGGCGGCCTGTGATGTGTGTGAAATGGAGGGATTGTCCATTCCTCCATTTTCCCCCAAAACTCGGAGGATCGTGGAAACCTTGCTCCCGCCCCTCGCAATCAGAACGAACCCGGTGGATATGGGCCCTGCCTGGTATGACTCTGCCGCCATCAAGGGAACGGTGGAAGCCGTGCTGGAAGATGAACAGATTGATGCCATTCTGTTCTGCATCATGTTCGCCTCGGCAAACAGGGCCGCTGTCAGGATCCTGGCTGATTTCTTTCTTGGGATGGACAGAAAAAAACCGATCATCTGCTGTATCTCGGCTCCCGAAGGGATCTGGGATCAGGAGATTAAAAGGATCGAAGAGGCAGGGATTCCTAACTATCCCACGCCGGAGAGAGCCGCCAAAACACTGGCTAACCTTGTTAGATATAAGAAATTAGAGGGAAAATAATGATGGTCTCGTAAAAAGTCGAAAAATCCTAATGATCGTCATTCCCCGCCTTGATCGGGGAATCCAGTAATCTCAAGCGCTTATGAGCCCACTGGACACCGGTTCCTGCCGCAGGACCGGTGAGACGACTTTTTACGAGGCCATCAATAATGTTTATGGGCTTTTTCAATTCTCTGCCGATTCGAATCACTCTGGCGCTTATCGGAGGACTCCTTTATGGACTTCTCACCTACAGTTTGGTTCTATTTCTGGACCTCCCGCTTCAAGCCGCCATTGGCTTGGCTTTCCTTGTTTCTTTTCTTTACCTCGGCTCAAGGCTCCTTATGCTCTTCTCGGGAATCAATACGCCTTACTATTCCAAAGAGCGGGAGGGCTCCCCTTACGAAAACACCTCTTTTTACCGGGCCGCCCAATGGGTGGGTAAATTCTACCACTATCACGACACCATTCTTTTTGTTTTCCTGATCATCCTGGCGATTGTTTTTATCATCTCATTGCTCATTGACTCCTTTGGAAACAAACCCTTCGGACAAACCATCCAAAACCTCTGGAACAAGTTAACTCCTTCATTTTGACGCCCCTTCCTGAGATGCCAAGTTGGATTGCTTTATGCGACGCTTTTGAATATAATACCGTTTTAGGCTGGGTCATGGCCTGCATTTCATCCATCTGGTAGAAAAGGCGTTTAAAAAAGGAGGAAGCCTATGAAAGGAAAGATAAAAGAATTTGCTTTCGGTTTGGGAATCGATGATGTGGGCATTGCATCGGTGAAGGACTATAAAAGCCCGAAGTCTCCGGATTTGCAGTCCGTCTTTCCTGGAGCAAAATCGCTCATCGTCCTCGCTTTCAAGGCTCTTTCAAATTGCGAAAGCGACAACATGCAGATCGCCATGGGCGGCAGGATCGATGAAATAGAATTTGCACGGTCTTCCAACTACAGGGTGGCCCGTTTTCTGGAAAGAGAATATGAAACCAAAGCCATGACCGTTCCCCCCTCTTATCCTCTCTATATGAGTTATGAAACAAAGGGCACGATAGGGGATGTCTCGTTACGCCATGCCGCTGTCGCCGCCGGTCTGGGCAACTTTGGCAAGCACAACCTGGTCCTCCATCCCCAGATGGGCTCAAGAGTGCTTTTCACCGCCGTGGTCACCGACCTTGACCTGCCTTCGGATCCTCCGATCACAGAAAAGCTCTGCACGGATTGCAATGTCTGTGTGGAAAACTGCCCCGCAGGAGCGCTCAACGAAGAAGGGAAAACCGATGACATGAAGTGTCTTAAAAATAGCCAGCCCTATGGCATTGGGAGCGCCATTCGTTTCTGGACCAAATTTGCCGAAAGCCCAACGGAAGACCAGAAAAAGATGGTAAGGGACGTCAACTTCTGGCGCCTCTACCAGGCCGGCTTCATCGGATTTCAGTATTTCTGTTTCAACTGTTTTAAATCCTGCCCGGTGGGTCAAAATGGGAGTTAATCCGACAATTGAAAATACTTCCTCTCCCCTGGTGGGAGAGGATTGAGGTGAGGGGGTATGGGTTCAATGAATCACCCCCACCCTCACCCTTCCCCCATCCGGAGGGAGGGGACATAGTCATATTTTCATGGTTCATGAGTGACGAACCCGTCATGTAAGATTGATTCAATATTGGGGTTAACATTTTAGGATGAGATTCTTCCTGTTCTCACTTCTTGCGATTTGGATGGTGTTGATGACAACCGAATGCCCTACCCTTTCCGCAGAGAAGGAAGGAAGGCAGGTGGCGATGAAGAGGTTGCTTCCCCAGAAAGTGGAGGATTATAACGCGGATGGAAAGGATGAGATTTATGATCGCAACACAGCCTTCCGCTATATGGACGGTGCGGCGGAACTGTATCGCTCTTTCGCTTTTAAACTTCTCCTGGTCCGCCGTTACCTGAAGGCTGGTCATCCCTCCTTGTTGGTGGAACTCTTCGATATGGGTTCATCCGAAGATGCCTTTGGAATCTTCTCTTACCAAATAGAAGAGGAAGAGGTTGGAATCGGTCAAGGGTCTGATTACGGAGGAGGGCTTCTCCGATTCTGGAAAGGGAATTACTTTGTCAATGTCTATGCCGAAAGAGAAACCCCTGCCACGAGGAAAGATATTCTAACACTTGGCGAAGCCATAGCGAAGAATATTAAGAAGGAGGGTTCAAAACCAAAACTGATCCAATTCCTGTCCAAAGAGGGGCTCTCTCAGGGAACCATTCGCTACTTCCACCTTCACCAGGTTTTAAATCACCACTACTTCCTTTCCCATCAGAACATCCTCCGTTTGGGAGAACGGACAAATGGAATTCTGGCAACCTATCCTTCCCCCGGAGAGAAAGCTAAAACCTTTCTTCTCCTGATTCAGTACCCCGACCAAAAACAAGCTGAAAAAGCCTTTCAGAGTTTTCTGAAGGCTTACATGCCGGAGGCTGCCGTCTCAAAAACAATCAAGATAGAGAATGGGAAATGGACTTCTGCGCGGATCCATCAAAAGTATGTCCTGGTAGTCTTTGATGCTCCTTCTGTTGAAAAAACAGAGCAATTGATTGAGGCGGTCGTGAAGAAATTGCCCACAAAATAACCTGATTGTCTCCCTCTCCCCTTGCGGGAGAGGGTGGGGGTGAGGGGGGATTTTCATGGTTCGCGGGTGAACGTATCCGTCGTAATAGATTAGAGGAAGGATGACGATGAAAAAAAACCGAACCATCACCCGAAGGGATTTTCTTCGGGGCACGGCCTATGCCGCTTTTGCCGCGGCGCTTGGCTCATCCCCCAGTGGAGAAGCAAAGGCGGAAGAAAAAGTTAAAGTGGTCCTCATCCGTGATGAGAATATCCTCGATCCGCAGGGTCGGATCAATCAGAAGATTGTTCAGCAGATGTTGGACCAGGGGGTCTGTGAGTTGCTGGGGGAAGAAAAGCCTGCTCAGGCCTGGCGGAGGCTGATCAAACCGAAGGATATTGTGGGGATCAAAAGCAATGCCTGGCATTATCTGCCGACCCCCCCGGAATTGGAAGAGGCCATTCAGCAAAGGGTCGTGGACGCCGGAGTTTCCAAAAGCAACATTGCCATAGACGACAGGGGAGTATTGAATCATCCTGTATTCAAGTCCTCGACGGCGCTGATCAATGCGCGCCCGTTGAGGACCCATCACTGGTCAGGCATCGGAGGATGCATTAAGAACTACATCATGTTCGTTTCGACTCCCTGGCTTTACCATAGCGACGCTTGCTCTCCCCTGGCTTCGATATGGGGTAAGGCCATTGTAAAAGGCAAGACCCGGCTCAATATTCTGAGTTTAATCCGGACCCAGTTTTACAACCGTGGAGCTCACCATTTTGATCGAAGATTTGTATCCGAATATAAGGGCCTCCTTATTGGAAACGATCCCGTGGCCCTCGATGCCGTGGGCGCCCGCCTGCTTCAGCTTCAACGTATTGCCCACTTCGGAGAGGACCGACCTCTCGATATGACTCCAAAGCACATCTTCGTTGCGGATGAGAAGTATAAACTCGGGGTGAGCGACCTCCGACGCATCGAAGTGGTCAAATTGGGCTGGATGGAAGGGGCATTAATCTAAGAGTGTTTCATCGTCCTAAATCGAAGAGGAAGCACCTAAAGCCACTTTGCGAAAAGCATTTATTCTAATGAACTCTGAATACTCTTGATTTATAGCTTATGGAGAAATGCACCACTTGTAACACTTTAGCTCTTTGAAAAAACGAAAAATATGACCCGTAGTGTAGGGCTTTATGCCCGTAGTTTTTCGGCCACGAGGGCCTACACTACAATTATTTTTCAAAACGCTAAATTGGTA
>JAGVBT010000067.1 GCA_020059605.1 Deltaproteobacteria bacterium
CCCTGAACTCGTTTCAGGGTCTCGTAAGTTCTTGAAACTGTTGGATGCTGAAACAAGTCGGTACGACTCGAAACCGAGTTCAGCATGACATTGTTTCTGGTTTTCGACTTTTTACGAGATCATCATAAGTTTTTATGGCTCATTTTAATTCCATTCTTTCCATTTAAAACTTAAAACTTAGAACTTAAAACTCAAAATTCAAAGGCAAGGAGGGCCCGATGAATTTCTTAGAAGGAAAAAAGGCCTGGATTGTTTATGCTGTCTTTTTCTTATTTCTCTTTTCCGGATTGGCGGGATGCAGCAAAGAGGCGAAAAGGGAGAAACACTGGAAGAGGGGGGAGAAGTATTTTGCGGAAAATAAATTCAGGGAGGCGATCATCGAATATAAGAACGTCCTCCAGATTGCCCCGGGCGACGCCAGGGCCCGTTACCAACTGGGGCTTTCCCACCTGAGGGTGGGGCAGGTTCAGGAGGCCTTCTCCGAATTCTCGAAGACCGTCGAACTGGACCAGGATTTCATCGACGCCCGGGTCCAATTAGGACATCTCTATCTTCTCTCCAGAAACAGGGAGAAAGCATTCGAACAGGCGGAAAAGATCCTCTCGAAAGACCCGAATCATTTTTCAGGACGACTCCTGATGAGCTTCATCCATCTCATGGACAGGAATGTGGACAAGGCCATCGAGGAGGCAAAAAAGGCGATTGAACAGGATCCCAAAAAAATGGAGGCTTATCTTCATCTGGCCAACCTTTACGCCGCGAAGAAAGATTTTGGAAAATCGGAACAGACATTGAAAGAGGCTGTCGGGATCGATGAGAAATCTTTGATGGCCCGGTATGCCCTGGCCGATTTTTATCAGAAAACCGGAAAGCCCGAACTCGCCGAAAAAGAGCTGATCGAAACGGTAAAGATCCATGCGAAGGATCCGAATCCTCATACCACCCTTGGCAATTTCTATGTCTCCGTCAGGAGGATGGAGGATGCGGAAAAACAGTTCCTGAGGTCGATTGAGCTGGAACCCAAATCGATCCCTTTTCGCATCCATCTGGGGAACTTTTATTTAGGCTGGGGCAAGAAGGCAAAGGCTGTTGAGACTTACCAGGAGGCCATTGAGATCGATTCGAAAAATATTCCGGCAAGGGCTAAGCTGGCCGAGGTCCACCTCAATGAACGCGATCTGGACAAAGCCTCGGACATCGTTGGAAAAATCCTGAAGATTAATCCGAAAAGCAATGAGGGAGCATTCCTCAATGGCCGGATCCACCTGGCAAAGAAGGAATTCAACGAAGCCATCAACGTATTCCAGTCTTACCTCAACGATCATCCGAAATCCTTCATGGCCCATCATTTTTTAGGCCTTGCTCATCTCGGGAACAGGGACGTCCAGCAGGGGAAAACTCAGCTTTCGGAGGCGGTCAAACTGAATCCGAACTGGATCGAAGGAAGGCTGTTGCTTGCCGACATCCATCTCAGGACGGGGTCTGCGGACCTGGCGATCGAAGAGGCCCAGGAGATTTTAAAGAGGGATCCCCAATCCGCCCAGGCGCATCTGACCCTCGGCAATGGCCGCCTGTCCAAGAGGGAGTTCTCCCTGGCACAGAAGGCGTTTGAGGAAGCAATAAAAATCAATCCCGATCATCCTGCCGGATATGTTCAGCTGGGGCGGGCCCTCATGGTGCAGAGGAAGGAGAAAGAAGCCCTCTCCCGGTTTGAAAAAGCCCTCTCCCTTCAGCCCGATCTCAACGAACCCCTGAGGCTGATCGTGGCTTACCATCTCTACCAAAAAGAGAATAAGAGAGCGGTTGAAAGAGTGGAAGCCCAGATCAGGGTCTCGCCTCAAAACCCTTTCTTTTATAATATGCTCGGCCATCTCTATGAAATCAGCAAGGACGTGCGGAAGGCCGAGAGCCATTACCAGAAGGCCATCGAGATCAATCCGAATGTTTCCGAGTTTCATGTCTCCCTCGGAAATTTCTATATCCGGCAGGATTTAACCGAAAATGCCATCGCCAAATACAACACCGCCCTTGAGAAGACTCCCAACTCCATTTCAGCCCTCATGGGGTTAGGCATCCTCTATGATACCAAGAAAAATTATGAAAAGGCGAAAGAGTATTATCAGAAGGTGTTAAAGGTCAATCCCCGGTTTGCCCCCGCGGCCAACAACCTTGCCTATCTTTATGTGGAGAAGGGCGAGAATATGGATGAAGCCCTGAATTTAGCCCAGACCGCCAAGGAACAATTCCCGGAGGACCCTCACATTTCCGATACCATTGGCTGGGTTTATTATAAGAAGAATATATTCGGCCGGGCGATCGTCTACCTGAGGGAGGCGAGCGAAAAGATTCCGGATAACCCGGTCGTCCGGTATCACCTGGGCATGGCGTATTACAAAAATGGAGAGAAGGAAAACGCGAAAAGGGAGTTGAAAAAAGCCCTTGACCTGGACCCGAAGTTTCCAGGAGCCGAAGGGGCAAGGAGTGTGCTGGCGGAATTGAAGTAAACCCCGTTAGAAAAGGTAATCTTTACCCATAACTGGCTGCCTACAAATAACTTGAACAAGTGCATTTGCCGATGACCGTTCGTGGTGAGCCCTTCGGCGCGCCGTTCGTCCTGAGGCTCTCGAAGGATGAACAGCACCCTTCGACAGGCTCAGGGTGAACGGATTTCTTATTCATGTTATTCATGCGCAGACCCTAACTGGGGGCGCTGAACAGTAGGGTTTTAGTTATTTGAAATTTTGTCATTGTTTCGGATTTAATGCAATTGTCACCGGCTTAATCATATAACCTGCCGGAAACGTTGCTCGATTTCACGCCGGGTTATCTGTTTTCTTTTTTGTATACGGGTTATCGAGCGTCAATAAAAGCGAATAGTGGGAAGAACTTTCGGCCTTTTTATGGGAAAATTTTTTGGAATTATGGGTAATTTGTTTCTCTTTTTAGGAACCCAGGATATTAAAAATAATAAAAGCGTAATGATTACAGGCCACTATAACCCCATAACAATATGGTATTAAAATTGCTATATAAAGTATGAAGAAATATTGATAAACGGTATGAAAAATCACTCCATTTTCAATGTCGATAACGATTTCATCCAATCCATTTTTAGTGAAGCTCAAAATGGCTCAAACGGATTAAAAAAAGAGAGTCCTTCCAACAAGCGAAATGGTTCTTTCCTGTTTCCTATTTTCCTCGAGTTGATACAACGCATTGAACAGTCGATGGAATCGATCAAACAGGTGACACAACTGTCACGTGGGCAGTTTGTTGGACGAACATCAGGGGATCAATTTTATCAGGTTATCGGTGAGGAGACGGAAAAGGTTGACCTCCTGTTGAGCAGTGTTCAGAATTTCATCAAGCTCAGCTCCCCTGTTAAAAAAAGGGATACGGTTCATCAAATCATTGAGGAGACGCTGAAAAAGCACCGGGCAGGCATAGAGGAAAAGAAGGTCCGGGTGTTAAAAAAATTGGAAGAGGGCCTTCCGGAAATCATCGCCCCCGATGAACATCTGAAGTATATTTTCGACTCCCTCCTTCAGTATGCGCTCGTCATCATCCCCCCGAACGGGGGCATCGGGTTTGTCACCCGCTCGGCCTCCATTCAGAAAGAGTCGAAGGAGGACCGTCCCCATTTTGTCGATGAAGGAAAATTTGTTGAACTCCTGGTCCTTTTTGACGGTTATCGGGAAACGGGCAGTTCGCATGGAACCGGCTTGAAAGACGCCTTCCCGAAAAAGAAAGAAAGTCCCGGTATTGAGGTAAGATTGATTGAAGAGATGGTGACCAGGAACCTTGGAAAGATGACGTTTGAAATCGATGAGAAAAAGAGAAGGACCTCAATTTCCATAAAATTCCCCCAGGAAAGAAGGAAGAGCTTTCATTAAATAAGGCCCGTCAGAACCAGGAGAAAAACTTTTTTCCGTCCCGCGGTTTATTGTCCTTTCTACGTCCGGTTAGGAGATGGATGAGATGGAGTACATGCTGGCTTATGAATTCTACTACCAAAACAATGATACGACGCCCCAATTAATCGGAATTCTCCCCGAACGAAGAAAAGATTTACAGCGGATCACATCCGAATCGATCATGAATTGGGTGAAGACGTTTTTGGGGGACGAAGAAGACATGGGTCGAATATCTTTTGTCGAAGTGTCCATCAACCCCCAAACAGGCGAAATCTCGGAGGCCCAACAGAATGTGACCGATTTGAAAAAGAAGAGATAAACCCCGCCCAATCACATCACATCCATTAAAAAGTCAAAAATTTTTATAACACTTTAGCGCTTTGAAAATAGGGAAAGCCAGGTATTCGGCCACGAGGGCCTACACTACAGACATTTTTCAAAAGGCTAAATGGATACAAAAATATTGTAAAAATTTCTTGACGAAACGATTTTAAAATCATATTGTTCTTTTTACGCCCCTGTAGCTCAGGTGGATAGAGCAACGGATTCCTAATCCGTGTGCCGCCCGTTCGAGTCGGGCCAGGGGCGCCAATCATTTAAGAATATCACGGGATTCAATTCGACCCCGGCAGGTCCGTTCCTGTCGGATGGGTTGGCATATTAATTGCTCCTCTTACAATAAAATCCAAATTTTGACGAGGGATAAGCGAGATGGAATCTACCCAGGACAGCCAATCGGATAGACGGGAATCTCCACGGATCAATCTGGAGACAAAGATTTCTTTCCGTACCTCAGAGGCATCGCCCATGATTCCCGGATGGATACAGAACATATCCAGGGGAGGATTCAAGTTAAAAAGCGATAACCCACTAAAATACAAAGGCATATTACGATCCGGAGATGAAATATTTTTTGAAACCTACGAAGAATTTTTTAAACTCAAAGGAAAGGGAGAGATCGTCTGGACTTCCTTCAGGGAGAATGAGGCAGGCATCAAGTTTGATCAACTTGATCATAGAAGCCGGAAGTTCCTTGATGATTTCCTGGAGATGTTCTAATTTTTTCTTTTGCTTTTAATTGAACGCATCAGACAAATTGTCCTTATCCGCAAGTTTTACATACTGTTATCTAAACTTACCCCCTCCAACCAAAGCTCCCGTAACCCCCCTTCCTTCCCCCTCGGTTGCGAGTCGAAACGACTTTGCCAAAGGGGGATAAAAACAATAACTAAGGCATTACTTTGTATTAATAAATCTCTTTGCCAAGTGTGACGAGGAGTGTTATGATGACCCTGTTAAAATAATCACGGCGCAACCGGGCCCTTCGACATATCTATGAATGCCGAGATCATTTCCATCGGATCGGAACTCCTCCTTGGACAACTTGTGGATACCAACACCTCCTCGATTGCCAAAAA
>JAGVBT010000029.1 GCA_020059605.1 Deltaproteobacteria bacterium
AGGCCGGAAATGGTAGGCATTTGAAAACTTTAGCAAAACCAATCAAGAGAGTCAAAAGTCTTAAAAGTGGAGATATTTTATTTTCTATGATTCGTTAATTATTTTAATGGGTTAGGGTTGCCTGTTAATTAGGCAAAACGGTGAGGGCGGCTATTTTCAAGGGCAAGATGATCTATTTCAACAACTATTAAACATCTTTTGTGGATTGCGGGGTCTCTGGATTACTTTGCACACCAAATTTTGGTCTTGAACGATCCTGGGGTCAACGACAAGAGATCGCATGGCACTGGCGGCCGTTGTCCTGTCAGTGCGGGTGGCAACCACCCTCCAGTAGACCGTCCCTCCTGATGGACCGGGAATCGATAAAACGTTTTTCCACAAATACCCTTCCCGTCCTGTTCGGTGTCCCAAAAATTCCGACTCAAATTGAGGAGCAATTCAACTCAGTCAGTTCACCTTCTTCGTTAGAATCCCTACCGTCAGCGCACCCAACGCCTGAGGGACACTGCGCCTCGGCCTGAATCCGTACGAGAATCCGAGAAAATCCAGATCATAGATCACCCCCAACACCTCCGCCACCGCTCGCTGGACGATCTTATCTTCCAGGGTCGGTATGCCGATTGGAGTTGTCCGCCCTCTCGCTTCGGTAGGCAGATATGGGATCTCCCGGTTCCCGTGTGAAGTGTGTCCGTACGTGCTGCGGGGTCTCTGACCGCGCAGGGTCGAAACGAGCCAGGCAGGAAATTTATGGCTAAGGTCGTTATCGATGCCAACGTTATTGTCTCGGCCGCTTTCGGAGGCAATCCCTTGAGAGCAGTGATGCGGGCTATGCAGGAAGACGAGGCTTATCTATCACAGGCAATCGAACGGGAACTGATAGGAATGGCAAACCAGGTCTCTGTCTCGACGCGGGTGGTTCTGTCAAGAGATGCTAAGGATGATCATTATCTTGCCCTTTGCAAGGAAGTGGAAGCCGATTTTCTAATCACCGGAGACAAGGACCTGCTGAGTATTCCGCCGGAGGCACTTGAGGAAAACAGGATCCCCTGGCGAATCCTCACCCCCCCAAGAATTCGTGGAGAGGGTTTAGCGGAGTATGAGGAAGCTGGGAATTACGAGCGACTGTTTGAGGAAGACTTACCGTTGCTTCGAGAAGAAGGTTTCGATGCAAAATTAGCCGGTACTCGGTTGCTAGGCCGCGGCATGACAAAAATATCCGATCTAAAAACATTCCTAATGATCAAAGAAATTTTGGATGATGAAACTGAGGAGATGAGTCAATATAAATTAGCTACAGATATGATTAGGGAAACCGGCATGTCCGATACAAGGTTTGATGAAATACTCCTTCAATTAGAAAAGCTAAAGCGAGGATTCATTGAGATAGACAAGAATAATTTTGAGTAACCAATATGAGAATTGGTGCCGGAGGTCGGAATCCCTTCGATTCACTCAGAACAGGCTCCCCGACACGGGGTGGAAGCCCCGCGGGATTTTGAGTCAATACCCTAACCTCAGGCGATTTCCCATCAATTTTAAATACTTATAAATCAGGCACTTAAAGAAACCAATTTGGATTAGCTTGGCTTAATTTGGATTATTTTCGGTTAGCACGGTTACACTTTGGTTACACCTTAATATATAAAAGTATTTTAAAAACGGCTCTTTGATTAAAACATGTCTGGGGAGAAAGGAGATATGACCATGGGAAAGAAGACGACCTTCCCGGATAATTTCGGCCAAAAGATAACTCCTTTCCATTGGTTTTGTCCTTGACCAGAAGTTCGATCTCATAAACCAGGAGGCCATGGAGGAAGCAGACCTTATCTGGGACAGGATAAAGGAAGAAGATTGGTTCTTTGTTTATCCAGGGGAGATTAGATTCGAAACTTGTCTCCGAATGCACCGACTTCCTCTCCCCGGTTAATCGCTTTGATCCATTTGGCTACGGCTTGGCATGGGTTCTTTAAATCAGTGGGCATAATCACCCTTCTTATGGGCTTTCTTCCACTTCGTAAGTGGAAAAAGGGGGGTAGAATTTTCCTCCAGATGTCCTCTTTTCACCCTCCCTGCAATCATGCAGCTTTTTTGAGAGTCCGATAGGGCTGTATTAAAACCTCTGCCGGGATGCCGAATCCTTTATGAAGGTTGCGGATCATCTCCATGGTAAGGGGCCTTTTCCTGTTTAATACTTCCGACACTCTGGCACGGCTTCCGATACAGCGTTCAAGGTCGCGCCGGGTTAATCCTCTGCTCTCGACGTAATACAGGATCGCTTCAATCGGGTCGGGTAATGGAATATGGAAGTGTTTTTCCTCATATGCTTCGACCAGCGCGGTCATTACCTCAAGTCGGTCTCCTGCCCGTGTACCGGGAGAGGCATCAAAAAGGCGCTCGATCTCTTTAAGAGCCTCCTGGTAATCTGCTTCTGTTTTTATAGGTTTGATCCTCATGGCGAATTCCTCCATTTAAATTACGGATGCATCAATGCGTTCATACTCCTGATGTGTGCCCACGAAACGGATAGTTACGATACCGTACTCGTACCGTATGGCAACGACCAACCTGTACTTGATCCCCTTAATATTGATAACGGCCCGATTGTTTGCGATGACACTGGCATTGCGATAGACTTCTTTAATATCCGCTGGAGACTTCCATAAGGCCTGCTTGGTGTCTATATACCAGGCTTGTAGCGGTTGCCGGGCATCCGGATGTCGGTCCCAAAATTCTTTAAGGGTTTTCCGGGAAATAATCCGCATGACCTATTATAATATGATCCCATCTTGGGAACAAGTATTATTTTTTTCCATAAGAACGCAAGTTGAGGGCATTGATGAAAATCGATACATTGCGGAGGAAATGAATCGTAATAAAGGAATGATATGCTCTGCTGTGAGGTTATTGAAGCAGAAGGAAAGGGTGAAACAGGTTGTCCGACTGATTACGAGAAGGAGGGTGTCGGAATTTCTTGCAAAAGTATGTAGCTTTTTCCAATTGCTGAGATTGCGACGCACTTCGGAGTCAGTGCCTCAGCCATAGTAAAATCGGCCCAAAAGAGAGAATCAGAAATTTAAGAATTCACAGAATTCAGCAACGTCCCCTTCATTCCCCTTGAGGGCTTTCTCCGCCAGACTGGATACCTTGCTACTGAGCCTGCCGTAAGAAAGGGGAAACACCTGTGCCTCGGGATCGTCCGCGTCAGGGTGGTCGGCCAACCACTCACTCAGATATTCATTACAGGGCAGATGAAAGAATTTGCGGATCAGATATCAGACAAGATGCCTGAGCTATCTTGAATTATTTTAGAGGGCGAAATTGATACCGGATTTTGAATTACAACAATCTCTTTAGTTCCTCAACGGAAATATCCACATCCTTCAAGATTTTTCTTAAGAGACCTCTGCCAATGTCTTTGCCTTTGTGAATGGGAACGGTTGTCTTTCGGCCATCTGGGTGCTTGTAACGAAAGTGGCTGCCTCTGGATTTCCGGGAACAAAAAAAGCCCATTTTCTCCAGGGCTTTGATCAATTCCTCCGGTTTCAGGATAGGCAATTTCTCGTCACTCATATCGTGACTTCAATCCATTTGAGTCCGATCACTTCAGGGTGTTTCAAATCAACTTTTTTCTTCTCTTTTTTCAGTTCCTCAAGGCACATCTGGATCACATCTTTTATATTCCGCATGGCCTCTTCATAAGTGTCTCCCTGGGTATAACAGCCCTCCAACGCAGGACAGCTTGCAACATAGACCCCATCCTCGTCCTGCTCTATGACGACCTGAAGGAGATGTTTCTTCATACTGATCCCGCCTTATCAGAAAAAACTGGTGCCGGAGGTCGGAATCGAACCGACATGGGCTTGCGGCCCGCGGGATTTTGAGTCCCGTGCGTCTACCAGTTTCACCACTCCGGCACAGAGATTAATATAAGAAAAAGCATCCCCCCTGTCAAATAAAAATTGGATTTGACAACCTGATTAGCCCCGTGTTATTTTTTTATAGATTTTTTACAGGTGGGGCTGTAGCTCAGCTGGGAGAGCGGTCGGATCGACAGGTCGACGGTCAGGATTCGCTAAAATCCTTCATGAGGAGTACCTAACTCTCTTTGGGGGTTAACGTTCTTTAGGTTTTTTAATTAGATTTCAAAACAGGTGGGGCTGTAGCTCAGCTGGGAGAGCGCTTGAATGGCATTCAAGAGGTCGACGGTTCGATCCCGTTCAGCTCCACCAATTCATTTTTTCATAATCGAAGTGATATAAGCATTGAAAAATCTCGTCTTGCCCCTCCCGTGGTCGGGCCTTTTCAACTTGGCCAAAGAGGGGTAATTTTTTTCTGCCACAGGAAGGAGAAATATTCCTGGCACCTCAAGAAAAAGTCCAAAAAGCCTCCGGAGAGTCTTTTTATTGGGACCGGCTATTTCAGCTTCCTCCGGAGGACGTCTGTCACCGTGCGGGAGCGAGCCGCTTGCCTTCCAGGGAAGGTTTTCTCCTTCTGGTCTATCATCTCAGGTATTTGATTGTTCCGGAAGCCAGAAAGATATTGAGGGTGGAGGAAAATGATCAAACCATTGAGGAAGACCTCCATCCTTTTTTTACTCTCATGGTCCTCGTCTACCTGACGGGAGCCAAAGAGATCAAACCGGAACACAAATGGGTCAGTGAAAAGGATCTCAAGGGAGGATTCAGTTTTTTCCAGGGTCCTCATAGCCTCCAGGTCAGGGAGCTGGAGAGTCTCTACGGAAAGAACCCGGAGGCGTTTCTGAATGCGGGCAGAAAATTGGGTGGGAAAGAGGTCCTATATGGAAATAAGGCATTTACCCTAAACGTGTTTCCCAGAATACCTCTCGCCTACCTTCTCTGGGAAGGAGATGAGGAGTTTCCTCCGAAGATACGGGTTCTGTTCGATTCGACGATCCAGTCGCACCTTCCTCTTGATGTGATCTGGTGCATGGTCGCTGAAACGAGCCGCCGCCTGGCCGAACTACCCATGAGTTCGCAGTTGAAAGTTCGCCTGCCCGCCGCACAAGGCTTTGGCAGGCGGGGCGTTCGGAGTTCAAACCTTAATAACTTGAAAAATTGCCATTCGGAATCGGATATGCCAAATTTCTAATTCAGAAACGATCTCCCGGAGGAAGGTTGATTCCTGCACGGATTCGTGTTAACGGGAATTTCTGGAAGGTAAGAAGAGATCTGGAAGATGATTGAGAAGAACATTCTACCCAAAAGACCACTGGGAAAGACCGGGGAGGAAATCTCCATCCTTGGACTGGGTGGAGAAGGAATCCTCAGGACATATGACCAGGAGGAAGAAGCCATCCCCCTGATTCACCGTGCCCTTGATCTGGGAATCACCTACTTCGAATCGGCCCGGGCCTATTCAAGCAGCGAATCCTATTACGGCCAGGCCCTTCAAGAAAGGCGGAGGGAAATCTTCCTCGCCAGCAAATCACACGAACGGACCGGAGACGGGGCGTTAAAACATCTGGAGGCCACTTTAAAAAATATGAAAACCGATTTTCTTGACCTCTGGATGGTTCACGATGTGAGATCTCCAAAGGATTTGGAACAGATTTTTGCGCCGGGAGGGGCGATCAAAGCCTTTGAGGCCGCCAAAGGAAATAAGATGGTCCGATTGATCGGAATTTCCGGGCATCGAAATCCGACCATACTCTCGCGGGCCATTGATCTTTTTCCCTTCGATGTGATGCTCATGCCCGTCAATCCGGCGGAACCCCATTACTGGTCTTTTCTCGAAGACGTTCTTCCAAAAGCTGTGAAGAAAGGGATGGGAATCCTGGGGATGAAAACCCTTTCCCGAGGGGTCTCCGTTAAGATCTTCGGGGATGAGTCGGTTGAAAGTTTTCTCCGTTTTACCCTGACCCAACCGATTTCAGCCGCCGTGGTGGGTTGTGATACCATCGATCAACTGGAGGTCAATGCCGGGATCGCACGGGCCTTTCAACCGATGGC
The DNA here is from genome assembly GCA_020059605.1 of Deltaproteobacteria bacterium. Taxonomy (GTDB): domain Bacteria; phylum Desulfobacterota; class BSN033; order BSN033; family UBA1163; genus RBG-16-49-23. The sequence continues at coordinate 5,970 of JAGVBT010000029.1, forward strand.
CCTCCAGGATCAGACTGTACTCGTCAACAAGGTTAAGTCCTATGCCCGCGAGATGATGTATTACAAATTATAGGAATACGGCCGTAGGCGGACGATTTGGAAAGTATGGAGAGCAGAAGAGAATTGTAACAATCACCAAACATCAAATTCCAAACACCAAATAATAACGAATCATCAATTTTCTAATGATGCCGTTGTTTGATTATTGGAATTTGGAATTTATTTGGATATTGGAACTTGGTTATTGATGGATTGTGTCTCCATTATAAACTTTTGAGTATCTCTTCGGCAGCGTCCCGGAGATCGCTGTGACTGGCAGTCATCGCCAGGATATCGAGCTTGGCCTTGAAGCCCTGTTTCTCCATGGGCGACCTCGCCTCATAAAGGGGTTTCATCGCATGGATGGCCTCCAGCACCTTCTCCGGATCCGAGTAATCCAACAGGAGGGAGAGCGTTCGCCAATCGTCAGGCAGGCCATACTCATTTAAATAGTTCCTCACCACTTCGTTGAACTGTTCCGTTCCATGGTAACGATCCACGTCTCCCTGGGCCTTCTTATGTTTCTTTGTCCCTTTCTTTCCCATGAAAAGTTTATCCGCCTCCTTTCGATACTTCTTCATCACCCATTCAGAGCGCCGGGATTTCTTCCGTTCTACCGGGGGCTCCTTGGGGGCATGGGGGCTCCGATCCCTCCTCCGATCGATCTCCCGCCATGACAGCCTTTCCTTCTCATCTTCATCGTGATACCCGGCCATCCTTTTTCCCCCTCTTTCTATCTTCTGATGGACTTTTTACCCGCTTCCGGCTACTTTTTCTCCGCCCCCCGGGAGGTAAAGACCAGAGTGATCACCTCCCCTGACTTTCCAAAGCTCTCCAATTTCCTTCCGTTGAGGACCATGTCAAGACCGCCAGCGTTTCCAATCAGGAGATCGATCTGTCTTGCCGCTTGATACGATCTCCCTTCTCCGGGTTTGAAGATCGCTTCGGCCTCTGACTGGTCATCGACCTTGATCCGTATCCATGTCTCCTCAACGGCTTCGATCTCAAGCGAAACAGGTTCTGCTGGGGCAGCAGGGGAAACCTCGGTGGCCTGAAGGGTCAGGGGGACGGGAATCGCCTCCCGGGCTTCCTGTTTTACCGGGAGAGGCGCCACGGAGGGCCTGGAGAGAAACGGATGGAGGAAATAGGAGGCCAGGAGACTGATGGCGATAACTCCTGAAACCATCCAGATCTGTCTCCGGGTTCGAATCTCCTTGATGAAAGTCTTTCCAGCAGCCTTTCTTCTGGATGTGATTTCCGATCGAACAACCGGCTCTCCTTTCAGCAATTGCTCATAACGGAGGAGGACATCCTGGGAATCGGCCCCGATCTGTTTTGCGTAGGCCGATAGAAATCCCCTGACATAAATCGGTGAGGGAAGCAGGTCATGCCGCCCCTCCTCGATCGCCTTGAGGATGTGTTCTCTTACCTTCGTATGCTTGGCCAGCTCCCTCAGGGAGATCTGTTTCGTCTCCCGCTCTCTCCTGAGGAATTCCCCCAAAGACTCCCTTTCCTTCACCAAACGATCACCTCCGAAGGGGTGAACCCCGTTAGAGAGCCTTAGGCGCTCCAGCGGGGCAGGTCATACGGGGCTTTAAACACCGTGCTCGCTCTGCAAGAAATAATATCTTCTTCCCCAGCAGAGTCGATAAAACCCGACCACGGGCTGCGGGGCTTTCTAACGGGGTGAATAACCCAATGCATCGAGGGCGCGAGGATCCCGGGTCCAGTCCTTTTCAACCTTCACCCACAACTCCAGGAAAACCCTCTTTCCCAGGAAGGCCTCGATCTCCTTTCTCGCGGCCTCCCCGATCTTTTTCAATCTCTGGCCCCCCTTCCCGATGAGAATCTTTTTTTGAGAATCCTTTTCAACATGAATTGTCCCCTGGATGACCACCAGGTTCTTCTCGGGTTTCTCTTTAAACGATTCGATGGTCACCGCGGACGAGTGAGGAACCTCCTGAAAGGTTTGATGGATTACTTTTTCCCGGATCATCTCTGAAACGATCGACCTCTCCGTCTGGTCCGTAAAGACTTCATCCGGATAGTAGGGCGGTGATTCGGGAAGGGACTTCAGGATCTCCTCCAGGAGGATGTCCACCCCTTCCCCCGTGAGGGCCGAGACCGGGATCATCTTCTCAAAGGGATGGAGTCTCCGGTACTGGTCCATCAGGGGGAGAACCCTTTCCTTTCGGACCTGGTCAATCTTATTAATCAGGAGGAAGGGAAGCCCCTTGGTCTCCCTGAGGGATTTCACCATCCATTGATCCTCTTCGACGAGGGGTGAAAAGGCTTCGATGATAAAGAGAAGGATATCCGCCTCCCTGCCTGATGAAATGGCGGTCTGAACCATTCGCCTGTTCAATTCGGAGCGGCCTTCATGGAGGCCGGGAGTGTCAAGAAAGATGAGCTGGCCTCCTTCGACATTCCTGATGCCGAGGATACGGTTCCGTGTGGTCTGCGGCCTTTCGGCGACAATGGCGATCTTTTCTCCGATGATCCGGTTGAAGAGGGTCGATTTCCCGACATTGGGCCTTCCAAGAATGGAGATATAACCGGATTTAAAAGGAGCCATCTTACCCTGATTGCGGAATGCGGATTTCGGATTGCGGAATTTTACTTCAATTTCAAATCTCGGCTGAAAGCCTCGAACCATGATTAAGCAGGCAAGACCAAATCGAAGACTTCCTGAATCTGCTCAACCAGAATGAAATTCATTTCCTGTTTGATATATTCGGGGATATCCTTGATATTCTCTTCATTCTTTTTAGGGAGAAGAATGGTCTTGACCCCGGCTCTCCGGGCGGCAAGGATCTTTTCTTTGACCCCTCCCACCGGCAGCACCCTTCCGCTCAGCGTCAGCTCACCGGTCATGGCCACATCGCGGGGAACGGGTCTCTCTTTCAGGAGGGACAGGACGGCCGCGGCGATGGCGATTCCGGCCGAGGGCCCGTCTTTCGGCGTGGCCCCCGCAGGGATGTGGATATGGATATCCCATTCCTGGTAGAAACTGTCCGGGATTTCCAGCGAACGGGCATTGGCCCGGATATAGGAGACGGCGGCCTGCGCCGACTCTTTCATCACTTCTCCGAGAGAACCGGTTAAAAGAATCCCTTTATCCCCTTTCATCTTGGAGGTTTCAATGAAGATGATATCTCCTCCATTCTCCGTCCAGGCAAGTCCTGTGGCCACACCGATCCGGTCACTCTCCTGGGTAACTTCGCGGAAAAATTTTCTCGGCCCCAGGAGTTCCTCAACCACGGATTCATTCACAACCTCCACCGTTTGATTCTCCATGGCCGCTTCCTTAGCGATCTTCCGGCAGATGGCAGCGATCTCCCTCTCGAGATTCCGGACCCCCGCCTCCCGGGTATACTCCCGGACGACCTTAGAGACCGCTTCCGGGTCAAAGGAAAGGGGGCGGTCTTTCAGCCCGTTTTCCTCCTTCTGGCGGGGAATTAGAAATCGGGAAGCGATTTTTTCCTTCTCTTCTTCCGTATATCCCGGGATGTGGATTACTTCCATCCGGTCCAAAAGCGCGGCAGGGATGGGCGACAGGGTGTTGGCCGTCGTGATGAAGAGGACATGGGAAAGGTCGACCGGAACATCCAGGTAATGGTCGGTGAAGGAGAAGTTTTGTTCCGGATCGAGGGCCTCCAGGAGGGCGGCCGCCGGATCTCCACGGACATCCTGGCCGATCTTATCGATCTCGTCGAGCATAAAGACCGGGTTAGAGGTTTCCGCCCTTTTTATTTCCTGGATGATTCTTCCCGGAAGGGCTCCCACATAGGTCCGGCGGTGGCCTCGGATTTCCGCCTCATCCCTCACCCCTCCGAGAGAAATGCGGATAAACTTCCTCTCAAGGGCGCGGGCAATGGAGCGTCCCAGGGACGTTTTTCCAACCCCCGGGGGGCCCACAAAACAGAGGATCGGCCCCTTCATGGGATTCTTTAACTTCTTGACCGCCAGAAATTCAAGAATGCGGTCCTTTACCTTTTTGAGGTCGTAGTGATCCTCGTTGAGGATGGCCTGCGCCCTTCCAAGGTCGAGGTTGTCGGTCGTCCTCTTTTCCCAGGGAATGTGGATGAGATAGTCGAGATAGGTCCGGGAAACGGTATACTCGGCGGAGATCGGATTCATTCTCTCGAGACGGTAAATCTCCTTGCAGGCGATCTCTTCCACTTTCTGCGGCATTCCCGCGGCCTGGACATTTTCGCGAAGCTCCTGAATCTCAGTGAGATAGGGGTCTTCATCCTGAGCCTCTCTGTGCCCCCTCGCAGAAGGCCGAAGGGAATGGTCCCTCTGCGATTTCCCCGTCTCTCTGCACGTATTGAAGAGCAGATGAGGTCTCAGAGGAAAATAGGGGAACTCCCGGCTGAACAGATCGAAGACCTTCTTCAACCTGTCGAGAGGATCGATCGTCTCAAAAATCTCCTGCTGATCTTTCACCCCCAGACGGAGGGTGATGGCGATCAGATCGGCCAGGCGGCCGGGATGCTCGATTTTGTTGAGGGTCTTGAGCACCTCATCGGGCAGGGGCCTTCCTGCGGAAAGGGAGATTTTGAAGAGGGCGCCGATACTCTGGACAAGCGTCTCAGAGAGGGAACTCTTCTCCTCAACCTCGGCGACCTCGCTCACATCAGCCCTGAAATAGGGGGGCTCCTCAACGATGTTCCGGAGAAAGACCCGGGAAAGGCCTTCGATAAACACCTTCGCCCTTCTGTTGGGCAACTTGACCAGTTGAAGGATTCTGCAGACCGTTCCGACAGAGAGGAGAACCCGCGGTTGCGGCTCTTTGGGAAACGGGGCGCGCTGGCAGACGCACCCGATGAGGCTATTCTCCAGAACAGATTTATTCAGAACATGCATGGCCTCTTCCGACTGGAGAATGAGGGGAGTCACCACGTAAGGGAAGACAACCATATCCCTGAGCGGGATGAAAGGCAAGCGTTGGGGAATGGAGTAGTTCTCTGTTTTGTTGAGATATTTCACAAAAAAATCCTTGTCCCGATGGGTTGGCTAAAACCCGTTAGACATTGCAGTCCGATCAGATTGAAACCGAGCAGGGCATAACTTCTAACGGGGCAAAATAATATTATATGCAACTGGCCCCGGTTGTCAACGGAGGTCTAACAGTTCTTTGATGGCGGAAAGGGCTTCCGGCGCACACCAATCCCTCTGGCCAACGACCATGCCCTCCATTAAGCTTTCCCTGCTAATCAGGAAAGCGGTGGGAACCATCCTGACCCCGTAAGTCCGCGCAATCTTCTCTTTTTGATCTAAAAGGACAGGCAGGGTAATTTTTTGATCCTGCACCATCCTTTTGACCCTCTTCTCCTTTTCTCCGTCAATCGCAATGGTCAGAAATTCAATCTCCCCTTTGATTCTTTCAAAAAATTTTTCCAGCAGCGCCATATCCTCTTTGCAGGCCGGACACCAGGACGCCCAGAAGAAGAGCAGAAGGGGCTTCCCCTTGTATACATTTAGGGAGATCTGGGTTCCAGTCAAATCCTTCAGGGTGAAGGGAGGAGGTTCCTTACGGGTCTGGAATCTCTGGATGCCAAAGGATTCACAGGCAGAAGTGATCCTGGAAGAAGGCGAAGAATCTTTTGCCTGAAGCGGTCCGATGGCCGGGGAGGCGACCCCCAGAATGATCAGTATGAATAGGCCTATCTCCCTCATCGGTGTTCCAAATAAACCCATAACTAAAGGCTAAAATATAAATGAGACGGCGTCAATATCTTCTTGAAAAGAGATTTGAGACGTGGTAAGGTGGCATATCATCGGGATTGAAGTATAAACTTGGATCAAGTTCTTGGGTTTCGGTTACGGTGACGAGGCTCGTATCGAAGCAGGAATCTCGAAACTAGAAGATCGGGTATCGAGCATCGATATGCGGTCCTTGATACGAGATTCGACAACGACAAACGCCAGTTTCATTTTGACGAAACGGGCATCGTTACCCTGACCGAATGACGAAACCTTTATTCGCATAATGGTGGAGCTGAACCCAGGGGATTCTTTCCTGAAAGGAGGGAGTTATGGCAGGCGTCAATAAGGTAATTCTCGTCGGTAATTTGGGAGCAGACCCGGAGGTTAAATTCCTGGGCAGCGGAACCCAGGTCGCCAACTTCCGGATTGCAACGACCGAAAACCGGGTCAACCGGTCCGGGGAAAAGGTATCCGTCACGGAATGGCACAGGATTGTGGCCTTCGGCCGATTGGCGGAAATCTGTGGACAGTATCTGAATAAAGGAAAACAGGTCTATATTGAAGGCCGCCTCCGGACCCGCCAATGGGAGGATAAGGACGGAAACCGGAGATACACCACGGAGATCCTCGCCAACCAGATGCAGATGTTAGGGACCATGGGCACACCCGTTGAGGGTCCCCTCCCGGAGAAGGAACTGGATATTGACCATGAAGGAAGCGCCGGCCCCGATGATGACGTGCCCTTTTAGTGGCTGCGTACAAATAACTTGAACAAGTGCATTTGCCAATGACCGTTCGTGGTGAGTTCTTTGACGCGCCGTTCGTCCTGAGGCTCTCGAAGGATGAACGGCACCCTTCGACAGGCTCAGGGTGAACGGGTTGGTTGTTCATATTATTCATGTTATTCATGCGCAGACCCTTAGAAGAGGGTTCATGGGTTCAAGTGGTGTTTTACTTGACCCCTTGAATCCTCGACCTCTTGGACCCTTCTAAAAGAGATACCTTCTCATACTCACGTTGAGGAGGAGACCGACTCCGATCAGGGTGGAAAGGAGAAAAGAGCCTCCGTAGCTCAGCAGGGGAAGAGGAATTCCCACCACAGGCATCAATCCAAGGACCATCCCGATGTTGATGAAACTGTGCCAGAAAAGCATGGCCACGACGCCAAAAGAGAGGATGGCGCCGAACCGGTCTTTCGACTGGACGGCGATGCGAAGACCACACACGATTAAAATAAAATAGAGCCCCACCACAAGGAAGCATCCGAGCAAGCCCCATTCCTCCCCCAGGGCGGAGAAGATGAAATCGGTGTGTTGCTCCGGCAGAAAACCGAGCTTGCACTGGGTCCCCTTCATGAACCCTTTTCCCGTGATCCCCCCCGATCCGATAGCAATCTTCGACTGAATGAGGTGATAACCCGCGCCCAGGGGATCCATCTCCGGGTTGAAAAAAGTGATGATTCTCCGCTTCTGGTAATCCTTCAGGAACCTCCATACGAGGGGAAGGAGCGAAACCCCGATCACCCCGAGAGTGATGAGGGAGGACCAGCGGATCTTAACAAAGATGAGGATGGAGAGGAAAACCAGGAGAAGGATGATGGCTGTTCCCAGGTCGGGTTGTTTCAGGATGAGAATCATCGGCAGAAACAGAAGGATAAAGGGAATCGTCAGATGCCTGAGCGAATAGCCCCCCCGGCCCGGAACTCTCTGAAAAAACTTTGCCAGAGCCATGATGAGTGATATCTTCACAAACTCGGACGGCTGAAAAGTGAAGGGACCCAGCTTGACCCACCGCTGGGCGCCCGAGGTGATGATCCCGTACCCCAGAACCAGGACCAAAAGGACGACAGCAGTCGTGTAGGCAATATAGGCGAAATCGGTATAGTACCGGTATTCGACAAAGGCGACGACCAGCATGGCCCCGAGGCCGATGGCCAGCCAGAGGATCTGCTTCAGGTAGAGGGGGGTTCCCGTTACCTCGCCGTTCGAGGTGACGCTGTAAAGATTAAGAATCCCGATCGAGGCGATGAGGAGAACGATCCCCACCAACGTCCAGTCAAAATGGATCAAGAGACGTCGATCAATCATAGACGGAATCCGCTGAGGTCGCTTCCGCCTTTACCGGCGGAGAGGTCTCAAGATTAAAATATGTTTCGAACACCTTTTTAGCGATGGGGGCAGCCGCCGCGCCACCGTAACCGCCGTGTTCCACAAGGACCACGACCGCGATTTCGGGGGCTTCACAGGGGGCATAGGCGGCAAACCAGGCATGATCCCGGAATCTCACGGGCATTCGTTTCATATCCCCTTTCTTAAAATCCGAGGCCATTCGAACCACCTGGGCAGTGCCCGTCTTTCCCGCCACCTTCACTTGCTTCAGTGCGGAGGCCCATCCTGTGGCGCGCGGCTCGTTGACCGCGCCCATAAGCGCCTCCCGAATCAGGCGGAGCGTGTTTTCAGAGATGTTGGCCTTCCCTGTCTCTTCTGGAAGATACTCCTTTATCTTCTCCCCGTAGATGTCCTCCACCCGCTCTACCACCTGGGGAAGAAAGAGCCTGCCTCCATTGGCGACAGCCGAAAGGAGAACCAGGAGTTGGAGGGGAGTGGTGTTCAGATACCCCTGACCCACGGCAACGGAGAGTGTCTCTCCGCTATACCAGGAAGCTCCGAATCGTCTTTTCTTCCAGGAGGCGGAGGGAACCGTTCCGGCCTTTTCGTGTGGCAGGGCGATCCCTGTCTTTCTGCCCAGTCCCAGTTCGCCGGCATAATGGGCGATGGCGTCCACTCCGACTTTCAATCCGACCTGATAGAAGTAAGTGTCGCACGATTCCACGATCGCCTGGTGGAGGTTGAGGGTGCCATGCCCCCCTTCTTTCCAGCACCGGAAATTCCGGTTCCCGTAGGGGAAGACGCCCGTGCAATTTATCCTCGTATCAGGGGTGATGGCCCCGGTCTCCAGGCCTGCGATTGCCGTAACAATCTTGAATACGGAACCCGGGGGATACTGCCCCTGAATTCCCTTGTTCTGAAGGGGATGGAAAGGGTGCTCGATCATCGCCCTCCACTCTTCGGGGCTAACATTCCCGGCAAAGATGGAAGGTTCGAAAGAAGGTTTGCTCACCATGGCCAGGATGCGTCCCGTTTGGAGATCCATGGCGATAAGGGCTCCGTTCTTATCCCGGTAGGCCTCTTCGGCGGCCTTCTGGAGATCGAGGTCGATGGTCAGAAAGACATTATTCCCGGGAAAAGATTCCACGCTCCGGAGGGGTTTAATCTCTCTTCCCAGGGCATCCACTTCGATCTGGCGCCCCCCGTCCACTCCTTTTAGCCCGGCCTCCCACTGGTATTCCACCCCATACTTCCCGATCATGGAACCCATTCGATAAACCCGGTCTCCCATTTTTTTCAGCTCATTTTCGTCAACCTCCCCGATGTAACCGATCAGATGCGAGGCAAGAGGGCCATGATCATAGGCCCTTGTCGGCCTCACATCCACGAAGAGTCCCGGGAGATGGACCTTGTTCGATTCGAGTAGGGCAAGCTTCTCCCAGGCGATATCCGATTTGATCTTGACCGGTCTGAAGGCGGGCCGCCGTTTAATGCCTTTTATCTTTTCTCCGATTTCCTCCTGAGAGAGATGGAGGATCTCGCCCACCTTATCCAGGACTTCCGGATTGGACCGGACATCCTCCGGTATTAGAAAAACTTCAAAGGAGGGTCGATTATGGGCCAGGATCCGTCCCTTCCGGTCTAGCAACATTCCCCGGTCAGCGACCATCTCGCGAATCCGGATTCGATTATTTTCAGAGAGTTGGCGAAGATCGCTCCCCTTGATCACCTGGAGATACCAGAGGTAGACAAAGAGCAGGAGAAAAGCCATTCCCGCAAAGAGGATAAGGTAACGGTACCTTTCTTTGAAGTCCTCCATCCTCTGGGTGTTGAGCTCCATCATGGGCTAACCCTTTCCCCCATTCCTGGCCGGGGCTGACCATGGACCCAAGAAAATCCTTTTTTAAAAAAAGAGAATAAAACAGGGGAGACGAGCGCCGTGCTCAAGGACTGGAACAGAAAAAAGGGAACAAAGGCCCGATAGAGATTCCGGAGGGGTTCCGGGTTAAGGGCCTCGAGAAGAATCAGCAGGAGGATGCCTTCCATAAGGGCAAAAAAGAAGACGAAAAGAGATCGGGAGAAAAAACTTTCGAGATAGATGCGGTCTTTGAAAAGTTGGACGCCGCAAAAAAGGAGGGGCCTTGAAAAGGCATAGAGTCCGAAACTATTGCCCGAGAAGAGATCCATCAGAGAGCCCAGGGAAAAAGATAACATCCCTCCGGAAACCGGCGGGAAGGAGAAACCGAGATAGAGGGTGAGGATAAGAACAAGGTCCGGCCGGATCTTCCGGATGGGAAGAGAGGCAAGCCAGGTCGTTTGAAGGATCAAGAAAAAGACTCCTAAAAAAAGGAAAAAAAGGATTCGCTTCATCTCGTGTTTTTAACTTTTATTTTATTTGCTTGTTGATCTCCGAACTCTCAACACCGAGCTCCGAACTTATTTTGTCTTCTTTGTCTTCTTTCCCTTCTCCTCAAGGGGGAGAGGAGGAGACCCCTTGATGACCAGGACCTCTTCAAGCCTTGTGAAATCCACGCTGGGCATCAGTTCGGCGTATTGAAAGATGCCGTGACCCTTCCGGTCCACCTTCTTGATTTCTCCGATCATCAATCCTTTCGGGAAATTCCCGTTCAGGCCTGAGGTAACCACCCGATCCCCCTCAACGACATCTTCCGCACGGAGAAGATACTTCAACTGACACCGGTTCTCACCCTTGCCCTCCACGATCGCTTTAGCCCGGGTTCTCTGAACGATGGAGTCGATGGCGCTGTTGTAATCGGTGATCAGGAGAACAACCGATTGAGAAGGCGCGGTCTTAAGAATCTGACCGATCACCCCTTCCGGAGAGATGACCGCCATCCCTTGCCGGATCCCGTCTTTCTCGCCTTTATTGATGGTGATGCTCTTGAACCAGGAGGAGGGGTCCTGGCCGGTCACCTCGGCGGCAATGACGGTTGATGAAAGTGTTTCCCGGAACTGGAGGAGTTTCCGGAGGCGTTCATGGGACTGGGCCATCTCCTTCATTTGATCGTTCTCCCTCCGCAGGTCCGCCATCCTCTTTTTAAGCTCTTCATTCTCTCTCCGAAGATCGACCAGGAAGACGTAACTCCGGAAGACTCCTTCCACCTTCTTGAGAACAAACGTGGAGGCCTTCTGGAAAGGCGAGCAAACCTCCATCAGGAACCGGTCAAAAAAAGCCACTCCCTTTCGGTCTTGAACCCTTAACGAGATCAGAACGAGGGCAGATAACAGAAGAAGGGCGATGACTGCGGGAAGGGTATATCTTCGGGAGAGGAAGTTTCTTATCCTCATCAATCCTTCGTAATGGCTTTAGTACTGAAATGTGACGCTTCGAAGCAGATTTTCATTGTCGAGAACTTTGCCCGCTCCCAACACGATGGCCGAGAGTGGATCATCGGGAATCGTGATGGGAAGCCCGGTCACCTCCCGGAGAAGGATATCCAGGTTTTTCAGGAGCGCCCCTCCCCCCACCAGGACGATCCCCTTGTCCGCAATATCCGAGGCCAGCTCCGGCGGCGTCTCTTCAAGGGTGATCCTCACCGTATCGATGATCATGTTGATCGATTCGGCCAGCGCTTCCCGCACTTCCTCGCTATTGATCTCGAGCGTCTTGGGAATGCCGGTGACCAGGTCCCTCCCCTTGACTTCGATCGTCTCGGGGTTCTCTTCGGGGTAGGCTGTCCCCACATTGATCTTGACCAGCTCGGCGGTGCGCTCCCCGATGAGGAGGTTATATTTTCTCTTCACGTACTGGACGATGGCCTCATCCATCTTATCCCCCGCCACCCGGATCGATTGACTGACCACAATTCCCGAGAGGGAGATGACAGCCACCTCGGTCGTCCCTCCTCCGATATCCACGATCATATTCCCGGAAGCCTCGGTGATGGGAAGTCCCGCACCGATGGCGCCGGCCATGGGCTCTTCGATCAGGTAGATCTCCCTTGCGCCCGCCGATTGGGCCGATTCCCGAACCGCCCTCTTCTCCACGGGGGTGATGCCGGAGGGAACGGAGATGACGACCCGGGGCCGGAGCAGGGCTTTCCGGTTATGGACCTTGGCAATAAAATACTTCAGCATCTCGCCCGTGATTTCAAAATCGGCGATCACCCCGTCTTTCATCGGGCGGATGGCGAAGATGCTCCCGGGTGTCCGCCCCAGCATTTCCTTGGCCTCCCGGCCAACAGCCAGGACGCGTTTGTCTCCTCTTGAATCCCTCTGGATGGCCACCACAGAGGGCTCCGAAGAAACGATCCCCTTCCCTTTCACATAGACAACGGTATTGGCCGTCCCCAGATCAATGGCCAAATCCGTGGAAAACAGGCCCAGCAGTGAATTGAATACCATTCCCTTCTCCTATCGAACCAAGCAAACTGGTCTATCTTAACAAATCCTCCTGTCCGATTCAAGAAAATTCCTCGCCCTCCGCCTTCCCCTTGTCTTTTCAGCAAGGATTGATTAATATTCATGGTCTGAAAGGAGAATCATCATGTTAACGGTCCTAAGGAAACACGCTACCTCCTGGATGCTCCGGGGCCTTCTCCTGCTGGTTGCGGTCACATTCATCTCATGGGGAGGATATTCCCTCGTCCGTGAGAAAAAATACGACTTTGCGGCCAGGGTGGACGGAGCCGCCATCCACATCAGGGATTACCAGGAAACCCTGCAGGGAGTCATAAAACGTTACCGGGATGCGATGGGTCCGGCCTTCAATGACAAGATGATCGAAGAGCTCCGCCTCCGGGAAAACGTCCTCGAAGAGCTCATTTCCCGGGCCCTGATCCTCCAGGAAGGGAAAAGGTTGGGCCTCCATGTCACGGATGGAGAATTGAGAACAGCCATCGAATCGATCCCCTCTTTCCGGGTCGATGGTCAATTCGATTCGCGCCTCTACGAGAGATTTCTCCGCCTGAACCGGATGGATGCGGAAGAGTTTGAACGGATGCAGCGTGAAAACCTTCTTTATTCAAAAGTGGTCAACCTCGTCAGGCTCAACGGGGGAAAGGTCACGGAGGAGGAAGCTCTGCAGGTCTATCTCTTCGAGAACGAGAAAGTTAACCTCCATTTTATCAAGATTTCTCCCGAGTCATTCAAGGGCCGGGAGAGCGCCAATGAAGCGGAGGCGAAGGAGTATTACCAGAAAAACCAGGAGGAGTTCAGGATTCCCACCTTTATCCAGGTCCGGTATCTCGCTTTCCGCCCCTCTGATTTTGAGCAAAGGCACCCGATCTCGCCTGACGATATCAAACGCTACTATGAGCGGCGTAAAGAGAGCTTCAAGACATCCAAACGGGTCAGGGCCAGGGAGATCCTGATTCGGCTCGATCCGCAGGATCCGCCCGACAGGGTCGAAGAAAAGAGGAAGAAAGCGGAAGAGATCCTTGAAAAGGCCAAAAAAACAAAAGATTTCGCCGCCCTGGCCAAACAGGTTTCCGAGTCGCAAACCGCCCGGATGGGAGGGGACGTGGGATGGCTTCAGGAGGGAACTGTTGATGACGCTTTAGAGAAGCCTCTCTTCTCATTGAAGGCCGGTGAATTGAGCGGTGTGGTCAGGGGAAGGGACGGATTCCATATCTTTAAGGCAGAGGAAGTGGCTGAGGAGAAATATAAGACCTTCGAGGAGGTCAAGGATCAAATCTTTCAGACCCTTAAAAAAGAGAAGGCCGGGACAGAGGCCTCCCGTAAAGCGGATGATGCATTTTACTCCCTCTTCCGCAGCAGGGATATAGAGACATATTCCCGGGAGAAGGATGTTCCGATCAAAACCACGGGTTTCTTCAAAGAGGGAGACGAGGTTCCTGAAGTCGGGAGGGATCCTTCCTTCCACTCGAGCGCCTTCTCGTTAAAAGTCGGAGAGATCTCTCCGGTGGTCCATATCCCGCCCAACTATTACATTCTGAAACTGGTGGACAGGAAAGAATCCCGCGTTCCTCCATTGGAGGACCTCAAAGAGGAGGTTGTCCGGAAGGTAGCCGGGAAGAAGGCGGAAGAGAAGGCCCGTCAGACGGCGGAGGAGATTCTCAACCAGACCCGGTCGGGAAAAGAGATCCGGGAAATTCTGAAAGAAAAAGGGTATTCCCTCGAGGAGACAGGCCTCTTTAACCGGGCCGGAGGCGTGATCCCCAAAATCGGACCAGCCGGAGAATGGATGACATCTCTCGTTTCCCTGACAGAGAAGAACCCCCTTCCGAAAGAGCCCTTCAGGACAAAGGAAGGATTTTTTGTAGTGAGGTTTTTGGCCTCGGAGCCGGCCGATCCGAAAAAGTTCGAACCGGTCAAAAAGGAGATAGAGAAAAGGCTGATCTTTCAGAAACAAGAAGAGTTCTTCAGGAATTGGCTCCAGCATCTTCGGTCAAAAGCCAAGATCGAGATTAATAAAGAAGTTCTCTGAAGGTTAAGGCAAGGGTAAGGGTCAGGATGCCAGTTTCGTCTTTCGGTTAAGGCAATGGTTTAAAATCATTAGCCCTAACCCATTGACCTTTCACCAAACTGGCCTCGTCGCCCTAACCTTTTAACCTTGCCCAAGAGACTGTTTTAATTCCTCGATTGTGAAAACTCCTCATGGAATATTATTTTAAAGGTCGATAGAGGATTCAATGAAAAGCTCAGACCAAATCCGGATTCTGGTGACGGGCGGCACCGGTTTCCTGGGCTCCCACCTATGCGAACGGTTGCTCCGGGAAGGGCACGATGTCCTCTGTGTGGATAACTTCTATACCGGCTCCAAGCGAAATATCACCCATCTTCTCGATCATCCTTACTTTGAGCTTCTCCGGCATGACATCACCTTTCCTCTCTACGTGGAAGTGGATGAAATTTATAACCTGGCCTGTCCCGCCTCTCCCATCCACTATCAGAACGATCCCGTCCAGACGACAAAGGTCAATGTCCACGGCTCGATCAATATGTTAGGACTGGCCAAGCGCCTGAAGGCTAAAATCCTTCAGGCTTCCACCTCCGAAGTTTACGGGGATCCCTCCATCCACCCCCAGCCTGAGAATTACTGGGGGAACGTCAACTGCATCGGTCCCCGCTCCTGCTACGATGAAGGGAAACGGTGCGCGGAAACCCTCTTCTTTGATTATCACCGTCAGCATCGGCTCAGGGTCAAGGTAGCCCGTATCTTCAACACCTATGGATCCAGGATGCACCCCGATGACGGCCGTGTCATCTCCAACTTTATCCTCCAGGCGCTCAGGAATGAACCCATCACCATTTATGGCGATGGCTCCCAGACCCGTTCTTTCTGTTACGTGGACGATATGATCAGTGGCCTCATCCGGCTGATGAGTTCGCCCGATGATTTTACGGGTCCGGTCAATCTTGGAAACCCCGACGAAATCTCCATTCTCGAACTGGCCCAAAAGATCATCCGGATGACAGGTTCGAAATCGAAGATTGCTTTTCAACCCCTGCCCGCCGATGACCCCAAGCAGCGTCAACCCCTGATCGATCTGGCCAAAGAAAAACTCCGCTGGACCCCGCACGTCCCTTTAGAGGAAGGGTTGACAAAAACCATCGCCTATTTCGAGGAAATAGCCAGAAAGGGAGATCGGGGTTAAGGCGCTAAGGATCAATGTTTTTTGCGGGTGGGAAGGGACAGTTGCCTCCCGGATTCATGGTAGGGAATTTTGAAATGTTCGTAGGCCAGTTCCGTTGCCTTTCTTCCGTTCTGCATCCTTGCCACAAAACCGATCTTTAAAAGAAAAGGTTCCACCATATCGACCAGCGTATCGGCTTCTTCCTGAAGGGTTGCAGCGATTGCCTCCAGGCCCACCGGCCCTCCCTTGTAATAACGGATGATCGTTTCCAGGAACCTCCGGTCCAGGCCGGTCAGACCCATTTCATCCACCCCTTCGAGACGCAACGCTTCGTCCGTGATCTCCCGGGTGATCTTGCCTTGGCCGCGGATCTCCGCATAATCCCTCACCCTCTTGAGAAGACGATTGGAAATCCTCGGCGTGCCCCTGGACCGTTTGGCAATTTCTTCCGTTCCTTCCCGATCGATAGGCACGCCCAACAGGGCGGCAGAGCGTTTGACCACACGTTCCAGTTCCTCGAGAGTATAGAAGTCAAGATTCCTCAATATACCGAAACGTTCTCGAAGGGGGGCGGAAAGGAGTCCCGCCCGCGTCGTGGCCCCGACGAGCGTGAATCGCTCCAGTCGATAACGGTGACTTCGCGCATGGGCTCCCTTGTCAAAAATAAAATCGATGCAGAAATCCTCCATGGCCGGATAGAGAAACTCCTCCACCACCTTGGGAAGGCGATGGATCTCATCGATGAAGAACACGTCTCCCTTCTCTAAGTGCGTCAGGATGCTGATCAGGTCTCCTCCCTTTTCGATGGCCGGGCCCGAGGAGGTGATGATCCGGCCCCCCATCTCCGTGGCGATGATATGGGCAAGGGTGGTCTTACCCAGCCCCGGAGGGGAGTGAAAGAGGATATGATCGATGGGTTCGCCCCGCTTCTTCGCCGCCTCGATCGCAATCTCCAGGGTTTCGACAACTTGACCTTGGCCGATATATTCCGAAAGCCTTCTGGGCCTGAGGTCGAGGAAATCTTCGGTTTCCGGAGTGATCTGTTCGGATCGTTTTTCCTCTTCTGTTTTTTTCATCCTTCGGCCCTCCTAAAACATCGCCCCTTTTTGACCCCGGTAGACCTCTTCAAAGAGCTCCTCGGGCGTGGAGATGTTCGGATTCCTCAACATGGCCTCGCTCACCAGCTTCTGCGCCTCGCCTGTTTTGTGCCCGAGGTCCCTCACCAGGACCTCCTCCACCTGTCTCTTAAAGTCCACAACCTCCATCTCGACGGGGGCTTGATCATCCCTCATCAGGGCAAATTTCCCGACCTTTCCCTGAAGCGTGGCGATGATCTTATCCGCGGTTCTCCTGCCTACCCCTTTCAGGCTCTCGAGCATCTTCGAATCCCTCTCCTCAATGGCCTTCGCAATCCTGGGGATGGGCTGGACAAGGGCTTTCACGGCCGTGAGCGGACCGATATCCTCCACCGTGATAAACTTCTCAAAGAACTCCTTCTCCGGTTCGCAGTTGAACCCGATGAGCGTGGGTTTGGGCTGTCTTTCCGTCTGGTGGTAGTGGATGTAGAATTTGACAATCTCCCCGTCCTCACCCGCTTTCCTGGGCTGGATGGTCTTGCGGACAATGGCGGGAAGAAGAATTTCATAGCCCACCCCGTTGGCCAGAATGACCACCCGATCCTCTTCCTTCTTGAGTAGTTTTCCTTCGATGTAACGAATCATCATCTACCCCAAAAATCCGAAATCACCCCTCACCTTCATCCTCTCCCCTTAGGGGAGAGGGTTAGGGTGAGGGGTGAAGAAGCAGAGTCTACCATCTGAAGTTTGTGTTTCTGGAAAGTCCGGTCAGGGCAATGGCGAGGGCGTCTCCTGCATGGGTCGACCCAAGAGGGCCCTCGATCCCAAGGAACTGCCGGATGGCTTTCTCAATCTGTTTCTTATCCGCCCGGCCGCTTCCGGTCAACGCACTCTTGACTTCGGTGGGCTTCACCTCCACGACAGGAATATCCATCTCCTGAGCAATCAGGTAGATCACCCCTCTCACCTCTCCCAGGCGGATGGCCGCCTTTGGAAATTGCTTGAGCACAAAGACCTCTTCCACCACAAGAAGGCCGGGACTCCACTTCTCAAGCAGTTCTTTGATTCCATCATAGATGACTTTCAGGCGGAAGGAGATGGGACAACCGGCCTCCGTCCGAATGGCTCCCCAATCGCAGGCCTTTCCTCCCCTGGAAAGGGCCTCCACCACTCCAAATCCCGTCCTGGCCAGCCCAGGATCAATTCCAATGGCCTTCACAGGGAGATCTCCTCCGGATGTAAAAAAAGCCACCCATCTTTCCTGTGAGGATACGGTGGCCTTTTCGGCAGAACAAAAAATCGGTTGTTAGGCGCTGAGGCGTTCCATCTCTTCGTCGGAGATATCAAAATTGGCGTAGACCTTTTGAACATCATCCGTATCCTCAAGTCCCTCCATGAGCTTAAGCATCTGCTCCGCCTCTTTCCCGGTCAAACGGATGGTGGATTGAGGCACCATGGTCACTTCAGAAGCAGTAAATTTAAAGCCCGCCTCCTCAAGGGTCTTCTTCACATCATCAAAGTTGGCAGGAGGGACGGTCACTTCAAACTCCTTCCCTGCATCCTTCACATCAAGGGCACCTGCATCCAGGGCCACTTCAATCAGGCGGTCCTCATCGATGCCGTTTTTGTCGATGAGGATCAATCCCTTCTTCTCAAAGATCCAGCCCACGCAGCCGGTTTCGCCGAGGTTCCCATTATGCTTGGAAAAGACGTGCCGCACATCCGCCACGGTCCGGTTTTTATTGTCGGTTAACACTTCGAGGATCATCGCCACGCCGCCCGGCCCATAGCCTTCATAGGTCAGGTCTTCATAGTTGACCCCTTCCAATTCCCCGGTTCCCTTCTTGATCGCCCTTTCGATATTGTCCTTGGGCATGTTCTCGGCCTTGGCGGCAAGAACCGCTGTTCGAAGCCTCGGGTTGGCATTGATATCCCCTCCGCCGAAGCGTGCGGCCACCATGATCTCCTTGATGATCTTGGTGAAGAGCTTCCCTCGCTTTGCATCCGCCGCGCCCTTCTTTCTCTTGATCGTGCTCCACTTGGAATGTCCGGACATCGCTTCGCTCATCAAAGGTGGGGGCAATTCATGCTTGCACGCCGAAGTGCGGTATGCCTTCAGCGGACCGCTTCGTGCAGGCGTTCCAGCACGCAGGCATGAATTGTCCCTACAAAAATGGTGGGCGCTGTAGGATTTGAACCTACGACTTCCTGCGTGTGAAGCAGGCGTTCTCCCCCTGAACTAAGCGCCCTGCCATAGGATTATTATAGAACATTTCCGAAAAGTCAACCCCCCGGGAGGAAAAGGACTTGTGTTCCTTTTTAAACTATTTTATAGTTCACTGGCTCCATTTTACCAGACTGTAAAAAACTGTCAATCGGTTTATGGTTGTAAAAAAAGATTGACAATAAAGGCGGGGAGAATATAATACATTTCGCCGTGTTTAAAGGCCCTTGATCAACCTTCTGATAACAACACGGCATGTCGGCCGGATCATTCTCCATGGACATAAAGCGAAATTATTACGAAGATATCGAACTTTTCAAAAGCAACACCATCCTCGTCTGGTCCATCCTCTTTCTCATCTTCCTCGCCATCCTGCCATGGTTTATCATGAAATATCACCTCTTAGGGTTATCCATCTATATCGTTAATCTCATCGCGGTCCATGCCATTGTGGCCATCGGCCTGAACATCCTCGTAGGCTTTACAGGCCAAATATCCATGGGCCATGCCGGATTTTTTGCCTTGGGGGCCTTTACAGCAGTCATCCTCGTCCTGAGATGGAGCTTTCCTCTCTGGATTGCCCTTCCCGTTGCAGGGTTTGTCTCATCCGCCTTTGGATTTATCCTGGGACTGCCGGCCCTTCGTCTGAAGGGTCCTTATCTCGCCATCGCCACCCTCGGTTTCGGTATGACCATCACGACGATCATCAAGCGCATGGAATTTTTTGGGGGGAGGATGGGACTTCAGGCCCCTAAGCTTGAACTCTTCGGAACCCCGATGAAGGACATCCATTATTATTATGTGATTATGGTCATTGCGGTTCTGATGACAATCGGTGCAGTGAAGTTGATCAAGACGAGGGTGGGCCGTGCTTTCATTGCCATCCGGGACAGCGATATCGCGGCGGAGGCCATGGGAGTCAATCTCACCTATTATAAGACCCTCGCCTTTGCGGTGAGCGCCTTTTATGCAGGGGTTGCAGGAGGCCTCTATGCCTTTATTCTCGGCTTCATCAATCCCGAGAGCTTTCATCTCATCATGTCGATCACCTTTCTCGCTATGGTGGTTGTGGGTGGACTGGGATCCGTCATGGGCCCCATCTGCGGGGCCACCCTGATGACTTATCTCGACATCAAACTCCAGGCGATTCAGGACATCTCCCTGATCGGACCGGCTCTGGTCACCCTCTCTCAAAAATATATGAGCATCGCAGGGATTTCGAACATTGCGGTCATCGTCTATGGACTGATCATGATCCTGATCGTCCTGTTCGAACCGTTGGGGATATTCGGATTCTGGATCCGGACGAAACGCTACTGGAAAACATGGCCGTTTTAAAACAAAGTTTGGAGTAATTAGTTCGTAGTTCGGAGAATTTGATTTTAAAACTCCGAACTCTGAACTCCGAACTCATAACTCACTCGGGAGAGTGCAATGTTTGGTCAACTGATTGTGAGTGGATTGGCGGTGGGAGCCTGCTATGCCCTGCTGGCTCTAGCCATGGTCATCATCTACAAGACCTCGGAAGTCCTCAACTTCGCCCAGGGTGAGATGGCCATGATCAGCACCTTCATCGCCTTTACCTTACTCGATACGTATCAGGTCCCTTTTCCCTATGCCCTCGCCATCACTTTTTTGTTTGCCATTGTGCTTGCCATCTTCTTTGAGATGGTTTTCTTAAGACAGGCAAAAGACCCGACCGTCCTCGGATTGATCATCATCACCCTCGGATTTGAAATGGTCCTCATGGGGTTTGTAGGGTGGAAATGGGGACCGGACCAAAGGGCGCTCCCCTTTCCTGTCTCCAATATAGAGGCCTACACTTTTTATGGTCTCATCATCAGCAAGATCAACTTCTGGACGCTTATCGTCTCCCTGGTCCTGATGTTGATACTCTTTCTCTTTTTCCGATACACCAAACTGGGCATTGCCATGAGGGCTACCCAGCAGAACCAGTTGGCCGCCCGGGTCATGGGCATTCGGACCAAGTGGATCTTCTCATTCACCTGGGCAATCAGTTCCATGGTGGGCGCGGTGGCAGGTATGCTCATCGCCGCCATGGGAGTGCTCGATCCTCCAATGATGATGGACCCTCTCCTGAAGGGTTTTGCATCCGGGGTCTTGGGAGGGATGACGAGTCTGCCGGGCGCAGCGGTTGGGGGAGCGCTGTTAGGGGTCATTGAAAACCTTTTTGGCGGGTATGTCTCCCTCTCCTTCAAATCGGTGGTCGCTTTTGCCATCATTGTATTGATGCTATGCATCAAACCGAGCGGACTTCTTGCAAAACATTACGTGAAGAAGGTGTGAGTTTGAAGTTATCAGTTATCAGTTATCAGTTATCAGTGATCAGTAACCAGTAATTCATTAAAAATTTTAGGAAGGAGGAGGAAAAAATGATGAAGAAGAATTTGATTTGGGTTGGTCTTTTGGTTTTTACATTTTTTATTGCTGCTACGGCATCCGCTCAGGCGGTTCGCGGGGTGACGGACACCGAAATCCTCATTGGCCAGTGGGGACCTCAAACTGGGCCGGCCGCTCCCTGGGGAGCTGTGGCGAGAGGAACGGATTTATTAGTAAAAATGATTAACGACCAGGGCGGGATCCACGGCAGGAAATTTAAATATTTTCTCCGCGATGATTCTTACATGCCCGCTAAGACCAAAGCCATTGCCAAGGAGTTCGTCGAGCAGATCGGTGTCTTCGCGGTTGTCGGAGGTGTAGGGGTGGCCACAGGAATGACTGCGAGAGATTACCTCATGGAAAACAAGGTCCCCTGGGGCGGGCCTGTCACCGGAGTTTATGAATGGATCCATCCCATCCAAAAATATTTATTTGCCGTTTACCCGCTTTATGATGACGAGGCCTTTAACATGACAGGCTACCTCCACGAGAAATTAGGCTTTAAGAAAATCGCCATGTTCTATCAGAACGACGATTACGGAAAGCAAGGAGTCATGGGGGTCGAACGGTATCTTTTGAAACATAAGATCAAACTGGTTGAAAAGGTTTCGGCCGAAGTGACGGACAGGGATCTCAGCACCCATGCCTTGAAGCTCAAGAATTCCGGTGCAGAGGCGGTCATCATGTGGACGAATCCCACGGGCGCTGCATTGATCCTGGGGGAATCCGCCAAAATTGGTTTTAAGCCGCAATGGGCAACCAGCAGCACCCTCTCCGATTCGGCCCTCATGATGCAGATCACAAGGGGTTTATGGGGGGGAATGATCACCTCCTTTTTCGGTGAATTGCCGGACTCCAATCATCCCTTAATGGTGAAGTATCGGGAAGCGCATAAAAAATTTGCGCCTCAGGAAAGATGGGGGGTGTTTTATTATGCGGGGATCATTTTCGCAGAACCGTTTTTTGAAGGCGTGAGAAGAGCAGGAAGGAACTTGACAACCGAGAGCTGGGTGAAAGCCATGGAAACCATAAAAGACTTCCAGGGGATCGGTCCGCCCATCACCTATGCCGGTATCAAGGACAGGCAGGGCGGCAAGCACGTCTTTTACGGCAAGGTCAGACCTGACGGCAGTATCGAAAGGATTACAGACTGGATCAGGATTACGAAATAAAAAGTGTCTAAAGTGACTAAAGTTTTTGAAGTTAAAAATTTTTAAAATGTAAGGGGTGGGGGAGGCTTTAGGCCTCCTCTGTCCTATACATTTTTGTTAGTAAATAATATGGCCTCTATCCTAAAAATTGAAAACCTGACCATTGCTTTTGGTGGCATCAAGGCTGTCAACAATGTGAGCTTTGAGGTTGAGAAAGGCGCAATCTATTCGATCATCGGGCCGAATGGGGCGGGAAAAACCACCATCTTTAACTGCATCAGCGGGATCTACCCGCCCAATTCCGGAAAAATCTTCTTCAAAGGAGAAGAGATCACCCATCTCAAACCCTACCGGGTGGCCAAGAAAAGGATTGCCCGGACCTTTCAGAATATCGAGCTCTTCTCACATATGTCCACGATGGACAACCTGATGTTAGGCCGGCACATCCACATGAAAACCGGAGTATGGAGAGGCGCCACTTTCATTTATAAAAATTCGAAAGCCGCAAAAGAAGAGATCGAACATCGGGGGAAGGTCGAGGAGGTAATAGACTTTCTCGACCTTCAGGCCGCAAGGAATCAATTTGTCATCAACCTCCCCTATGGAACACGGAAACTGGTTGAGTTGGGTCGGGCCCTGGCGCTGGAGCCGGAATTGATTCTGCTGGATGAACCCTCCGCCGGGATGAATCTCGAAGAGAAGGGAGACATGATCTTCTCCATCCAGGACATCCGGGATGACCTTGGCATCACCGTGCTCCTCGTGGAGCATGACATGAACCTGATCATGGATGTTTCGGACCGCATCCTGGCTCTCAATTTCGGGGAGAAGATAGCCGAGGGACTCCCGGAGGAGATTCAAAGACATCCCGAAGTCCTGAAAGCCTATCTCGGTGAAGAGGAAAAATAGATTCTCCTCTTCTCTTGGAAACTGTTTCGTAATATCTATTTGTCACCCTGAATTTATTTCAGGGTCTCGTAATTGGCTTAATTGATTAGATCCTGAACCGAGTTCAGGATGACATTTTTCCAGTTTCCCTGTTCTAACAAGATCTCTCAAGGGAGAGGGAGTATAAGAGGGAATAAGCTTTGCTTAAAGTAAAAAATATTGAAACCCTATACGGATTGATCATGGCGATCAGGGGAGTCTCCCTCGAAGTCCAGGAGAGACAGATCGTCTCCATCCTTGGGTCGAATGGCGCCGGCAAGACCACCATCCTCAAAACCATCATGGGACTCCTCGAGGACCAGCCCGATAAGGGAACCATTGAATTCATAGGGAAGAGGATCGATGGAAAAGATGCGGAGGATATCGTCCATCTCGGCATCTCCTATGTCCCGGAGGGAAGAGAGGTCTTTCCGGAGTTGAGCGTCGAGGAAAACCTGAAAATGGGGGCCTATACCCGGAAAGATAGGAAGGGGGTCAAGGAGGATCACGAGCGTGTGATCACCCACTTTCCCATTCTTTTCCAGAGGAAGGACCAGTGGGCCGGCACCCTGAGCGGCGGGGAGCAGCAGATGCTGGCCATCGGCCGGGCCTTGATGGCCAGGCCTAAACTTTTGATGCTCGATGAGCCCTCGCTGGGTCTTTCGCCCATTCTCGTCAAGGAAATCTTTGGAATTGTTAAAACGATCAATGGAGAAGGAACAACGATCCTCCTTGTCGAACAGAACGCTAAGATGGCCTTGAAGATCTCGGATTATGCCTTTGTGCTGGAGAGCGGAAGGATCGTGGCGGCCAATGTTCCCAATGTCCTTTTAGAGGACGAAGATGTCAAAGAGTTCTACCTGGGGATCCGCTCCGAGGAGTCGGCCAAAGGCTACCAGCGGTGGAAACGAAAGAAAAGATGGCGTTAAAAAGTGCCTAAAGTTTCAAAGTGAGCTAAAGTGTCTAAAGTGATGAAAACTAAAAAGACATGTTAAACTCTCCAATTGATTTCCAACTTTAGTCACTTCTAACTTTTATTCACTCTTAATTTTTGTCACTTTAGGCACTTTAGCTCACTTTAGTCACTTTCAACTTGTTTTTGTTTATTCTCCTCCCCGATACATCTTTGTAATAATATCCTTATAGGTCTCGTTGATCGATTTCCGCTTCACTTTCATCGTGGGGGTCACCTCCCCATCCTCCTCATAGAGTTTCTTAGGAATGATCGCAAATTTCTTGACCTGTTCGACCTGCGCAAGCATTTTATTAACCCGGTCCACTTCCGCCTGAATCAACTGCTTGATCTCCGGAGCCTGGGTCAGGCTTGAATAGGTGCTGAATTGGATCTTGTGATCCTGGGCATGCTTGATCACATTCTCCTCATCGATGGCGATGAGGGCAACCAGGTATTTCTTCCGGTCTCCGATCACTACCGCATCATTGATATAAGGGCTGAACTTGAGCTGGTTTTCAATGTTCTGGGGAGCGATATTCTTTCCCCCCGCCGTGATGATTAAATCCTTCTTCCGGTCGGTGATCTTTAAAAACCCATCCTCATCCAGTTCCCCCACATCTCCGGAGTAGAGCCATCCGTCCCGAAGCGTCTCCGCTGTTGCTTCCGGGTTTTTAAAATAACCTTTAAAGATGCCCGGCCCTTTCACCAGAATCTCTCCATCCTCTGCAATCTTCACCTCCACACCGGGAAGGGGTTGCCCGACCTTTCCAATTTTGAGCCGGCCCTTTTGGCTGACGCTCGTTACTCCGGTCCCTTCTGTCTGCCCATATCCCTCTACAAGGGGAAGGCCAATGGCATTGAAGAACTTCAGGACATCGGGTGAGATGGGGGCAGCTCCGGAGTAAGCAATCCTCACTCGATCAAATCCCAATCGTTCTTTCAGTTTTCGGAAAACAGTCGCATAAGCGGCTAAGTAAGCCACCTTCAGGTAGGGGGGGATGGGCTTAAAGTTCAACTTCAGGTTGGCATACTTCATTCCAATTCCCATAGAGGCCTTGAAAATCATGCGTTTAAACCAGGTGGCATCGGACATTCGAATCATGATGCCGGAGGCATATTTTTCCCAGATTCGAGGGACCCCACAGGTGACCGTCGGAGAAACCTCTTTCATATTATCCATGACCGTATCGGGACTCTCGATGAAATTGCAAACGGTTCCATAACGGATATTGATCATCACGGTGAAGAGCTGTTCAAAGATGTGGCAGAGGGGGAGATAGGACAGGGTTTCATCGCCATCTTTCACCGGATTCACATTGACCATGGCCTCGCTCATATAGAGGAGGTTGTTGTGAGTGAGCATGGCCCCTTTGGGAGGGCCGGTTGTGCCCGAGGTATAAATGAGAACAGCCAGATCATCCGGCTTTATTTCACTCCTTCGCTGTTCAAATAGACCGGGATGTTTCTCATCATACTCTTTCCCCAGCTTCAATAAATCGTCGAAACTCATCAACAGGGGATCTTGGTAACGTTTCAGGCCCTCCATCTCCATCACGATGACCTTTTCCAGTTGGGGATTGTCTTTTCTGAATTTCAGGGTTTTATCAAATTGTTCTTCATTCTCTGCAATGTAGAATCGGGCTCCCGAATTCTGAACGATGTAACCGCACTGCTCCGGCGCATTGGTCGTATAAACTCCCGCGGTGACTCCTCCGGCGGACATGATCCCGAAATCGGCATAGACCCACTCCGGACGGTTTTCACTGATGATACAGACGCATTCCCCTTTCTTGATCCCGAGGCTGATCAGTCCCATGGCGACATGCCTCACCTTTTCTCCATATTGAGCCCAGGAGACATCGTGCCAGATCCCGTAATCCTTGTGCCTTAAAGCTACCTTTTGCGGAGTCTCATTCACATGCTTTTGGAAATAAGTCAGAAGGGTTTCATGGCTCATTGCTTTTCTCCTTTAATCGGGGACCTTCGCTCGTTGATTATTCCCGATCGGCATAGTCATTTTAAATTCGAAGCACGAAATCCGAAACTCGAAACAATCTCAAATGACCAAATTTTAAATGTTCCAAACAAGAGAGTTTAGAGATTTTGAATTTTGAAAATTCGGATTTGTTTCGAATTTCGATATTCGTATTTCGGATTTTCAAATAATTTTGTTGTCATTCTGCGCACGATTGGATTCATAAGCGCTTAAAGGATCTGGAAGAAGGATTCTTCGAACTCCGGTTTTCCTTCGAATCGTTTCATAAAAAACCCAGCCGCCATATCCATATTATCAAAAAAAGCCGGATTCACGTCAATACCCGCCTGGTGAAGGGCTTGCATGGCCTCCTTGAGATCGGGAGGACATCCCTTCACGGCAATCATCTCATGGATATTGGCATGGTCCTTGTTGGCCTGAACCATGCACTTCCCTATCAAAACCGTCTTCTTCTTTCCGGGGCTCGGTTTCATCCTCTTTCCGGTCAGGATCTCCACTTCATTCCAGGGTTCTCCTCTCCAGGCGCTGGCAATGGCCATGAGGATCACGGTGGTGAAACCCGAGCAATACGTACATATCGTATCATCATATTGACGGTAGGTCAGCCCTTTGACGCCCAGCTTTTCGAGGGGCTTCGGAAGGTTTCCATCCTCCGTATAGGGAAAAGCGTACTCGTGGCGGGAGGCAACCGCCTCGATCTTCTCACCCACCACCTCCACATCCGATAAATCGATGGGCCTTTTAAAATCCTGGGCCGCATGGATCAGGTAGGGGATCTCCATCGGATCATATCCGAGGATCTTTGCACCCACCTTATCGGCCGAAAAAATGTCGGAAGAGGCGATCAGAATATCGCTCCTCCTGAGCTTGCCTTCAAAAAACGGCCCTCGCTCCGCCGTATAAATCCCGTCCAGAAGAGTAAAAGAAGGTGGAAGCTTATTGGCAAGCCTGGCGACCATATAATTCAGACCCTTCTCCGGATTCGGACTGTGGCATTTCTTCCTTGAATTGACATCGATGAGACCCTTTAGGTTTTTTATCCCAAGGCTGACAACGGTTTGGGCATGTGTTTTAAGAACAGGAAGGTTGACTAAGAAGTCGCCCTGGAGGGTGTCTTCATTGAAGTTGAGCACTACTCCAGCCCCCAGGTCAACTTTCTTAAAAGGCCTTTCAAAAACATTCATGGTCTTTATGCCGTAACGTTTCTTGAGGTTTTGATAACCAAGGCTCTCAAAGGCATGAGCAGGCGTCTCCGTATCCTTTGGATCAAACGTGACGATTCCCTCCACAATGGTAATACCTTTTATTCCTCTTTCCTTAAGGAGGATCACCATGTCCTCGACCACCCGGGAAGTGGTAACCACTCCCCACTTCGGAAAAGGGGTGGTGCGTGTCCAGAAGACAATGTTTGGTTTGATGAAGACCTTTGCCTGATTGGGCAGGTGGTCCAGGCCATGGCATAAATCAACCGCCCTGCGGACCGATTCCAGCGGTTTCTCGTAACGGACAATCGAAACAACGGACTTTCCCAAATCACACCTCCATCATTTTTCAACGCATATTTAATACCCCATGAAGCACACTGTGTCAAATGAAATGTTTTGATTTTTCCCTTGACAGAATACTATCCACTCGATAATCTTTTCTTGTATTTTAACAAAAATTTCGGAGTATCCTGGCGCTGTTGGAATCGGAGGAAAAAGCCAGAGAAGAAGGAATTTCAAAGGAAGGTTAAAAAAAATGGAAAAGATTCTGGTCGTCGGCGCAGGTTTTATGGGTTCAGGAATTGCCCAGGTGTCAGCACACGCAGGCTACCAGGTTCACCTGGTGGATATCAGCGCTTCGATCATGGAGAAGGCTCTCAGAAATATTCGCTGGTCTATGGAAAAACTGGAGGAGAAAGGCCTTCTCAACGATCCTGCCGAGAAGGTCCTGGGACGGATTTCACTCGAAGAAGACCTGTCATGTGCCTCCCGTGTGGATTGGGTAATCGAAGCAGTTCTTGAGGAGGAGGAAGTAAAACGCCGTATTTTTCGAGAACTCGACCGGGTCGCCCCTAAGGAAACTCCCCTCGCAACAAATACCTCTACCATTCCCGTCACCCGTCTTGCCGAAAATACGAGTCGACCGGAGAGGGTTCTCGGGTTGCATTTCTTTGGGCCGGTGCCGCTCATGGGACTGGTTGAAGTGGTTAAAGGAGAGAAAACCTCTCAAGATGTCTTCGCACGGGGAATTGCCTTTGTTCGATCCTTAGGAAAAATTCCGGTCCAGGTTAAGCGCGACATTCCTGGCTTTGTCATGAATCGGATCTTCTCTGCCGCCTTCCGCGAGGCGGTTGATCTGGTAGACCAGGGCATTGTCACCCCCGAAGATGTGGATGTGGGCATGCGGCTCGGATACGGCTGGAATGCCGGTCCCTTCGAAATTGCAGACAATGCCGGCCTCGATACGGTCGCCCGGGTGGGACAGACCATGAAGGCCCTGGGAGCAGGCCATCTTGCCCCGGGTTCCGACCTGATTGAACGGATGGTTGCCAAAGGTCATCTCGGAAGAAAAACACGAAGAGGATTCTACAGGTATTCTCCCGATGGAAAACGGTTGCCATCAGCATAAAAAAATCATTGCAAAGTATAAATTACAAAATTAGCAGTTAGCAATTTGTATTTTTTTAATGCTAATTTTGATGATCTCGTAAAAAGTCCCGACCTGTCACCCTGAACTCGTTTCAGGGTCTCGTAAGTTCTTGAAACTGTTGGATGCTGAAACAAGTCGGTACGACTCGAAAC
>JAGVBT010000131.1 GCA_020059605.1 Deltaproteobacteria bacterium
CAGCTCTGCTGGGGGGATGAATGGCATTCCCTCTCCCCTGGGGGGAGAGGGTTAGGTCGCTTCGACTCGCAACCGAGGTGAGGGGGGATAGGATCTTCTCATACCACCCCCACCTTAATCCTCCCCCCTGCCTGCGGCAGGCAGGCATCAAGAGGGAGGAAAGTTTTTTTAAGGAATTGGATACCCCGCAGCTCTGCTGCGGGGTACTTCATTTCTTCGTTTTCATAGGAAAAGCCTGGGGTGAGAAGGAAGCTTTCGTGAAATGTAGGCAGAGTCACGGATACAAGATTGAACCCAGAGCAGGAGGCTTTTTTAAGTTGCATTTGAACCAACGTCCCCAAGTTCGAGTTTGACTTTTGAGATTCTGCGGCCGACCATTTCGACGATATGGATCCTTTTTCCTTCCATCTCCACCACATCACCGCTTTCTGGAATTTTTTGCAGGGTGGCCATCAGGCATCCTCCTAAAGTTTCATATTCCGGTGATTCTGGCAGGGAAATCTGATAGTCCTCTCTTAAGTCCTTGAGGCTGATCGACGGGTCGATCAGAAGCGCCCCATCCGGGAGTTGAATCACGGGACTTTCGATATCGTGTTCATCCCGGATCTCTCCGACGATCTCTTCAATGAGATCCTCGATGGTCACCAGGCCCGCAATGCTGCCATGTTCATCGACCACCAGCGCCATATGAGTTCTCTTCTTCTGCATCTCCCTTAAGAGAAGACTGATCTTCATCGTTTCGGGTATGAAATAGGGAGGTTTGATGATTTTTCGGATATCGACTTCACCGGTTTTTGTAAAAAGGGTCAGGAAATCTTTCGCGTGAAGGATTCCCCGGATGTCGTGGAGATCTTTTCCGTAAACCGGATAACGGGAAAATTGCTCCTCTTCAATGAAGGTTCTGATTTCCCGGGCCGTCCTGTCGATTCGAATGGCCACCATCTGGGTGTCCGGCACCATGACCTCCTTTGCGCACATATCTGTAAATTCGAAGACACTCTGGAGAAGTTTCTCCTCCGCGGGTTCGAATACCCCGAGCTGGCCTCCCTCTTTGATCAGCATCTTCACCTCTTCCTCGGTAATATAGGCCCGCTCGGTAAAAGGCTTTCTGCCGAAAGGAACGAGCACAAGATTCGTACTGAAGGTGAGAAGTTTAACGAAGATCGCGTTGATCTTTGAAAAGAGATCGACGGTCCTTGCGGTCAGAAGGCCGACCGTTTCAGGATGCATCAGGGCGATGGATTTCGGGACAAGCTCTCCGAAGACAATTGAGAAGTAGGTAATGGTCACGACAACGATTCCGATGGAAAGCGGCTCTGCCGCTAAGGAGATGGCTTGGACAGGTACGCTCTGAAGGGCAGGCTTAATCACCTTAATGGCTGCGGCCCCCCCGACAGCAGAGGCGAGGACGCTCACACCGGTAATCCCAATCTGAATCGTCGCCAGAAAACGGTCGGGTTGTTCTTTTAGTTTAAGAAAAATCTTTGCCCTTTTATTCCCACCTTCGGCCAGCTGCTTGATGGCGCTCATTCTTGCAGTGACCACGGCAATCTCTGTCCCGGAAAGGTAGCCATTTAAAAGGATAAGGATAACAATAAAAAACACCTCTCCAAGAAGTTCTTGCATTTCGGCCTCCTCACTTTTTGATTAGGCATAGGACAGAAGAATGAAAATGACGGATTAAAAATGTCGGGGTCCATTCTAAAGCTTTTTGAAATAAGAAATCTTGCAACACTTTAGTGCTTTGAAAAAAGTTACCTAATCTCCTCGGTTTCGAGTCGCAACGACCTTCATCCCCTCGGTTGCGAGTCGAAGCGACTTTGTCAAAAGGGGGAAATATTTCTCCTCCCTTTGGCAAAGCCTGCCTGCCTGCGCGAAACCGCTTCGGCGTAGGCAGGGGAGGGATTTTAAAAAGTTTATTTCAAACCGCTAAATTGACACGAAATCTTTAAAAATTGATCTTCTTGAGTCGCCCAATGGCTTCTTGGAGTCTCGATTCATCGACGGTGAGGGTCATCCGGATATAACCCTCCCCGGCTTCTCCGAAACCGTTGCCCGGAGTGGCAACGATTCCCGCCTGCTCGATCAGAAGGGTTGCAAATTGGGCCGAGGTAAACCCTCGCGGAACCCGGATCCAGAGATAGAAGGTAGCCCTGGGTGAGTCCACTTCAAGTCCCATCTCCCTGAGACCTTTCACCATCACATCTCTCCGGCCTTCATAGATCCGGATGATTTCCGGAATGGGCGTATCAAAGTGATGGAAGGCTTCGATGCCTGCTTCCTGGATGGCCTGGAAGAGGCCTGAGTCGATATTGGTCTTGACCCTTCCCAATCCGGAGACAATTTCGGCGCGGCCCACGGCAAAACCGACCCTCCAGCCGGTCATATTGAATGTCTTGGAGAGGCTGTGAAATTCAATTCCTACCTCCTTTGCCCCTTCGATTTCAAAGAAGCTAAGCGGCCGGTAACCATCAAACGCCAGTTCAGAGTAAGCGGCATCATGGCAGACAATGATCCCGTAACGTCGGGCAAAAGCGATGACCTCTTCGAAAAAAGATCCTTCGGCAATGGCGGCAGTCGGATTGTTGGGATAGTTGATGAAGAGAAGTTTTGACCGCTCCGCCACTTCCTTCGGGATTCCCGAAAGTTTCGGCAGGAAGCCATTCTCTTTGAGAAGGGGGAGAAAATAGGGAGTGCCTCCCGCAAAGAGGGTTGATACACGGTAGACCGGATATCCCGGACTGGGCACCAGCACATAATCTCCCGGGTTGACAAAAGCGAGGGGGATATGGGCGATGCCTTCCTTTGAGCCAATGAGCGCAAGCACCTCTGTTTTGGGATCGAATGAGACGTGGAACCTTTTCTCAAACCAGTTTGCTGCGGCCTGCCTGAATTGGAACATTCCTTCATAGGAGGGATAGTGATGATTTCCCGGGTTTTCAACGGCTTTTTTCATCCGTTCGATGATCGGACGGGGGGTAGGGAGATCCGGGTCCCCGATTCCGAGGTCGATCAGGTCCATCCCTTTCTTCCTCATCTCCTCTTTCTTCTTATCAATCTCCGCAAAGAGGTAGGGAGGAATCTGTTCAATCCGTTTCGCCTTTTCGATGTGCATCCTTTTCTCCTTCCGGCTCCGCTTAACCTGTTCGAAAGTACAGGGCTTTCTAACGGGGTAAACTACTTTTTATCCCATGGCCTTCTGAAATTCAAGAAGAAAAAAGGAGGCGCGATTTTCGTATTGACATCAACCCCCCTTCCTATCATAATTAGAGGCACCTACCGGGGAAGAACATGTCATGAATAAGATATTTGTACTTCGATGGACGATTTTGCTGGCGATCACTGTTTCCTTTCTGTTCGGATGTGCCGGGAAAGGAAAGGATCTCAAAACGATCAAGGGAGATCCGGAGGTCCTCTACCGGCAGGGATTGGAGCGCTTCAACAAGAGGGACTATTCGGAGGCGTTAAAGATCTTTGAACAGATCAAATCTTCCTTCCCGGACAGCCCGCCATACACCGTGTGGGCGGAATTGAAGGTCGGGGATTGCCATTTTTTTAAAAAGGATTACGTGGAAGCCATTGCCGCCTATGAGGATTTCAGGAAGACCCGCCCGACCCATGAGGATATTCCTTACGTTCAGTATCAGATCGGAATGGCCTATTTCAATCAAATGAGCACTTCCGACAGGGACCAGACACCCACCAAGAAGGCCCTCTCCACTTTCGAATATTTAGTCGCCAATTACCCTCCCACCATCTTTACGGAAAAAGCCGCGGAAAAGATTGAATTCTGTAAAAAGCAGTTGGCCGACCATGAGTTCTATGTAGGGAATTTCTATTATAAAAGGGGAAAATATCAGGCGGCCGTTTTCCGGCTGGAGGGACTGCTGGAGAAGTTTCCGAAGAAGACCGAAGAGGATAAAACCCTCTACATTTTAGGAAAGAGCTACCTTGAACTCGATCAATGGGAGAAGGCAAGGGACGCTTTTGCACGAATTGTTGCCGAATATCCGAAGAGTTCCCATTTTAGAGAAGCGAAATCGATCCTGGATCAGGGCAAGAGGGAGAAGACCGTGGCCCGCAAGGCAAAAGTTAGGGACCCCGGGAGGAAAACGGACGCACCCGGGAGAGAACCCGAAACCATTGCCCTGGTTCAATTCGAAGAAGAGAAGAGGAGACCGGTTCCGTTGATGGGCGAGAAGCTTGAGATGAAGAGAGACGTGGAGAAAGCGGTGGAGGAGATCCAGAAGACAACCCCGCCCTTGGTCAAATACGAAGAGGAAAAAAGGCAGTCCGCCCTCCCGCCTCCGCTTCCCTTCAAGGAAGAGTTGAAAACAGAGGCAAGACCAGAGGATGAAAAGCGGATGGCAGCCATACCGCCTTCTCCCGAACCCACCGAGATAAAAACCAGACCGAAGGAAAGAGAGAGGCTGGAAAAGCCGGCGACAAAAGAGGAGCCTCCTGCCTCATTAAAAGAGACCCCGCTGGGGGATACGGGCGAGCCGATTGATATCACTTCGGACAGGGTCGAGGCTTTTTCGAAGGAGAACCTGATCATCTTCAGGGGAAATGTGATGGCGCGGCAGAAGGACATCGTCATCTATTCCGACTCTCTGGAGGCAATGCTCCAGGAAGGCGGCAAGGGAATTGAAAAGGTGGTGGCCGGAGGGAATGTAAAGATCCAGCAGGGACTTCGGGTGGCGAGCTGCCAGAAGGCGGTCTTTTATAACCGGGATCAAAGAGTGGTCATGACCGGCGATCCGAAGGTATGGGAAGGCGGTAATATGGTCTCCGGCGAGGAGATCATCTTCGATATCGAGAAGAATCGTATAGAGGTAAGAGGAGGACCGGGAGGGAGGGGAAAGGTGAAGGTTCTTCCCGGCGGGGAATTTGAAAAACCAAAATGATCAGATAGCTCCCCGGTCTCATACCTATCTTGTTCTTCATCCAAGCCTGCCAGAATTCTTCACATGAAAGATTAAAGGTTCCAAATTAAAATCCCGAATTGAAGGGTTTGACAATTTGGTGAAAAAGTTATTAAAATGAGTTGTTTAGCAGATTCCGGAACAGGTTATGTTTGACAACCTTTCATCCAAATTAGAAGCTGTTTTTAAGAAACTTCGAGGCCATGGGAAGTTGACAGAGCCGAATATTCAGGAGGCCCTCAAAGAAGTGAAGGTGGCCCTCCTCGAGGCCGATGTCAATTTCAAGGTAGTCAAGGATTTCATCCAATCTGTGCAGGAAAGGGCCGTTGGACAGGAGGTTATGGAAAGCCTCACCCCGGCCCAGCAACTGATCAAGGTCGTGAAGGAGGAGATGACGACGCTCATGGGCGGGCAGGAGCAGAGGGTTCAGCTTGGGGGAAGCCCCCCCGTTCCGATTATGCTTGTTGGCTTGCACGGATGTGGAAAAACAACCACTGCGGCCAAACTGGCGCGCCACTTCCAGGGGATGAAGAAACGTCCCTACCTCATCCCCGCGGACGTCTACCGCCCGGCGGCCATCGAACAGTTGCAAAAATTAGGACAGGAACTGAAGGTCGATTTCTACCGGCCTGAACCGTCACAGGTCCCCCTCGATATTTGCCTCAAGGCGAGGGATGCAGCCCTGAAAGGGGGGTATGATCTGATGCTCATCGATACCGCCGGCAGGCTTCATATCGATGAGGCGTTGATGCTCGAACTCAGGGAGATTAAAACGCAGATTAAACCGAGAGAGATCCTTTTCGTCGCTGACGCCATGACCGGACAGGACGCCGTCAATGTTGCCAAGAGTTTTAATGAGCGGCTGGGGATCGATGGAATCATCCTGACCAAAATGGATGGAGATGCACGGGGTGGAGCGGCTCTTTCAATCAAAACCGTAACACAGAGACCGATTAAGTTCATCGGCGTGGGGGAGAAACTCGATGCCCTCGAAGTCTTCCATCCCGACCGGATGGTGTCAAGAATCCTGGGAATGGGAGATGTCCTGACGCTGATCGAGAAGGCCGAAGCGACCTTCGATGAGAAAAAAGCGAAGGAGTTGGAGAAGAAGATCCGGAAGGATTCCTTTACCCTGGAAGATTTCCGGGACCAGCTCCAGCAAATTCGAAAGATGGGATCGCTGGAATCGATCCTGAGTATGATCCCCGGGCTTCCTAAAAAGATGAAAGGGATGGCAGGGCCCGATTTTGATGAAAAACAACTGGTCAGGGTGGAAGCCATCATCAACTCCATGACTTTCAAAGAGAGGGCCAATTTCACGATCATCAACGGAAGCCGGCGATTGAGGATTGCGCACGGAAGCGGGACAACCGTACAGGAGGTGAATCAACTCTTAAAGCAATATGCGCAGGCGAGGAAGATGATGAAGCAATTTTCGAAAATGGGCGGAAAAGGAATGGGAAGAGGACAAGTGCCGTTCTTTTCGTAAAGACGCATAGCGCATGGCGCATAGAGCATAGCGTCTTAGATTCCGTTTCAAGTAAGGTTTTCGCTATGCGCTTTGCTCTCTGCTCTATGCGATTTTTTGATAAAGGAGGTGATCAAAGCAATATGGCTGCATCGATGAGATTGATGAGATTTGGTGGGAAGAAGAAGCCTTTTTATCGGATTGTGGTCGCAGACCGTCGTTCTCCGAGAGACGGAAGGTTTATCGACCAGGTGGGAACTTATGACCCGGGGAAAGATCCGGCAGAAGTCCGAATTAAGGAAGAGAAGGCAATTGGCTGGTTGAGGAAGGGAGCTCAGCCGACCCCAACCGTCCGTCAGCTTCTGATTCGTTCGGGTGTAACGAAGAAGCTGGCCGAGGGCAAACCCTGATAGAAATTCCAGTCGTTGCAACCCTTCGACATACTCGGGGCCTAAGTCCCGCGAAGCGCGGGATTGAATAGCTCGATGCCGAGCGGGGCATTCAACCCCCTCGGCCGCCGCCGACCCAGGCTCCGCCCAAGAGGGGCTTCTGCCCCGGAGGGAGGGCTTCTGGCCCGGAGGGAGCAGCGGAAGCATTGTTTCTAATGGGGCAGGAAAGAATCGGTTGCCTCTTCCCCAAGGGTGACTTTGCAAGGCTCTCTCCGAGGGCGGTTGCTCGAATTGGAGGTGCGATGATGACGACAAAGGAGTTGATTGAGTTTATCGCCAAGGCGTTGGTCGACCATCCGGAGCAGGTCAGGGTGTTTGAAATCGAAGGGGAGAAGACCTCGGTCATCGAGCTCACCGTAGCGAAGGATGATCTGGGGAAGGTGATCGGAAAACAGGGCAGAACGGCAAGGGCGATCCGGGTCATCCTGGGAGCGGCTTCTGCCAATTTAGGCAAACGTTCGGTCTTAGAAATCATTGAATAATGGCCCATGGAGCGTGATCTTTGCCCGATCGGAAGAGTGGTGAAGCCCCATGGAGTCAGGGGAAAGATTAAGGTGGCCTATTTCGGAACAGACCCGGGCCGCTTTCCCCAAACCTTGAAGATTTTTATCAAGAACAACCTGGGAACACCGGAACCTTACGAAGTTGTGGAACTCACCCCTCAACCGCCGCGCCTCATCCTGAGATTGAAAGGGATTGACAGGGTCGAAGAGATGGAGCATCTCATCGGAAAGGAGATATTTGTCCCCAAAGAAGATCTCCCCCGGACAGAAGAAGGGGAATATTACTGGTACGAAATTATTGGGATGGAGGTCGAGACCGAAAAAGGGAGAAGGCTCGGAACGGTGAAGGAGATCTTCCCAACGGGAGCCAATGATGTTTATGTTGTCCAGGGAAGGAGAAGAGAGATCTTGCTTCCGGCGACCGACAGGGTGATCCGGAGCATTGACTGCGGGAGAAGAGTGATGAGGGTCCTCCGTATGGAAGGGCTATGGGAGGAGGACGATGAGATTTGATATCCTCACCCTTTTTCCGGCGATGTTTTCTTCTCCCTTTCAGCAGAGCATCCTGGCAAAAGCGATAGAAAAGGGCCTCATCGAGGTGAGGACGGTCAATATCCGGGACTTTGCCATGGATAAACATCAGGTTGTCGATGATGCACCCTATGGAGGGGGGCAGGGGATGGTGATGAAGGTGGAACCGATTGCCCGGGCCATTGAACAAGTCAAATTGGGAAACCCCTCTGTCCGAACAGTCTATCTGACCCCTGAGGGAAAGCGGTTCAATCAGGAGACGGCCAGGGAACTCTCCTCCCGATCGCACCTTATCCTTCTCTGCGGGCGATATGAGGGGGTGGACGAGAGGGTGCGGGAACTCCTCGTCGATGAGGAGATATCGATCGGTGACTATGTCCTGACCGGGGGCGAATTGGCCGCGATGGTCCTGATCGATGCGGTCTCAAGGTTTCTGCCTGGCGTATTGGGATCGGACCGGTCGGCGGAGGAAGATTCTTTCATTGGATCCTTGCTGGAATATCCCCAGTATACCCGGCCTCCAAGTTTCAGGGGGTATGAGGTTCCCGAAGTTCTCCTTTCGGGAAACCACCAGGCGATCTCTGGGTGGAGAAAAAAGGAAGCGCTGAGGCGAACCCTGATGAGAAGGCCGGATCTCTTGAACGGAGCTTCTCTTTCCGAGGAAGATAAAAAGATTTTGGAAGAGATATCAAGAGAGATTGTTTCATAACCCCGTATGTTTTAGGCTAAGGTTAAGGTGACGAAGCCCTTGCCTTCGCCGAAGCGCCTGCCCTCCGCAAGGCTTCTGGAGGCGGGGCTTCGCGCAGGCAGGCGTTTCGGTTACCGGTTAGGGTTACGTGAAAAGAATGGAGAAACAATAAACGTAGCCTTTTATAACGATACGGGAATCGTTACCGTTGCCCTTAAACGTACCCATGATTCGCCTATGTCCTCTAACCTCTATTTAGGATTGGTTCACCATCCGGTTTATGATAAAAGAGGAGAGGTGGTCGCGACTGCCGTGACCAACTTTGACATCCATGATATTTCAAGGTGTGCGCGCACATTCGGAGTGGGGGGCTTTTTCATTATCACCCCCCTCGAAAGCCAGGTGGCGTTGACTGAAAGGATCATCCGCCACTGGATGCAGGGGGCGGGCTCGGTTTACAATCCGACGAGAAAGGAATCTCTCTCCCTCGTGAGGGTTTCAAGGACCATCGATCAGGCAGATCAGGAAATTTCGCAGCTCCATCAGAAGCAGGTAAAGAAAATTGCCACAGGGGCTTCGCCGTATTTCGATTGTATCCATTACGGGGAGATGCAGAGACTCCTCAAGGACAGCGAAACCCCGTTTTTTCTCCTGTTCGGGACAGGGTGGGGGTTGACCCGGGAGGTCAAAGAAAGTTCAGACTACGTATTGGCACCCATCGAAGGAAAAGGTTATAATCACCTCTCCGTTCGTTCAGCGGTTGCCATCATCCTGGACCGGCTGTTGGGAGACCGAATCAGCAGTTCGGAGTAATGAATTCGCAGTTCGGAGTCATTATTTAAACTCTCCGAACTCAAAACTCCGAACTCCGAACTTTTTTTAGAAGGGAGAACAAGATGAATCCGATAGAGCTCATTGAAAGGGAACAGTTGAGGACGGATCTCACCCCCTTCCGGGTGGGGGATACGGTCAGGGTCCATGTGAAGATCATCGAGGGTGAGAAGGAGAGAATACAGCCCTTCGAGGGAGTGGTCATCGGAAAGAAGGCCGGAGGGATCAAGTCCACTTTCACCGTGAGGAAGATTTCCTATGGGATCGGGGTGGAGAGAATCTTTCCCATGCATTCTCCCCGAATCGATCGGATCGATGTGATCAGCCGCGGAAAAGTGAGACGGGCCAAGCTCTTCTATCTGAGAGGCCTGAGAGGCAAGGCGGCCAGGATCCGGGGTGAAAAGAAACAGGTAGCCTAAAAAAACATCAATGCAAAGTGTAAAATTAGCATTGAAAATTTTAAAATCAAAATTGCTAATTTTTTATTTTGCATTTTGCAATGAGTGGTTATCATGCTTTTTCCTTCTCTTCCCGCCCAGCCCATGGACTATTTCGAAAAGATGTACCGTGGGCAGGGCTACCAGCGGATTGCCGGTGTGGATGAGGTGGGAAGAGGCCCTCTCGCCGGGCCTGTCGTGGCTGCGGCTGTCATCCTTCCGGAAGAAGGTATCGGTCAGAAGCTTTTCGATTCGAAGAAGATATCCTCCAAGAAACGAGAAGAACTTTACAAACACATCTATCAGAAAGCCCTTGGCGTCGGGCTCGGTGTAGTCCATCACAAGGAGATCGATCTCCTCAATATCCTCCGGGCCACTTTGAAAGCGATGGTCCTGGCTGTTGAGAGTCTTCCCTTGTACCCCGATTTTATTCTGATCGATGGAAATCAGACCCTCCATTTTCCCGTCCCCCAGAAGCCCATCCGCAAAGGAGACCGGATTTGCAACTCCATTGCCGCCGCCTCTATTGTGGCCAAGGTAACCCGGGACCGAATGATGCTCGAGTGTCATCAAAAATACCCCCAGTATAATTTTGGGAAACATAAAGGCTACGGGACCAAAGAACACCGGAAAGCGATCGAGAGGTTCGGAGTCTGTGAGCTTCACCGCAAGTCTTTTCGGGGCGTCAAAGAATATCTTTGAGAAAGGGTCCAAGGAACCCAGGGTTCGAGTGGTCAAGGGGAGATTCAAGAAATTTTAAACAACTTGAACCCATGAACCCTCGAATCCTATCCCCCTTCAAATAAAAAGATGCAGAAAAAAGAACTGGGCAAGAAGGGTGAAGAAATCGCCCACCGTTTTTTAAAGAACAAGGGATACCGGATCATCGAGAGAAACTATGTCTGCAAAATGGGCGAAGTTGATATCATCGCCAGGGAAAAAGACACTTTTGTCTTCATCGAGGTCAAGACGAGACG
The DNA here is from genome assembly GCA_020059605.1 of Deltaproteobacteria bacterium. Classification (GTDB taxonomy): domain Bacteria; phylum Desulfobacterota; class BSN033; order BSN033; family UBA1163; genus RBG-16-49-23. Next base: position 10,810 of record JAGVBT010000131.1, read on the forward strand.
CTCCACGGCTTTCGGCCCTCCCCAGATGGCCGTCGATCAAAGAAAACAGGAGCAACTCTCCAGGGCAGCCTTATACTTTCTGAAAGCGAAGAGACTGGAGGGGGTGAAAGCCAGGTTCGATGTGGTGGCCATCCTTCTCGGACCGGAGGGTGAAGAGATCAACCTGATCCGTGACGCCTTTGATTTGCAATGGAGATAAATTTATATGGGGTCGCGTCTTCATATGTCATTATTGTCATCTGAAGATGTGACCCCATGCCACCCATGCCATGGCCTGTTGTTAGATTTGACATTTTCAGATTTTTTTGTAAAAATGTAGGGATGTAAGAGATAAGATAGCTAGGGGAGCTCACTTGGGCTGAGAGTCCTTGTCCCGCCTTAACGGGGCAGGGAGACCCTCTGAACCTGTTCGGGTAATTCCAGCGAAGGGAAGCGGTAATAAAGATGGAGAAAGCCGTAATACCATTCATTGGAATTACGGCTTTTTGTTTGTGTGGTCCCGAAACGGAGGACAGATAAGGAGACTTGGATGAAACGGATATTGACGATTGCGGGTTCGGATTCCGGAGGAGGGGCAGGGATTCAGGCGGACCTGAAGGCGATCACCCTTCTGGGTGGCTACGGGATGAGTGTTCTCACCGCCCTCACTGCGCAGAACACTCTTGGAGTTCAGGCCATCCACGAAGTCCCAGCCTCCTTTGTCGCAAAACAGATCGATTCCGTGCTCTCGGACATCGGAGTCGATGCCATTAAGACAGGGATGCTTTTGAATGCGGAAATCATCGAGGTTGTGGCGAAAAAAATTAAGCAGTATGAGGTGGAAATCGTGGTGGTTGATCCGGTGATGGTCTCCAAGAGCGGGGCCCCCTTGCTTCGGAAGGATGCCCGGAAGGCGCTGATCAAGCAGTTGATTCCCCTTGCCCAGGTCGTTACCCCCAACCTTTTTGAGGCCTCTCTCCTAACCGGAACAGAAGTCAATTCGCTTGATAGCATGAGGGAGGCGACCGTTCAGATCTGGGGCATGGGAGCGAAAAATGTGGTGGTAAAAGGAGGCCACTTACAAGGAAAGGCGATCGATACCCTATACGATGGGGCAAATTTTGCTGAGATTGAAGGCCCCAGGATTAAGACGAAAAATACCCATGGAACGGGCTGCACCTTTGCCTCGGCCATCGCGACGCTTCTGGCCAGAGGGGAGTCTATGCCGGACGCCGTGAGAAAAGCGAAAGACTTTATTTCCATGGCCATCCGGTTTGGTCTGAACATTGGAAAAGGGACAGGTCCGACCAATCCTTCGGCGTTTGTTCTGAATGAGATGGAACGATATCAAGTCGTCCAGGAGTTAAAGAAAGCCGTGGAGGTTCTAATCCAAAGAAAACCGGGTCATCTCATTCCGGAAGTTTCCTCCAATTTGGGCTACGCCCTTCCCTATGCAACAGGAGTCCAGGATGTAGCCGCCTTTCCTGGTAGAATCGTCCGCCTCAAAGATTCTGTGGCCGTATTCGGCGGTCCGGAGTTCGGCGCCTCCGGGCACATTGCCAATATCATCCTGACCGTCATGAGATTTGATCCTGAATATTGCTCAGCAATGAATATCCGGTATTCAGAAGAGATGGTCGCACAATTGGAGAGAAAGGGGTTTCTCGTCGGTCATTTCGATCGACGGGATGAACCCAAGAAATTAAAGGAAAGAGAAGGTTCTTCTTTGGAATGGGGAGTCGGAGAGGTCTTGAAAAAGATGAAACGCGTCCCCGATTTCATCTACGATGAAGGCGATGTCGGAAAGGAACCGATGATCCGGGTGTTGGGAACAAATCCGATGGAAGTCGTCGATAAGATAATGAAAGCAGAAGGCAGTAAGCAGTGATCAGTGATCAGTCATCAGTGATCAGTTATTGGAAATATTCAAAAAAGGGGAGATCGATGAGTAAGCTGGGACATGCTGAAAGCTTCAGAGATTTGGTTGTTTATAAGAACGCTCGAAAATTAGCAAAGTCAATTTTTGAACTGACAAAGTCTTTTCCTAAGGAAGAAATGTATTCCTTAACTGATCAGGTCAGACGATCATCCCGTTCTATTGGAGGTCAGATTGCTGAGGCATGGGCTAAGAGACGATATAAGAAACATTTCATCAGCAAACTCACTGATGCGGATGGTGAGCAGCAAGAAACGCAACATTGGATCGAGACGGCAGAAGATTGTGGATATTTGAGTCCAGAGCAAACCCAAAAGCTAAACAGCGCGGCGTCCGAAATAGGCAGAATGATCAATTCGATGATTCATAAAGCGGACATTTTTTGTGATAAGCATTTTTCAGTTACCGATGACTGATCACTGATCACTGATAACTGATCACTGCTTTTTAGCAGGGGAGGCACCAATGGCCGGGATTGAACCGACTTCGAAGGATGATCGAAATTTAAAGGGATGGGATTTTTTTATTCTCTGGTCGGGGGCGGCCGTGTCCCTGGCAGAGATATGGGCGGGGGGGTTGATCGTCCCTCTCGGGCTTGGATTGGGACTCTGGGCCATCCTTGCAGGCCACCTCATTGGCAATACCCCTTTTGCCCTTGCCGGGTTGATCGGGAGCCGATGGGGAATCCCGACGATGGTTAGTGTCAGGCCCGCCTTTGGAATCCGGGGATCCTATTTTGCTTCGGCCCTCAATGTGATTCAGCTCATCGGCTGGACAGCGGTGATGCTGATCATCTGCGGTCAGGCGGCAGATGCGCTTTCGAAGTTTTATGGGTTTTCAAACCTCACCCTCTGGATCATTCTTTCAGGAGCGATCACCACGCTCTGGGCCGTTATAGGTCACCGGTTCTGGAAGTATCTCCAGCGAATCTCCGTTTGCGTCCTGCTGATTTTATGTTTGGCCATGACGTTTATTGTTTTTCGCGAATATGGCTGGGACATGCTCTCTCAAATCCCGCGGAAAAAGGCTCTCCCATTTATGGTTGGAATGGATCTTGTCATTGCCATGCCGATCTCATGGCTTCCTCTGGTTTCAGACTATTCACGCTTTGCCACCAGCTCGCGATATAGCTTCTGGGGGACATGGATCGGTTATTTCATCGTCTCTTCGTGGATGTATCTGCTGGGACTGGCTGCATCTCTGGCAACACAATCTTCCGACCCTTCCGGGGTCGTTATGAATCTCATGTTAAAATTCGGATGGGCCATCCCTGCCCTGGTCATCATCCTCTTCTCCACCTTTACGACTACCTTTCTGGATATCTATTCGACAGCGATGTCCGGACTGAATATCTTTCCCAAATTAGGAGAACGAAGAGGGATTGTCCTGGGCGGCCTCCTGGGGACAGGGGTTGCCATTCTATTCCCGGCCCTTCTCCATTATGAGCACTTCCTCCTTTTCATCGGAGCGATGTTTTGTCCTCTATTTGGGATTGTTCTTGCGGATTACTTCTTTTTGAAAAGGGGAGAGATCGACCTGGATGATCTTTATAAAAGGGATGGAAAGTACTGGTTCTGGAAAGGGGTCAATCCCCTCGCTCTCATCGCCTGGGTCGTTGGATTTACCATCTACCTTGGCTTCTCGCCAATGCTGATCGAGAAAGTGCTGCAGGTCAAGATAGCCTTTCCATGGGCCCTTGGTTCATCACTGCCGAGCATGATCTGGGCCGGTCTTGTTTATTTATTCCTGAAGTGGGGAATTCCGAATCGCAGGGGATAGAGGGATCTCATTTTAAAATTGCCCGGATGCTTTCGGAGAGTTTCATCATATCGAAGGGTTTCTGAATAAAGCCGTGACAACCCCGTTCAATTATTTTGGAAGCCTCGCCGTCAATGCTGTAACCGCTTGCAAGAAGAACCTTCACCTCCGGAGATATTGCTTTCAGCCGGTCGTAAACCTCGCCCCCCCCCATATTGGGCATAATGATATCGAGAAGGACAAGGTCGATGATGTTCTGGTATTGCTCGAACATTTCGATTGCTTCCACTCCGCTTCTTGCCACCAGGACCTTATAGCCCAAGGCCTTTAACACTTTTTCTCCGACATCCCGGATCAGCTCTTCATCGTCTACCAAAAGAACGGTTCCGACCGCTTTTGAAATCGGGATGGAGGGTTTTGCCGTTTTGGGGACCTGTTTTACTGAAGCTCGAAGATAGATCTTGAAGGCGGACCCACGGCCCTTCTCCGATTCAACCTCGATATAACCGCCGTGTCCTTTTACGATTCCATAGGTCGAGGCCAACCCCAAACCGGTTCCCCTCCCCAATTCCTTGGTCGTAAAAAAAGGATCGAAAATGCGGTCAATGGTTTTAGAATCCATTCCCACGCCGGTATCCTTTATCGTCAGGAGAACATAATCTCCGGAATTCATAGGATAACCCCCGGCCTTAATCTTATCAGAGCTGACATTGCTTGTTTTGATCAGGAGGTCTCCCCCGCTTGGCATGGCGTCCGCCGAATTGATGAAGAGATTCATCAGAACCTGCTGAAGCTGCCCCTGGTCCGCCTCGCAGGTCAGGAGGTCATGGGCCAGTTCTCGACGGATGGTGATATTCTTCCTGGTCCTGCCGAAGGTCTCCGAGATATCCGCCGCCAATTGGTTCAAATCCACCGGTTTTAATTCGTAGCGACCTTTTCGTGCATAACCGAGAAGTTGGGAAGTTAACCTTGATCCGCTTTGAACCTGTTTCTCGATGGTTCTTAACATCTGGTGATGAGGATGATCCGGATTTACATCTAAGAGCATCAAGGAGACGTTTCCCTGGATGACCATGAGAAGATTATTGAAGTCGTGGGCAATTCCGCCGGCCAAGGTTCCAATGGCCTCCATCTTCTGAGCCTGGAGGAGTTGGGCTTCCATTCGCTTCTGTTCACTGACATCATTGAGTATGAGGATCGTGCTCCTTTCCAGCTCGTCGATGACAGGAAGGAGATGAAGGGAGACCTGTTTGCCATTGAGTGAAAAAGGCCCATTGACAACGATAGGCTGTGTGGTTTTATGTATTTCAATAAGCTGGTCTTTGATTTTTTGTCGATCCGACTCATGGAAGAGGTTGGTGAAATCCGAGGATAGGAGTTGTTCCTCGGTTTGATGGATCAATGAGATCGCTTTCGGATTGGTGTAAATGATCTTTCCTTCGGGAGTTATCTCCAGAATTCCCTCTGCCATACTGTTCAGGATGACCTCAAAGTGTTTTTTCACGGAGAGCAACTCCGTTGTGATGTTTCGCGCATAAACATCTTCCATCCCGATGGTTTTTGGGAAATGGATGGGCCCCTTTGCCCGATCGGCCTCTTCAAGGGCGGCGAGGACATGTTTTGCCATCTTATCGAGTGCTCCTTTGGCAATACAGACGTTCGCTCCAAAGGAGGCGCAGTCGATCTCCTGCTCGGCGGCAATTGCAGAGAGGATGATGAGATAGGTTTCTTTCAACTCCGGCATCTTGCGAATGACCTGACAGAGTTTCTCTCCGCCGATGTGAGGCATGATGAGATCAATGAAGATGACATCGGGGGTAAAAGTTTTTAGAATTTCGAGGGCGGATAGGCCGTCTTCGGCGGTGAGTACCTGGTGACCTTCTTTTTCCAGCAACTGGGACATGAACTTCAGCACAACGGGGTGATTATCCACAACCAGAATCTTCTTTTCCATCACCTCTCCCTTTGAGTTTGCTTAAAGGATCCCTGTCATCTTTTTAGATAGATATTTCAGAATCAGAAGAGAGGTCATCTCAAGCTTCAGAACGAACAGGGCAATTTGTATCTTAAGCCTTGACATTTCTATCTCCTCTATGGAGGGCTTCTTCGATCCAATCGAGGTTAGCTCTGATGATCCGGATATCCTGTTCCCAATCTTCCAGATGGTTCTCGCAGGCTGCCCCTTCGATTCTCTTAGCAGCCTCCTGAATCTCCGCAAGCCCAAGGCTACCGGCCCCACCTTTCATGGAATGGGCCAAGCTTTGAACGGCCAGCGCATCCTTTTCTTTGATCACCGATTCCAGTTTTTCCAATTCGGAGATGGTGGTCTTAAAGAAAAGGGCCATCAATTCCAGAAATTCATCTTCTTCCAACTCTAAATTTGTCGCTAATTCCTTAAAATTCATCCCCTTACTATCTTACCTTACACCCTTGCTTGGTCACCTTTTAAGAAACGATACAGTTCCGAATGCAGGATCCTCCAGCCCTTTCCTGCCTTGATGGCTTTGATTCTTCCGAGACGGATATATTTTAAGAAGGTAGGTTTTGAGATCTTTAGGTATTCAATCGCCTCATCGGTTGTGAGAACCAAGTCTTTTTCCGTCACTGACATTGTATTTCTCCCATTTACTCTGTTTTTAACTATTTTTAAGCAAAAAACATGCCCGAAAGAACCGGAACATCATCCATTTCGTAACCGTTTGTTTTTATAAAAAAATTCAGATTAATAGGGCCCTTCAATAGAGATGAGAGGCGGGCTCGGTTTGACATATTGGCAAAAAAAGGGAGGAGTTGGCAACAAATGCACACTGCCTGGAAAAGTGGTGATAAGAAACACTTGAGATAATATTAGGATTCGCCGAGGTAGGCTTGGCGGACCATCTCGTTTCGACGGAGGTTTTCGGCGGAGTCGCTAAGGACTACTGTGCCTGATTGAAGAACATAGCCGCGGCTTGCCACCTGGAGAGCCATACGGGCATTCTGCTCGACGAGGAGGATGGTTGTGCCATCCGCATGAAGCTGGCGGATCGTATCAAAGATGATATCGACGAGAACAGGGGCCAGGCCCATGGAGGGCTCGTCCATCAGGAGGACGCTCGGGTTTGCCATCAATGCGCGGCCGGTGGCCAGCATCTGCTGCTCACCACCGCTGAGCGTCCCGCCCACCTGCTTTTGGCGTTCCCGAAGTCTGGGAAAAAGATTGTAGACCCGCTCGAGGTTGGATTGGATAAGGCCTGCGTCGGGAATGGCGAAGGCTCCCATCTCGAGGTTTTCTCTCACGGTCAGGCGGCCGAATATCCGGCGGCCCTCCGGAACCTGGACCACCCCTTTAGCCACAATCTGATGAGGACGATAGCAGGTGAGATCTTCACCCTCCAGATGGATCGATCCCTGACGGGGCCGGAGCAGTCCACTCGTCGTCTTGAGCATCGTGCTCTTGCCTGCGCCATTGGCTCCGATCAGGGTGACGATCTCTCCTTTGTCGACATCGAGAGAGACTCCTTTGAGCGCATGAATATGGCCGTAATAGGTATGGATATTTTCAATTTCAAGTAGAGCCATTGAGGAGTTCCTTAATCGTATAGGCCTATATTCAAAGTGACTAAGGTGAGCTAAAGTGTCGAGTGAACTAAATTGAAAAAGTTTTAAATTGATTGAATTTGACTTTAGTCACTTTAGGCACTTTCAACTTTAGTTCACTATCCGACTTTCTTCTGTTGCGCTCCCCCGGCCGAGATAGGCCTCAACGACCTTAGGGTCTTTCTGAATTTCTGCCGGGGTGCCTTCCGCAATTTTTTTACCATAGTCCAGCACGGTTACGGTCTCAGAGATTCCCATCACAACCCTCATCTGATGCTCGATGAGGAGGATGGTAATCCCCAGTTCATCACGGAGATGCTGGATGAAGTCCATCATGTCCTGTGTTTCCCTTGGATTCATTCCCGCCGTAGGTTCATCGAGAAGCAGAAGTTTAGGACGAGACGCCAGCGCTCTGGCAATCTCCAGCCGTCGTTGATCGCCGTAAGGGAGATTCTTGGCTAAAAAATCTCCTTTGCCAGCAAGGTTAACAAATTTTAGAAGCCTCCTTGCCTCTTCAGCCGCCTCTTTCTCCTCGTTCCGAGTGGCAGGAGTGCCTAAGACGATGCCGAAGAACCCCGCATTGAGGTGGCCATGGAGCCCGACAAGGACATTCTCCATTGCTGTCAGATTGGGAAAGAGGCGAATATTCTGATAGGTGCGGGAGATTCCAAGACGAACGATTCGGTCTGGAAGGAGGCCAACGAGAGAATGATCGTTGAAAAGGATTTCTCCTTCTTCAGGGCGATAGAAGCCCGTGATGCAATTGAAGAAGGTTGTCTTTCCGGCGCCGTTCGGTCCGATGATGCTATGAATGCTTTTCTCCCGGATGCCGATGTCGAGGTTCCCCACGGCCACCAGCCCGCCAAAGCGTTTGGTCACTTTTTTCGTAAAAAGAAGGGCCATATTATCTTCTTATCAACCTGATTTCAATTTCAGAGGTGATTCCGATTCTGCCTGATTTTCCTTTTCTTCGTGAAACTCGCGGCGGTGCACTGCCTCCGGCCAGAGCCCCTCGGGTCTGAGAAGCATCATGGCCACAAGAGCGGCTCCATAGACAAAGAGCCGATATTCTGCAAATTCCCGCAGGAGCTCTGGGAGGCCAACGAGGGCAATGGCTCCAACAATCACACCGGGAATACTACCCATTCCACCGACAATGATGACGCAGACAATATTGATGGAGATCATTACATTGAAACTGTGAGGATAGACCGAGCCGAGTTTACTGGCAAAGATGGCTCCGCTCAGAGCGGAGAAACCGGCGCCGGTGGCAAAAGCGAGAAGCTTGGTGGCAACGAGATTGATGCCCATGGCTTGAGCCACATCCTCATCTTCGCGGACTGCCATCCAGGCTCGACCCAACCGGGAATCCCTCAGGCGAAGGGAGATGAAAATGACGAGGAGACAGCCAGCAAGGATCAGATAGTATATCTGCTGAGGGCCGGCAAACTCGTATCCCAGAATCGATGCTTTCGGAATCTTTCCGATGCCCTGTGCTCCACCCAGCCACGGCCTGAGAAAGTCCGAGAGGACGAGGATGCGGATGATTTCGCCAAAGCCAAGGGTCGCAATAGCGAGATAATCGCCGCGCATCTTGAGAACGGGGGTTCCCAGGAGGACCCCTGAAATGACTCCCATCACGATCACAAAAGGGAGGGCTTCCCAGAAGGTGAGGCTGAAGAAACCCAGCTCGGGGGAGGTCAGGATGGCGATGGTATAGGAGCCGATGGCAAAAAAAGCCACATACCCGAGATCGAGCAGGCCGGCGTATCCCACGACGATATTGAGTCCAAGACCCAGCAGGACATAGAGGCCGACGATCGTAAAAACCTCGCTCAGAAATAGTCCGAGGACCTGGGGAAGAATCAGGAGAATAAAAACCAGGGCGAGGATGCCGGTGATCTTCAGGATCCTCTGGGGAGCGGTGGGGAGATTCCGAAAGCCGGTTTGAATGGTTTCTCCCTTCGTTGACCAGAAGAGGGATGCGGCAGTAATCATGATGAATAATCCGATGGCGCCCCGAATCGTCAGGCCGTTGGCTGTAAAAAGCCATTCATTGATGATCGCAAGAGGTCCCCAGAGCGCGAAAGTAGGACGGAGCAGATCCTGCAGGACGCCTACGGACACAATGCTGCCCAGTGAAATGAGCAATACCCGGCGAAGAAGTTTAGGCGAGAGAAAGAATAGACCTGCCAGTGCACCACTTAGGGCTCCAGCACCAAGAAGCAGGAAAACGCCAATCTGTGTTCCTTGTTTAAAAGTGAGTAATTCGTAAAGGACAGGCATGGCATTGACGAAGACCTTACGGAGATTAATCAGACTCCCCACAATGACGAGAAGGGACACTAAGCCTCCCACGATCAGTCCTGAGATGAAGCTGTTGGCAAGAACCCGAAGTGATCCTTTGCCGGGAGTCCGCTTGGCTGCAAGATAACCCATAAAAAGGGCAACAATAACGAGGAGGGTATGGCCCATTGAAATGACACGAGCAATGATGTCACGCTGGCTGAAAGCCTCAACCATCCCGATGAGGGAGAGGAGAACTGCAACGATGCCGCCGATAAGGCCAACTTTTAGCGCTTGTCTCATGTCTATGAACTCTATAGGGGCAATTCATGAATTGCCCCTACTCGGAATTTCTTTAGGCTTTCTTCACTGCCAAACGCTCTCCCAGGATGCCTGTGGGCCTGAAGATCAGAACCAGGACGAGCATGGTGAAGGCAATGGCGTCTTTTAACTGGTAAGGAGCGACAATGCCCAAACCATCGAGGAAGAGGCTCGGCCCGACAGACTCCACGAGGCCAAGAAAGATTCCGCCTAACATGGCCCCGGGGATGTTCCCGATGCCTCCCAATACAGCTGCCGTGAAGGCTTTAATTCCCGGGATAAAACCCATGAAGAAATGGACCTGCTTAAACATCAGTGCATAAAGGACGCCTGCGGCACCGGCGGACATGCCACCGATGACGAAGGTTGTGACGATCATTCTATCGATATCAATTCCCATCAGGGCAGAGGTCTCTTTGTCTTCGGACACGGCACGAATCGCTTTGCCCAAACGGGTTCGTTGTACAAAAGAGTAGAGAGCGGCCATCAGGATGGCGGCCGCCACAATGACCAGAGCCTGAAACTTAAGGATGCGAAATCCTCCGAACGCCCATTCCCCTTCCAGAATCTTCACCACCGGGTAGGCCTGGAAACCCGAGCCGTAAAAACCTCTAAAGGTATATTGTAAAAAGAACGAAGCCCCTATCGCGGTGATGAGGGGAATCAGGCGGGGAGCGTTCCGGAGCGGGCGATAAGCAATCCGCTCGAGAAGAACAGCGATCAGTGTCGAAGTGGCCATGGAGACAAGAAAGATCATGATGAGGCTGAGGATAGGATACTGATCTAGAAAACCGGATGAATGAAAGGCGGCGGCAATGAAGTAGGCGGTATAAGGGCCGCTCATAAAGACTTCGCTGTGGGCGAAGTTGATCATCCTGAGAATCCCGTAGACCATGGTATAGCCCATGGCGATAAGGGCATATATGCTTCCCTGTGCAAGGCCGAAGATGATAAAATCAAACCAGTGGTGAGCTGTGTATGTTTTAGCGGTGAGGGTGGCTGTGGAACCCCAAAAGATCAAAAGCAACAGCCCCCCACCAATGAGCCACATGACCACATCGGTGGGAGTAATCCTTTCTCTCCAGCGTTTCAGCATAAGGGTTTCCTATATTTTTGGATTGAAAATGGGTTGAATCTTCACCCTTTTAAATTGAGAGGGTAAGCCCGGTAAGCTATTTGTTCCCGGGCCACCCTCTCAATTTTTTGACACCCCGACCATTAAAATCGGACGTGTTATTTCTTCTTAGGAGCTTCCTTAGCGGGAGCCGGTTTGGCTGGTGCCGCAACTGCGGGTGACCAGATAGGTTTTTCCGGAATCGCCAACTTCTTCACATTATCGGCTGTCATCTGATAGATGGCGATCATCGGATCTGCTAAGTCTCCTGTCTCACCACAGGTGAGGTTTCCGGTCAATCCCTTGTGGTTCTTGGTTGCGTAAAGAGCATCCCTTAATGCCTTTCGGCCGATGTGGAGTGTGCCATCGGGAGCCGTCTTGCCCACATTCTCGATGGCGGCAAAGACGATCATGGCGGCATCATAACCATGGGCATGGAAAGGAGCGATCGGTTTTTCACCGTACTTCTTCTGGTGTTTTTCGAGGAAGGTTTTGTAGCCTGCGCCGAAAGCGGAGAAGTCGGGGCTGGAGTGGTACATTCCAACAGCCGTATCCCCTGCGGCTTTAATGAAGTCGGGAGAGAAGGTTCCATCTGCGCTCATCAGTTTTGTTTTTTCAAGACCTTTCACCTCTTTGGCCTGGCGTGTAATATGGCCTCCTGCAGCGATGAAGATGGGATAATAGATAATATCGGGTTTGCCTGTGGCAATCTTTGTCAAAACGGGCCTCATGTCCGTATCGGTGGGGGCGACTGCTTCCTGTGCCGTAATCGTTCCGCCCAGTTTCTTGAAGGTTTCAGCAAAGACGGCCTGAAGCTGTTCGGCATAAGGGCTTCCGTCATGAACGGTGGCGGCTTTTTTGAGTTTCAATTGATTGAATGCATATTGTGCGGCTACGGCTCCCTGAACCTTGTCATTATGAGCGGTGCGGAGATAACCATCATACTCGGGCCCGCGTTTCGGGTCTGTCAGGAAGGGCGCGGTATTTGAAGGCGATACTGTTGCAATGCCGGCCTTCCAGAGAATGGGGGCCCCGGGTTTCGCCTCGCTTGAGCAGTTTGAGCCGATCGCCGCCACGATGGTCGGATCTGCGGCCAGTTTGGTTGCCGCGGCCTGCCCACCCTCGGCGTTACAGCCCGTGTCCTGGACAGAGAGTTTGACGGCGAAGCCAAGAATCTTTCCGCCTTTGTCTTCAATGGCAAGCTCGACACCCCGTTTGGTATCGGTTCCCAATGAAGCATCGGGGCCTGCAACGACCATCCAGCAGGCGATGTGGATGGGATTGCCTTTCTTGATCTTCACCACGCCAATCTTGTCCTCGTATTTAAAGGTCTCTTTTTTGGCCTGTGCCTGTGCGGAAACGGCTAACAGGCAGATGGCGACTGCCAATACCATGGAAAAAATAAAAATTCTTTTCATAGAGTCCTCCTTTTTAAAAGATTGTTTTATTAAATGATAACCGGCGCCTATCCCGGTGCCTATCCAAGGCCGATCACCTCCTTTTTAAAGATTCAAATTGAATTAACAAGATTGTTTGGATAGTTCTTCGCAAAGGCCTTTCTTTCCTGCGGATGGTAATATTATGATGAGAACAACTTATTTGTCAAGTAATTTTATATTGGTTAAAAAAGAATGCCGGACTCATGGAATGGCGAAATGGGGGGCCATGAATCCAAATAAAAAATAAAACGAATCATTTGAAATATTAATTAATCATTTTAATATGTTAGGCATGGATATCCATATAATTCTTCATGGCGCTTATGCTCCTCCAGAGATGGGCTTCCTCATGGGGTTCGAGTGTAAAAATGGGATTCAGTTCATGTTGAGAAAAGAGGCTGAAGAGTCCTGTGAAATCGAAACTTCCCTCGCCCATGGGCAGATGATCATCCATCTCCCCATGATTGTCGTGAAGGTGAACCTCAACGAGATATTTCCCCAGCGTTTCTATCCAGAGGGGAAGGGAAGACTTGCTGAAGACATGGTAGTGTCCGGTATCGAAACAGAACCGGAAGTGGGGTGAATCGACCTTCTGTAAAAGCATCCGCAAAGAATCAGGGTTCTCTTCAAAGACATTTTCAATGGCGAGGGTGAGGTTGCGCGTTTTTGCTTCTTCCACCAGGGGTTTCCATGTCGAAAGGCTGTTTTCCAACCAGAGGTTGACATTTCCATCGAACTTCCACTTCTCATACCCGGGATGAAAGACGATTGCCTTCGGTTTGAATAGGGCCGCGAGCTCAATCGTCCTCAAAAATCGATCCAGCGTCACCTCCTTGATCCTCCGGTCAACACCTCCCGGGCTCAAATCCATAAATGGGCCGTGGATGGTGCATCCCAGGTCTTTCTGATGAAGGGTCTCCGCCAGTCGTTGGGCTTCCTTCTCATCGCAGGCATCGAGATCTTCGCCGCTGAAATAGATTTCGGGATGGAAGCGGTGCCCGATGACAAAATCGATCCTCTGGAGGAGCATTAAATAAGGGACATTGATGTGGATGGGGGACATGGTTGGTATATATCATGACATCTTGAGAATCTCAAGGGGGAGACTTGAATCCCATTGCAAAGGATAGAATAATTGTGATATAAGACCGTTGAGGTGGAAGGATGTTTAATATCGGATTACCGGAACTTTTGATCATTGCGGCGATTGCCCTGATCGTCTTCGGGCCGAATAAGCTTCCAGAGCTGGCCAAGGCTTTTGGCAAGGCGATGAGAGAGTTTAAGAAAGCCACGGACGAAGTAAAAGAGAGTTTTGAGGCTGAAACCCGGGACCTCGAGGAGATCAAAAACACGCTTGCGGATGAAAATGTCCTCGAAGATCTGGCCAGGGAGATTTCCTCTCCCGAAGAGCCTTCCCCGGAGATCAACGCGACCGAAGAGACTGCTTTAGAAGCCATGACGGAGGAAGAACCCCGACCGACCGAGGAGATGGTTGCCTCCCCGGCCCCCGAAGAAGCGGAAGAACAGGAAGAACAGGGCGAGGCGAAACCACCAGAAGGGATGAAAGAGGATACTCCCTCCCATGGATGAGCAGAAACTCCCCTTAACCTCCCACCTTCAGGAGCTAAGAAAACGTCTCGTTCTCTCCTTTATTGCAGTCGGAGCCGGCTTTATCATCTGTTATGTCTTTTCCCAACAACTCTTCGACATTCTATCTCAACCCCTTCTCGACATGATGCCTTCGGGAGGCTCTATTATCTTCACCAGCGTGGCTGAGGCTTTTTTCACCTATATGAAGGTGGCCTTCATCGCAGGCCTCATCCTGGCTTCCCCGTTCGTTCTCTACCAGGTCTGGGCTTTTGTGGCGCCGGGGCTCTACCGCCATGAAAGGAGCTATGTCATTCCCTTTGTTGCCGCCGGCTCGTTCTTCTTTGCCCTGGGAATTCTATTTGCCTATTTTGTTGCGATCCCCGTCGGTTTTAAATTTCTTTTAGGATATGCCACCGATTTCATCAAACCAATGCCGAGCATGAAGGAATATCTCTCCTTCAGCATCAAATTTTTATTGGCCTTTGGTCTCGTATTCGAATTTCCGGTGATCCTGGTGCTCCTGGCCCGGGTCGGGATCATCGATGCGAAGACATTGGCCCGGCACAGAAAGTATGCCATTCTTCTCATCTTCGTCTTTGCGGCGGTCATCACCCCTCCTGACGTGGTTTCCCAGGTGCTCCTGGCCCTTCCTCTGATGGGGCTTTACGAATTGAGCATTTTACTGGCTAAGATATTCGGAAAGAAGAAAAAGGCGAGTCCTATAAACAGCGAATAAATGTTTCTGGTTCTTCTGGCTTTTGTGCGGGCATATCCCCCCTCTTGTAACCCCCCTCTATTCCCCCCTTATCTTAAGGGGGGAATAGAGGGGGGTTAGGGAGGGTTGTTTATGTTTGAGTCATGGCAGAATCTCATTATAAGATTTCCCAATGGCCGGAGAAGGAAAGACCGAGGGAGCGGCTGCTCAGGCAGGGGGCTCAGCATCTCACCGAGGCGGAACTGTTAGGGATATTGATCGGAAAGGGAACCAAAAGCAGGACGGCCATCGACCTGGGAAGGGAGCTATTGGAAAAATATGAATCCCTTCAAAATCTTTTCACCCGATCCCCTTCGGAACTGATGAAGATCAAGGGCATCGGCTCAGCCAAGGCGGCCGCGCTCTCGGCAGCCTTCCAGTTGGTGAGGCGGATTCAATCTAAGACGAGTAAGGACCAGCCTTCTTTCAAGCGGGCAAAGGATGTGGCCAATCTTTATCTCCCGTTGATGAAGGATTTGAGGAAGGAGGTCTTCAGGGTTCTTCTCCTCAGCCGTTCCAACAGGTTGATTAAAGAGGTAACCATATCCGAAGGAACACTCGATGCAAGCATCGTCCATCCGAGGGATGTCTTTCGGGAGGCCCTCCTGGAATCCGCCGCAGGGGTCATCCTCCTCCATAATCATCCGAGCGGCAATCCGAATCCGAGCGAAGAAGACCTCCGGATCACCAAACAATTGGTGGAAGCAGGCCGGGTGATGGGAATCAAGGTTTATGATCATATCATTCTGGCCGGAGAGGAATACCGCAGCCTCGCAGACGACGGTTTGATTTAAATTCGGATTTCGCCTGCCTGCCGCAGGCAGGGAATGCGGAATTTGGATTTCACTAAGATTCCGCAATCCGCAATCCCCAATCCGCAATATGAATCATGTTCTGGTTACCGATGGGCACTTTAGAAAAACACTCGCTGTGGTTCGGTCCCTTGGTCGAAAGGGGATCCATGTCACGGTCGGGGAGAGGACTTTCCTCAACACGTCGTTTTTTTCAAAGTATTGTTCGAGGCGTATTGTCTACCCATCCCCAAAGCGGTTTCCGGATCGATTCATCGAATTCCTACTGACGGAGATTAAAAAGCATCCGATCGATTGCCTCTTCCCCATGGAAGAGGAGACCCTTCTGCTCACAGCAAAGTATCAATCCGAAATTTCAAAACATACCTACCTCCTTATTCCTGACCTTGAAAAAATCGAATTCGTCCGGGACAAGGGAAATCTGATTCGCTTTGCAGAGAGTCACGGGATTCCAGTGCCGAAGACAGTTCAGTTTCCCCCCACCCTTACCCTCCCCCGCGAGGGGGGAGGGGAAGAAAAGTTCCATACCCATCTGAGGAAAGGGGAAGAATGGAAGTGCTCTCCCTCAGGAACAGTAGAAACCAATAAAGTTGCCCTCCCCCTTGACGGGGGAGGGGAGGGTGGGGGTGTTAATTTCTCTGCTATTCCAGTCCCTGCCGTTATAAAGCCGAGGATTAGTTCCGGCTCCTTCGGGGTTGTTTATGTTAAGAAAAGGGAGGACCTCGCACCTTCCTATCAAAGGGTTCATCAATCGTATCCTTTTCCATTGATTCAGGAATATATTCCGGATGGAGGAGGGACATTCGGGCTATCTGCCCTCTTTGATGAGGAGTCAAACGTAAGAGCCGCTTTTATCCATAAAAAATTAAGAATGTACCCGGTTCGGGGAGGGCCCAGTACCCTGCGGGAAGGGGTTGAGCATCCCCAGATCATGGAATTGGGCCTTTGTCTTCTTAAGGCACTAAACTGGGTGGGCATTGCAATGGTGGAATTCAAGGTGAACCCGAGAGACGGGATTCCCAAATTGATGGAGGTCAATCCCCGTTTCTGGGGTTCCCTGCAATTGGCCATCTTCTCCGGTGTTGATTTTCCATACCTCATTTTGAAAATGGCAAAGGGTGAGAAATTCGAGCCGGTGCTTCACTATACTGTTGGCAGGCGCAGTCGCTGGCTTCTCTTTGGAGATATCCTCCATTTTCTTGACAATCCGGAGCGTTTTCATCTCCAGCCCTCCTTCTGGGAGTTTTTTGATTCGAATACCTGTTATGATATTATTTCAAAACAGGATCCGTTTCCCATCCTGGGCGCCATGGCCACTTTCTTCACCTTTCTCTACGATCCGGAGATGAAACGATTCCTGGAAAGAAGATAGCGTCCCCCCGCCCTATCCCCTGAGACTGTGTTGTAATCCGGACAAAGAAAAAGCCCGACAGAGTTTCCTCCATCGGGCTGTGAGTTGAGTAACCGCGTCGTGCCAATAGCCTTGGGAATATTCGTCAATGAATATCCAGGCTAAAAGATCGAATCCGGGTCGTAATACTTTGCAACATTGTCCTTATTAATCACCCTTACTGGAAACGGCGTATCCGTATCTACAGTTGCGCCGGCGAGAATGGCCATCATCCGCTGGAATCCCATCCGTCCAATTGTGTTTGCGTCATTGTGACCTGTCCCAGCGTAGTTACTGCCTATCATAATCTGCCTTAAAGCCTCTTTCTGACCGTCGAAACCGAACACGAGAATTTCTTTAGAGCGGCCGGCATCTCTAATAGCCTTCATCGCTCCCAGCCCCATGGAGTCATTTTCGCAAAATACGGCGTCAATCTTTTTGTGCTTGGCAAGCATGTCCTCCATGACCTTGAATCCACCATCCTCTGTCCAGCCGCCAAATGCAGGGGCAATAATAGTTTGGATATTGGTACCCTTTACTTTCGAAAGCACGCCATCCCGCCGGGCATTTCCGGTACTGTTATCCTCCGGGCCACCGCGCATCATGAGTAGGATACCCTTACCCTCTAACCGTTTGACAATATACTCCCCTACTCCGGTAGCGGTGGCAAAATTGTCAGCGCCGATCCATGAAGTGTAGGGGTCTCCCCTCAGCTTCCGGTTGAGCAGCATCACCGGTATGCCGGCCTTTTTAATGGCCGCCATGGGGCCAGGCAACGATTCAAGCGGGCTGATATTCATGATAAATCCGTCAACACGTTTGGCGATCAGATCTTCAATGTCGGCAGTCACCTTGGCCACATCCCCTCTGCCATCCGCCACGAATAACTTGACATTCTTGAATTGAGGCGCTTCTGCTTCTATCGCCCTGACCATGGAAATAAAGTAGGGAGACCTCATTTGAAGGGTGACAACGCCAATTTTGATCTCTTTCGCCTGCGCCTGCACGGTGCCGACGATTCCCAATAGTAAGACTAAAAAGATACTTAGGGCCATGATGTGTTTCATCTTCTTTGCCTCCTCTCACTTATAGTGTTAATAGGGTTTCCAATCGTTTATACTCCAAATCCAATACATTCTTCTGTATGTAATCACCCCCTTCCTTGTTGATTACCCTCGGGACCCGACCAACTCAGCACAGATGCTTGGGCTATCTTTCCTTCCTGCGGGCTAAAACGGCAAGAAGGATCACGGCGCCCTTGATGATCTCCTGGTAGTAGCTCTGTACGCCGTGCAGGTTCAAAAGGTTGTTGATCATTCCAAGGGTAAGCACTCCGAAAAATGTGCCAATAGCCCCTCCACCGCCTCCCCCGAGAATTGCTCCGCCGATCACGCATGCCGCGATGGCATCCAGTTCGTAAGCAATTCCCAGACTGGGTTGCGCAATCCCCAGGCGTGACACAAGGATTGCCCCGGCCAGGGCCGAGAACAAGCCGGATAAGACATACGCCAGGATGATGGTGCGTTGCACATTAATACCTGCCAACCACACCGCTTCTTTATTGCCTCCGATGGCAACCGTTGCTCGCCCGGTGGGCGTCCGGTTGAGGAAAAACCAAATCAACGCAAAGCAGATCAGCATGATGATCATCGTAACGGGTAGCGGCCCCACGGAGCTGGCCCCCAAGATGCGGAAATCGGGATGCTTTGAGACGAGCGGGGTTTCAGTATAGACGAAGACGAACCCACGCACTATGCCCATGGTCGCCAGGGTGACAATGAAGGACTGCAGCTTGAAGCGTGCGACGAAGACGCCGTTAACCAATCCCGCCACAGCTCCGAAGAACAACGCAATGAGGATCGCTGGGCCAATACCAACTTTGTCCGACATCCCTGCGGAGAGGACCCCTCCCAGGGCTACGATCGATCCAACGGAGAGATCAATGCCCCCTGTCAAGATCACGATCAGCATGCCCAAGCTGATCAGGCCATTGGATACAATCTGGCGAGATAGGTTCCTGATGTTCGCCTCGGTGAAAAATATCTCAGTGGCCAATGTGCCAATACCTATTGCCATCACAAAGGCGCCAATGAAAGCGTAGTCCACCCATCGCCCGTGCGCGGCCCCACCGGGGAACCACCCCTTTCGAAGGGAAGAAAAATAAGCGCGCAACCCCTTCTCCTTAGTCGTTGAGATATCCGTTGACATGCTTACCCACCTCCAGATTTTTCGATGACCCCGGCAGCACAGGCAAGCAGGTTCTGTTCGGTGGCTTGTTGCCTTAAGAATTCGCCTACCAGGCACCCTTCGCGCATAACCAGAGCCCTGTCGCTCATACCCAGGACCTCAGGCATTTCTGAGGATATTAAGAGGATGCCCATCCCACTGTCGGCCAGATCCTTGATGATATTGTAGATCTCTTGCTTGGTGGCAACGTCCACGCCTCGGGTGGGTTCATCCAGGATGAGCAACTTGGCTCGGGCGAGAAGCCATTTGGCCAACACAACCTTTTGCTGATTGCCTCCGCTGAGCGTCCGGACCAGCCTATCAATTTCAGGC
>JAGVBT010000147.1 GCA_020059605.1 Deltaproteobacteria bacterium
AGTGAAGTCCAAAATAGGCACGCAAAATGGCCTCCATGTCTGATTGCGCAAGCCTTTGGAAGCATTTCGGCATGCCAATTTCTGCAACAACGGGGTAAATAGAGGCTGTTGAAAAACTCATGAACGAACACATCACCTCCCTTTGTTAAATTTTGAGGGCGGTCTCTTCTCCCTCAAGTAATGCTTCCATTACCTCCCTTGGTTTTGATGCATCACCGATCACATGGAATTCTGATACCTTGTCCTTGATCGAATCCACCAATTTATTATTGGGTGTTGATCCCAAAGCCATTACAATGTTATCGAACCCTTCAAGCTTCTTGATTCCCTGGGTGTCCTCTGTCCACAAAGCCTTTTTTTCGAATCGAATGGCCTTCGTAGAGGTCAATATCTGAACTCCCTTTGCCTTGAGCCTTGTATTTAAGAAGTGCTGAAGGTGGCCCACCAGATCCAAGGCAATCCCTTCTCTCATCTCAATGAGGGTAACTTCCTTTCCATTTTCGGAAAGATAGTCTGCCACCTCAGCTCCAATTCCCCCACCACCGACAATGAGGATTTTATTGCCAAGATGGATAGGATCTGATAATACCTCCTCCACTGAGATGGCCTGGGTATCCCCAATTCCATCAATTGGTGGGAAAAATGGTTTGGCTCCGGTGGCGAGGATGACTACATCCGGCCTCTCTTTTTCTAACAAAGCGGTATCAAAAGGTTTTCCTAAAACAGTCTTCACGGGTAGGTTCTCGAGTTGCCTTATGAGATAATCAATGAATTCTTTAAGAACCTGCTTCTTGGGGGGAATGGCAGCCAGTAAAAATCGGCCACCTAATCTCTCTTGCTCTTCATATAAAGCGACTTGATGGCCTCGAAAGGATGCGATTTGTGCCGCCTTCATCCCGGCCGGCCCCCCTCCGATAATCCAGACTTCCTTGGGATGATCTGTCTTTTTAAGTTTAAAAATTCCCTCCCGACCGGTTTCCGGGTTGACCGCACACTGGAGCGCACCCTTTCGAATGCTCTGGATGCAGCGGTTACAGGATATACAAGGAATAATCTCATCCGTTTTTCCCTGCAGGGCTTTCATGGGTAAGTGGGGATCAGCAATCAAGGCTCTTCCCATGGAGATGAGGTCGGCTTTGTTTTCTTTCAGTATTTGATTGGCCAGTTCAGGGGTGCGGATTCGACCCACGGCGATGACAGGAATGGAGACCACGGATTTGATTCCCTGAGCGAGGTGGACAAAAACACCCTCTTCCGCATAATAAGGAGGGTGGTTCAAATATCCTGATGCGGCTACGCAGGCCGAGATATGGAGGGCGTCAGCCCCGCTCCTCTCCAATGCCTTTGCGATTTCTTTTGTATCCTCCAATTTCAATCCGCCTTCCACATACTCATCGGCACTGAGACGGCAGAGGACGGTAAAATCGGGACCAACCTGATTTCGAACAGTCCTCAATACCTCCATAGCCATCCGCATCCGACGTTCAGCATTTCCACCATATTCATCCGTCCTCTGGTTGGAGAAAGGGGAGAGGAACTGGTTGATCAGATATCCGTGGGCCATATGGATTTCAACCCCGTCTGCCCCGGTAGATTGAACACGCTGGGCAGCCTCCCTAAAGGCTTCGATGATCTTCTGAATCTCTTCAATGGAAAGAGCTTGAGGCATCTCCTTCCGGACAGGGCAGGGGATGGCCGAGGGGGCCACGATGGGGGAGCCTGTAAACGAGGAGGAGGTCTGACGGCCTGCATGATTGATCTGAATCACAATTCTCCCACCTTTTTGATGGATGGCTTCGACTAATTTTTTAAAAGGAGGGATGTGTTGATCCGAGTCAATCAAGGCCATATTGGGAAAGGCTCGGCCCTGTCTCAGGATGCCCGTATGTTCAAAGGTGATATAGCCTACCTCGCCTCTTGCCCGCTCGACATAATAGGCGATATGACGGTCATTGACGGAGCCATCCAGATCGGCAAAGTGGGTCGCCATGGACGGCATCACGATTCGGTTTTTTAATTCCACATTTCCAATCCGGAAAGGGCTGAAGAGAGCTTCAAATCGTTTCATCAAGAGACTCCTTGAGGGAAAAGGTTGACAGGTTCTCCTAAAAAGTGTATACAAAATTGTATTAAAATTAAATCCTATTTTAGATAAAAGATCATTTAAATGTCAAGCATTAATTCAATAAGAATTTTTAAGGAGATCGAAAGCGATATCCTCTCGGGCCGTTTCAAACCGAGGGAGCGTCTGGTCGAGATGGATCTTCTTTCAAGATTTGGCGTAAGCCGGACGGTGATCCGTGAAGCCTTGAAGAGTCTGGAGGCAAGGGGGCTCGTTCGGGCCACTCCCTATCGAGGAGTGGTGGTGGCGGACCTGACGACCAAAGAAATTGAGGAAATTTATTTTGTTCGAACCGAATTGGAAAAAATTGCGGCGAAACTCGTCATCGAACATATTACCCCGAAAGAGATTCAGAAGCTGAAAAAACTGTCCAAAGAGGTGGCCAGGCATCTTCGGGGAAAAACGCATCAGATGATTGAGAAGGATTCTGAATTTCATCGGATGATCTTTAAAGCCTGCCACAATGGTTATCTCTATGAGGTGATTGATTACCTCCGCACCAAAGCCCATATTGTCCGATTCAATGCCTGGTCGTTGCCCCACCGGATTGAACAGTCGATCGTTGAACACCGAGAGATGATACAGGCCATTGAGGATAAAAACCTATCCCAGTTGGAGAAGCTCATTGTCAGGCATCTCACGATTTCCAAAAATAGTTACTTGACCCAGTTGAAGGGAAGCGTTGCAATATGAAGAAGGGGGGATAACGCCACTATGAAAAAATTTATAGTCTTGCTCTACGAGGATATGCGCGAAGAAGGGAAGGCCATCCTGAAAGAGAAGGCCGACCTGTTCTTTGCCGAGCATCTTGAAGAGAATTATCTCGTCGAGAGGGTTGGGGAGATAGATGGCATTATCATCCGGGCTAATGGAAAGGTCACCCGGAAGATGATGGATTCTGCCCCGAGGCTCAAAGTGATTGGGAGACATGGCGTTGGAGTAGAGAATGTCAACATCGCAGCAGCCACCGAGAAAGGGATATGGGTCGTCAATACGCCGGATGCGAATGATCTCTCCGTGGCAGAACATTTTTTCGGTCTGGCCCTAATCCTTTCGAAGATGCTCAAGAAAGGCGATATTGCGCTGAGGGATGGCCGATGGGAAGCACGATATCAATACATTGGAAAGGAACTTCATGGGAAAACCCTCGGGATCCTCGGTTTCGGTCGAATTGGGAAGGCTGTGGGCCGAATCGGTTATAAAGGGTTTGATATGAGTGTCCTCTATTATGATGCAGTTCGTTATGAAGAGGTGGAGAAGGAGATCGATGCGAGGAGGGTCAGCCTGGAGGAGGTGATGTCCCGATCGGATTTCATTTCGATCAACCTTCCGATGTTGCCCGAAACGAAAGGGGTTGTTGGAGAGAGGGAGTTCAACCTGATGAAGCCTACGGCTTACATCATCAATCTCGCCAGAGGTCCAATCTGGAATGAGAAGGCCCTTTACAAAGTTTTAAAAGAGGAGAAGATTGCCGGAGCGGCATCCGATGTCTTTGAAGTGGAACCGGCCACAAAAGATCATCCCTTGCTTCAGATTGAAAATTTCATCGGTACACCCCACTCCGCCGCTCATACCGAAGAGGCTTTGAAGAAGATGAGTTTGGTGGCAGAAGATGTCATCCGAGTTCTGGAGGGGAAGACGCCCCTCCATCCCGTAAATCAACCTAGACCATGTAGAAAATAAACCCTACAGTTGCGAAAAAAGATATTGAGATCTTTTTTAAGGCCCTATTTTATTGGATGATGTGTTCATTTCTTTGAGTGAGTTAGATTTCACCCAAGGTGAAGTCCCCCCTCACCCTTACCTCGGTTTCGAGTCGCAACGACCTCCCCCTCCGAGGGGGGAGGGGAGGGTGGGGGAGGACCATTCATATTCTTTTTTATGAAACACTAAGGTAAAGTCTTTGGGTTAAGGTGAGGGCAAAGATGCCGGTTTCGTCTATGGGTTAGGGCAATGGGTCTGAGGCCATTCGCCATAACCTTTGCCCTTTGACCAAACTGGCCTCTTAGCCTTAACCCTGACCAAAACACCATGGAAGGAGAAAGAAGTTGGATACCTTGAGAATTTATGACGAGTTATGCAAAGGCGTTGAAGAATGTGGGATCTGTATCTATGTCTGCAAGGAGGAGGTTTTTCGGCCTTCGGAGACATTGAATCAGAAGGGCTACAGGCCACCTGTCATCGTCAACGAGGATCTGTGCACCCAGTGTGAGAACTGCATGATCTTCTGTCCTGACCTGGCGGTTGTTGTTTCGGAAAAAAAACGGAAAAAAGGGAGCAAATAGATGGATGAGAAACGAGTCCACACCGGAAGATATTTTATGATGGGGAATGTGGCCTGTGCCGAAGGGGCCCTGGCCGCGGGATGTGAATTTGCGGCAGGCTATCCGATCACCCCGGCCACGGAGATTGCAAACCATCTGGCCGAGAAACTTCCTCGGGTGGGAGGGGCCTTTTTCCAGATGGAAGACGAGATCAGTTCGATTGCCGCAGTCATCGGGGCCTCCTGGGCCGGGAAGAAGGCCATGACCGTCACGTCGGGTCCCGGGATCAGCCTGATGCTGGAGAATATTGGGTTTGCGATTGGCGTGGAAACCCCCTGTGTGATCGTCAACGTTCAGCGAGGAGCCCCCACGACAGGGATGCCCACTATCGGGATTCAGGGGGATATGGTGCAGGCAAAGCATGGATCTCACGGAGATTATGAAATCATTGCCCTGTGCCCTTCATCACCTCAGGAGATGTTCGACCATACGGTGATCGCTTTTAATTACGCGGAGAGATATCGAACTCCCGTCTTCCTTCTCTCTGACGCCTTTGTGGGACATATGCGGGAGGAAGTGGTGATCCCGGAAGCGGAAAAGATTGAGACGGTCTACCGCAACATTCCAGAACCGGGAACGGATCCCCTTAAGGTTAAGGGATTCCTTGATGAGGATGTTGCCCCGATGCCCATTTTCGGGAAAGGGTTTAAGGCCCATGTGACCAGTTCGTGCCATGACGAATATGGGAAACGGAATCTGATCGATATCTCCGCCCTGGATAAATTTGTCCGGAGGTTGAGCAATAAGATCCTCAAGCACAAAGAGGAGATTACGCTGGTGGAGCGGGATTATGAGGATGCCGAGATCGTTCTGGTTTCCTATGGAGGAGTGTCCCGTGCGGCGGCAGCGGCTGCTTCGCAGGCAAGAAAAAGGGGAATTCCGGTAGGGACCCTCCGGTTGATCACAGTCTGGCCCTTTCCAGGAGAGGAGATTGAGAAGATGGCGAGAAAGACCAAACAGGTCATCGTCCTGGAAAATAATCTGGGTCAGGTTTATCCCTACATCAAAGCGGAAGCTGCCCATTTTGCAGAGGTCTCATTTCTCCCCCCTAAACTGGTGGGCGAGATCCAGGACCCGGAGGATATTTTGAAGAAGATTGAGGAGGTTTCAAAATGAATGAGCTTGTCCACCCGTATCATTGTTTTATTCGACCCACCGTGACCCACACGACGTTCTGCCCGGGTTGTGGAGATGGGACCGTCGCCCAGAGTATCTTACGCGCCATCGACGGCTTGGGAATGGATATGGATGATTTTGTTTTTGTCTCAGGAATCGGTTGTGCCGCATGGATCCCCAGCCCCTTTTTTAATGCCGATGTGCTTCATACCACCCATGGGAGACCGATCGCTTTTGCTTTTGGAATCAAAATGGGGCTTCCCGACAAGAAAGTGATGGTGGTGAGCGGAGACGGAGACCTGGTGGCCATTGGCGGGAATCACCTGATTCAGAATGCCCGAAGGAACATCGAGATGACGGTCATCTGCGTCAATAACGGAATTTACGGCATGACTGGAGGTCAGGCTGCGCCCACCACGCCCATGGGGGTGAAGACGACTACCACGCCTTACGGCACGTTTGAGAATTTTTTCGAAGATATCTCCGGGCTGGTCATTGCTGCGGGAGCTTCCTTTGTTGCTCGGTGGACCACAGCCCATCCAAGACAGTTGACCAACTCGATCAAAAAGGCGATTCAGAAAAAAGGGTTTGCTTTTATCGAAGTTCTGTCCCAGTGCCCGGTTCAGTTCGGAAGGAAGATGGGGACTGGCAATGCGGTCCAGATGCTCGAGGATTATAAGAAGCGATCGATTTCAATCAAGGAGGCCAAGAAACTTTCGCCTGAAGAATTAAGAGATCGGATCGTTGTCGGAGAATTTGTCGATCTGGATAAGCCGGAAATGGTGGAGGAGGTGACCCGGATGATAAGGAGAGCTTCGGGCGAAGTTCAAGAAGTCGTGGATGCGGGAAGAGGTTAATTGAGAGGAAAGAAATTAAGCTCGGGAGGATTCGAATGGGTCGAACAGAGATACTCATCGGAGGGGTAGGAGGTCAGGGTGTCGTGTTGTCCGGAATTCTGTTGGGGACAGCGGCTTCTCTGTATGACGGGAAACAGGCCGTTCAGACGCAGTCTTACAGCTCGGAATTACGAGGTGGATCAGCCAGGGCAGAAGTGATCATCTCGGAGGATCGGATTACCGATCCGGAAGTGAGGAGGGCAGATATCCTCATCCTCATGGCGGAGGATGCTGTGGGAAGGTATCTGAACAAAATCAAACCGAAGGGGCTTCTGGTCATCGATGCGGACCTTGTGAAAGGGGTGACCTCTGGGGATTATGACATCCTTGCCATCCCCGCAACCAGCATCGCGGATAAGGAGATGAATAATATCATCGTGGCAAATTTGATCATCTTAGGCGCTCTTATCAAGAAAACGAAGCTTCTTTCTGTGGAATCCATGGAAAAAGCGATTGAGGCAAGCGTCCCGAAAAAGGCAAAGGACCTCAACCTGAAAGCCTTCCGGAGGGGACTGGAGCTCTCCTGATCGCGGATGGCGGAATTCGGATTGCAGATTGGGAAAGCCTTTTTTACGGACACGAAGAAAGGACACGGTCACGTTATTGAAGATGTGAAAGAGGAGGCAAGAGATGGCGATTAAAACATTCGAAGAATATCTGAAGAGCCTGAGGAAGCTGAAACCCACGGTCTATATGTTCGGCGAGAAAATAGAGAACCCGGTGGATCACCCCCGAATCCGTGCAGGGATCAATGCGACCGGTGCAACCTATGAACTAACGCAACATGAGAGGTATAAAAATCTCATGATGACCATGTCTCCTTTGACGGGAGAACTCATTAATCGATTTACCTTGCCCCCCCAATCCATCGAGGATCTTGTCATGAGGGTAAAGGTCAACCGAGCCCTGGGAGGTTATGTGGGGACATGCCACCAGCGATGCACGGGATTGGACTGTCTCTGTAGCCTGTCGATTGTGACCTATGACATCGATAAAAAATACGGGACCCAATACTACAATCGCTTCAACGAATTCCTGAAGTATATGCAAAAAAACGATCTGACCGCAAATGCCAGCGTGACCGATGTCAAAGGAGACCGCAATCTGGGCCCCCATGAACAGCCCGACAAGGATATGTACCTCCGCGTCGTCGACCAGACCAAAGAGGGGATTATCGTCAGAGGAGCCAAAGCCCACCAGACCGGGTCAGTCAGTTGCCATGAGGTGATCGTCCTTCCAACGCGTGCGATGGGGAAGGGGGATGAGGATTATGCCCTGGCCTTTGCCGTCCCTTCCGACACAAAGAACCTCATTCATGTGGTGGGAAGGAATTCGATGGATACTCGCGAGATCGAAGGAGTCGATTGCGGAAATATCCGGTACAGCAAGTACTGCCCCACCCTCATCTTTGATGAGGTATTGGTGCCATGGGACCGAGTTTTCATGTTTAGAGAAGTTGAATTTGCAGGAGAGATGGTGAATCGCTTTTCTGCCTTTCACCGTCAATCTCATGGCGGCTGTAAATCGGGAAAGATCGATGCCATGACCGGCGCCGCCCTGATGATGATGGAATATAACGGGACATCAAAAGTGAGCCACCACAAGGAGAAGGTGATCAACATGATCCATATGGCGGAGACCCTTTATGGTTGCAGCCTGGCGGCCTCCTATGAGGGAAAGAAAGAACCTTCGGGGACCTATTTCATCGATCCGGTTTTGGCCAATGCCTCCAAGATTCATGAGGGAAAGGAGATGGCCGAGGCCACCCGCCAGATGATCGATATCGCCGGTGGTTTTGTGGCAGACCTGCCTTCTGACAGGGATTTCGAAAATCCTGAGATCGGTGAGCTTTTGAAAAAATATTTAAAGGGCGCCACGGGTATACCGGTTGAGAAAAGGATCAAGATGCTCCGGCTGGTTGAGAAAATGGCCATGGAGAGCGCTGATACGATCTCTGACATTCATGGAGGAGGTTCCCCTGCCGCCCACCGGCTTACGATCTTCAGGGAATCGGACATCGACTACAAAAAGAACTGCGCCAAACGTCTGGCCTGCATTGAAGATTAGATTTAAAGGACGTTTCACAACAGGATGACCGAGGAGGGGTGATCTGATGGAAAATTACATGCCCCGGCTGATATCATTTGCTGATTTAAAAAGTTTTTGCAAGCAGGTTTATCAGAGGGTAGGGGTTCCGGATGATGAGGCCGATATTGGGGCAGACCTTCTCGTCAGGGCAGACCTTCGCGGTGTGGAAACACACGGTGTGACAAGGCTTCCAATCTATATTCAGAGGCTCCAGAAAGGTTATGTCCGGGCTGAATGTAAAATGACCATCGTTAAGGAGAAGGGGGCCACGGCCTTTATCGAAGCCCATGGATCGATGGGTCATGTGGTATCGTATAGGGCGATGGAGATGGCCATCCGGAAGGCGATGGAGTTTGGAATGGGCTGGGTCTCTGTGAAGGATAGCGGCCACTTCCGCTGATGGATCATCATTTATAAAATAGATGATCTCAACCCTTTTCCGTTTTTAATTAGGGACATTTCATTTCTTCGAGGGTGGTTTTGGAAGCATTGTACATAAAGCCGATGTCTGTGGAACAGGCCAGAACCGTCATCCCTCTGGCTTTCCACTTCCTGACAAGATCGGGATTGCCGATGTGAATGCCCGAGGCTTTTCCTCTCTTTTTTGCCGTCTCAACCAACTGATCAATCGCCTGTGTCAGGATTTCAGAACCCATCTGGTCGGGAACGCCGAGCGAGATGGAGAGGTCATTCGGGCCGATCAGACCGACATCGATACCCTCTGTGCTCAAGATCGCATCGACATTTTCAATTGCTTCACGGGTCTCAATCTGGGCAATGATCAGGGTATGTTCATTTGCCTCCTTCATAAACTCTGCTGCCTTCAGGGGTTTGTAGTCGGTCTGGCCGGTCTGGGTTCCAAACCCACGGTGTCCCAGGGGAGTGTATTTGCTGCAGCCGACAATCGCTTCTGCCTGTTCTTTTGTCGAGGTCATGGGAACCATGATCCCTTCTGCCCCTGCATCAAGAATCCTTGAGATAAAATGGGTTTCCAGGTGGGGAATCCTGATGACAGGCACAATCCCCGCTGACTTAGCCCCCCGGATGAGGTCAGCCACCGTTTCCATGGAATAATTACCGTGTTCCATGTCAATCAAGACGAAGTCATAACCGACGGAGGCAAAGATGACCGGCGCTCCCGGGTCCCGGGCCTGCCGTATCATCGTCCCATAGACGCACTCTCCTGCCAGCACCTTTTTTCTTAAACCAGCCCAAACCATAAGCACCTCCAAAAAAAATTCGGGAAAAGGTAAAGGTTACGAAGCCCGTATCGTTTAGCGTTAAAAGGTGAAGGTAAGAGTTTAAAGACGATTAACGTAACCCCTTAACGAAACGGGCATCGTTACCCTGACCTTAACCCAGCCCCCTTTTTTTCAAAGCAGTTCCATATTCTTCAAAATCTCCTTCAACTCCTCCTTTGCTTTCGGGGTGATTCCCCCCACCGGGGGAATTCCTACTCCCGCCTCGATTCCGATCAGGTTTAATGCCTCCTTAATTACCACGGGGAAGGTTCCCAGGTCGAAAGCCAACCGCAAGGGTGCCAGGCGATATTGTGCAGCAAGCGCCCTCTTGTGATCTCCCTTCATAAAGGCCTCGTAAATTTCGACGATCAATTTAGGCGCTACATTGGCTGTGGCGGCAATAGCCCCCTTTCCCCCGTAGCAAAGAGTTCCATAAATGAGGGTATCACGGCCAGCCAGAACAGAAAAGCTATCGTCCGTTCTCCGAATATATTCTGCCGTAAGGGTGAGATCTCCAGAGGAATCCTTAATGCCGACGATGTTTTCCACCTGAGAAGCACGGACAACAAAATCCGCAGAAATGTTAATCCCTGTTCGACCAGGATTATTATAGAGGAGGACCGGAAGCTGGGTTGCCTTTGCAATTGATATGTAAAATTCCATCAACTCCCCTTCGTTGGGTTTGATGAAATAGGGGGTGAGGACGGAGACCGCATCAACCCCGGAGGCTTCGGCCATCTGCGTCAGGGCAACGGCCTCTCGGGTCGTGATGGCCCCTGTCCCTGCATAGACCGGGACGCGACCTCTGGTCTCCTCGACCACGACCTCAATGATCCTCTTCTTTTCTTCAACTGTAAGGGCATAAAACTCTCCCTGGCTCCCCACCGGGAAGAGGCCATGTACTCCACCCTCGATCAGATAGTGGGTCAGTTTCCGGAGGGCTGACTCATTGATCTTTCCCTCTTTGGTGATCGGTGTGACCATGGCCGGAATGATTCCTTTTGGTTGAAAATTCATGATATACCTCCAAATGAGAAATGGAATCCATAAAGAAGATTTGTAACTCAAGGCTTCAGCCTTGAGATCCTCAGCCCTGAAGGGCTGAGTTACAGAAACAAATGGATCTTAATTTTTAAGAATCGGCAGCGTCAACAGCCCATCCGGTATCAAAACCACTCTTGCCTTTGGGTTCTTTCCCAGTTCGCGGTTCAGAGCCTCCTGAAGCGTGGGGACCAATTCCAGATACAACTCTCTAAGTGTCTCTTCTGGAAGGGTGCAGTCGGTCATCACGATCCTTGCCTGTTTTAGAATCCGTGCCAGAATGAGGGCCTTCTGTTCTCCTGGAGCAAAACCTTCCTCACGGGAGATGGCGATGATGTCATCCACATCTCCCGCCCTCTTCATGATGTCACAATATCCCGGATGACCGCATCCGTCTTCGCAGGGAGCGGGGATGAGAATGACACCTCCTTTTATCACGACCGGCTTTGGACCGAAGACAACGACATTGGCAGCCCGGGTGGCCTGATAGAGGTCGAGGCTCTTCGGATAACCGACCCCGCTTACCACAATCTCCCCGGGATGGTCAATTTCCACTTCATAGAGGTTTCTGGATGTCTTTACTCCCTCCTGAAATGCTTGAACCGGGTCTCCGGCAAGGACCTTCACCACCTCCTTATTTCCCTTCTGAACTACATTCACTATGAAATGGAGTCCCAGGGACTGGGTGGCTTCGGTGAGGAATTTCCGAAAACGATTTCCCTCTACCACACCGAGTCGCGTCTCCTCCATCATTTGGTAATTATGCGTCGCCCCGATGGTCTCCTCGCCTGCCACACCGACGGCTATGCTTTTCACCCCGCCGCTGTAACCGGCAAAAAGATGGGTCTCGATCACTCCCGTGGAGATACGAATATCGGCGCAAGCCGCGGTGCGATTAAAAACCAGAGGTATCCCGTTGCTGGTTTTACCCATATGGAGAAGTCCCTCAGGATCATAAGCGTCATGATTGATGAAGGTGATTTTGTCAACGATCCGTCCGAACTTTCCTCTCAGCTCTTGAGGGGTATTGGGGCGATGCGTCCCTGTGGCCACGAGGGCGGTGACATCCCGGTTTTGGATTCCCCCCCGATTCAGTTCTTCAAGAACGAGGGGAAGAATGGTCTCTTCAGGAAGCTGGCGGGTGATATCCGTAACAATGATTACGACGGTCTGCCCCGGTTTTACCAAGTCCTGGAGGCGCGGAGAACCGATAGGGAAACGGAGCGCCTCTTTGACCGCCCTTTTTACATCCGAAACCGATGGTATCTCGTGAGATACCACCCATTGCACCGGGACGTGATCCGGAATCTCAAGGTCGATCGTCTTCTTACCGCATGGAATCGGGTAACGTTTCATTCCTCTTCAACCGTCCCCTTGACTTATTTTTACGGGCGCTATGTACATTGTTATATCCCTTTATCAAAAAAAGTTTTCAATTCTTTTTTAGAGGGAAGGGAGGGCTGGGCGCCAAGTTTGGTGGTGGCGAGGGCGCCGGCGGCGCAGGCGAATCTCAGGGCCTCTCCAACCGGTTTTCCAGCGGCAAGACCACAGGCAAGTCCCCCCACGAAGGCATCCCCTGCAGCGGTCGTATCGACTACTTTCACACTGAAGGCTTTCATCCGGATTTCTTCGCTATGATTTTTGAAGAAGAGACCTTTAGGTCCCAGGGTGATCACCACATTGTTCACACCCATCTTCAGGAGTCTCTCAGCCATTTGGAGTATGTCCCGATCTTTTCTCATCTTTAAACCTGTCAGAGACTGGGCCTCCAATTCGTTGGGGACAAGAAAGTCTGTCAGAGATAGGATTTCAGCGGAGAGAGGACGGGAGGGCGAAGGATTGAGCAGCGTGAGGGCACCCTGTCTTTTTCCCATCTTTAACCCCATAACGACGGTTTGGATGGGAGTTTCCAATTGGGTGACAAAGACTTTGATATCTTTAAAAAGTGGAGAGCATCCCTTTAAATCATTTATGGAAAGTAAACCGTTTGCACCCGGAGAGACAATGATCCTGTTTTCTCCTTTGGGGTCCAATTCGATGAAAGCCATTCCCGTTGGGTTTTTTCTATCGATGAGAATGGATCCCGGGTTAAGCCCTTTCGCGGCCAGATAGCGGCGATAAGATTTCCCGTAATGGTCGTTGCCTAACTTGGTGATAAAGGTCACCTCAGCGCCAAGCCGCTTTGATGCGATTGCCTGGTTGGCGCCCTTACCCCCGAAGGCGGTGGTGAGATTCTTCCCTGTGATCGTCTCCCCGGGCTGATGGAAACGGGGAATCCCGAGAATGAAATCGATGTTGGAACTGCCGAGCACAAGAATTTTAGCGGACATCATCTTCTCTTAATGAATAAATTGAACTTGTAGCCGCGGGTGTTAGCCTGCGTTTTGTTTTACGACAACCTCGACAAGAAGATTTCCAAAAATCTCTCCGCATCCACTCCCAGGCCCACGTCAATTTTTGGACCATCGTTGTTTTCAGTGACCTTTCCATAATATTCTCCCTCTTGGGTTTCGACCTGCAGGGAAAGTCTCTCCGTTTTTAACAACGTTGGATCGATCACTGCGCCTATAGCCAGCGGGTCGTGAAGAAAGATGTTGTCCCTGTTTCTAAACCGGTGTGCTCCTGTATCATATCCAGTCGCTTCGATGACGAATTGTGAAAAAGCATTACCGATCGGTTTCACCCTTTCCTCCATGCAGCCAGGGGTTAGAAAGACCTGATGGGTTGCATCAAGAGGAACCAATGTAATAGGAATTCCCGATTCGAAAACGATCTGGGAAGCCAATGGGTCAGAGTAGACATTAAATTCAGCATAAGGGGTGGCATTACCTCTGGTTCGTACCGCTCCTCCCATGATCACCAATTCCTTCAACTTCTTCATTCCCGCCGGATCTTTCCTTAAGGCTAAAGCCAGGTTTGTGAGGGGCCCCACGGCGATCAGGGCTAATTCATTTGGAAATTGATAAGCCAATTCTAAGATCAGTTCATCCGCAGGGCCGGAATATTCCTCCCACCACACTTTACCTTGTTTAACCTCTATTTTTGCTCCACCCAGGCCATCTGACCCATGAACGGAATGGGCATGAATGGTATCTCCCTTTAAGGGCCTGTCTGCCCCTCTGGCGATGAGCGGTCTGTTTTTCGGCCGGATGAGGGAGAGAACTTTTTGAATATTCGTAAAAACCGCACCCAGCGGGACATTGCCATTCACACCGGTCATCGCCCTCACTTCCATTTCAGGCGAATGGAATGCAAGGATCAAAGCCAGTGCGTCATCCACCCCCACATCACAATCAATGAGGATCTTCTTTATTTCGTTCCTTTTTGATTTTAGGGTGACCATAAAGATGGATTAAAGAAAGAGGAACAATAAGATATAGCAAACAGCTCCTCCCGAGAGAGGAGTTGAAATCCATCCCACACCAATTTCAATCAGACTTCTCAGTCTGACCGCCCTGATCCCCTTGACCAGACCCACTCCTGCGACCGCTCCCACGATGGCCTGGGAGGTGGAAACCGGGACTCCCACCTGCGTGAATATCTGGACAACGATAGCCGCCGAGAGTTCTGCAATAAAGGCGGAGTATCCATCGAGTGCAACAATCTTTTTTCCAACGGTCTCCATGACCTTTCGGCTGTAGGTGAGCACTCCGAGGGCAATGCTCATTCCCCCGATGAGCGCCCCCTGGAAAGGAGTCAAAGCGCCTGACCCGACATAAACTCCGGTCACATTGGCAACATTATTCGATCCCAGGGCATAAGCGCCGAAACATCCTGCACAGATCAGACCCCACCGGATAAAGGAATCTCTCAGAACCGGATTCTTGAAGAAACGATCGGACAGTTTTCCTATCAGACGGTAAAGGAGGAAACTGATCAAGGCCCCTCCGATTGGAGTCAACACCCAGCAGATGACAATCCTATAGAGTTTGTTAAAATCTACCGTCCCTCCTGAGTGAAGGCCGGCTCCGAGGATGGCTCCGACAATCGCTTGCGAGGTGGAGACGGGTATTCCAGAGAAGGTAAAAAAACTGACGACGATGGCGGCGGATAGGGCGGTAAAAAATGCCATTCGATGGTCGAGCGTGGAAAGCTCCCGGAGGGTTGCAAAACACTTTTCCCCTTCCAGCAGCGCCCCCAGGATGACAAAGAAGGAGATTAAAACAATAGCGGTCCGGTAACGGATGATTTTTGCTCCCACACCCGTGCCAAAGATATTGGCGGAGTCATTGCTTCCGAGGCTCCAACCCATGAAGATTCCAGCCGAGATTTCCCACATTCTCTCATTCTCCGGATCAAAACGGTTTGAATTAACGCCGCCATCAAACCTTGGTGCTGATCAGAAGCACATCCAGCCAATCCGAAGTGTCCTCGATCTGGTCGGATATACTGGTCAGCTTTTCCAGGCATCTCTTCAGATGCATCTTTTCGGCCAGTGAAAGATCGGAGGTAAAGATGTCCCGCGTCAGCTTCCATTCGTCGTCGTCGATAACCGATTCCGAAATTCCGATTTCAGTCACTCTTTTTCTGATGAATTCGTGTTCGCGTTTGGTGAAGAAGTCCTCTGTGGCCTCCTTGAGACAGCGTGACATGGGAAGGGTGTCGTCGATGATCTTAAGAAACCTCCCCTTCAATTCCTCCGGAACCTCAGGGCGCTGGCCCAAGAAAAAATCGCAACAGATTTCCGCATTATCGGCAATGAGGTCCATTTTTTCAACGAAGTTATGGATCTCAACCCGGAAAATGGGCAGAAAGGCCCCCCTGTAAAGAGCATCCACAATCATGCGGCGGATATGATCGGTCTCTGTCTCGAGATGATCCGTTTTCAAGGCACAGGATTTGGCTTCTTCGATTTCTCCCTTCAGGTAATCGATCATCGTCTTTTGAGTCTGTTCAATACACTCGTGAACCTTATTGAGGAGGTCAATGATCATCCCGGCGACCTCCTGTTCTTTGCCTTTTTTAAATAGCCCCATAAGCCTTCCTCCTTTCAAGGGAATTCCCGTCTCTATTCGTTTAGAAGCAGGCCCGAGAAAAGAGGGTGACCCGATTTCTCGATCGCCTCTTTCATGGCCTGTACATACCCGGGGCGAATGCGATCTTTCCAGCGGGGGAGACCTCCCGACCAGACGTACTCGATTAATTCCCGGAACGAAGTTGCGCTGAAAATATATTCACCAATGGCGATGTGATTTGCTTTCCGATCGATCACAAAAGGAAGACGGATTCTCTTCCCATACTGTTGGATCAACGCTTCGATCGTGGGCCGTGTTTGATCGCCTTTTGAATTCTGTTTAAAGTCCTCCCGGCGCTTGGGAAAGGGGAAGAGTTGATAGACCTCTCCGATCAAACCACTGTGCTCGATTCCGTGAATGGCACCCATCAGGTTTCCAATATTCCCCTGTTCGATCCGGCAGACCTCCCACGCCGTTTCATAGGTTTGATCCGTCTTCCCCGCGGCCCGGGAGATATGCTGGCAGAAATCCCCGGCAAAGAAAAAGTATCGATTGAGCAAGAGCAGGTCGGTCTCAATGTTGAAGAAACCGAAGACGATCCTTCCGTGGCTCAGAGATTCAAATTCAAGGGGCATCGGATCTTTTTCAGATAACTGCTTCCGACATTATTGCTAAAAACATCGGGCCCTGTCAATCCTTTATCCTTTGGAATTTCCTTGCCGCCTGATCCACGCCAAATCAATATGGAACCATCGCCGAAGGGAAGAACAAGAAGATGCTTAAACAATTGCTATCCCAGGCCTATGAACGTCTTCAATGTTAGAGGGGTATTTGAACAACAAGGAGATTGATGCCGGATGACAAAGTCGGTAAAACGATGATCGAAACAGGCGGGTCTCCCCATGTCTCAGGTGGAAAAATCTTCTTGCCTATTTCTCAGCCCGTGCCGAAATCCTTTTTTCTTCTTTTCCGTTTCTTAACATACATCCTGGCATCCGCCTGCGATAGAAGCTCATCGATCGAAATGGGAAATTCAGGATCAAACCGAGCAACTCCCACGCTGATTGATAACTTATCTTCTTGGGAGGATTGATCATTATAATCTCTTAGGTTTTCATTCAGACGAGTCATTACTGCCTCACCGCTCTCGTCAAGAGATTCTGATAGAACCACAAATTCATCTCCTCCCATCCGAGCAGTGATATCCGACTCACGAAAAGTCATTTTTAGGATGTTAGCAAGCTCTATCAACGCTTGGTCTCCTGCATGATGTCCATAGCGGTCGTTGATCCGTTTTAAATCATCCATATCGATAAAAAGAAGCAGCAACCTCTTTTTTGTTCGAATGGATAGCTTTATAGACTGCTCTGCCAAAATGAAGAATCTTCGCCGATTATACAAGCCTGTAAGCTCATCTATGAGGGAAAGGGCCAGCAATGCCTCCTCCACCTTACGATCACGCATCATTTTTTCAAATCGGATGATAAATTCAGTCATGGAGAATGGCTTGCTTACAAATTCCCGCGCCCCTGAAGCGATAGCTGTTTCTGCCGAATAGTCCTCTGTATGCCCTGTGATGACCATGACCGGAAGGCTCTGATGATGTTTCAAGAGCTCCCGGGTCAGGGCAATGCCATCCATCTCGGGCATGACAATGTCAGTAATGACGGCATCAAACCTGTTTTCCTTCATTTTATGTAACGCATCGAGACCGTTGCTTGCATTTACACATTGGTGTCCCCTGGTCGACAAGAGAGACGCTATTAACTTCCTCATGCGTTCTTCATCATCAACCACAAGAATGTTGTAATGAGTGGATTCCATATGTTAGCTTCCTGTTTTCTTCAAATTTGAAATTTCGATAAGAGGAATATCTCTTAGGGCTCGTATTATTATTTTTTCCCGGATTGATCCAGACTTCTCTCTGCACCTTCCTCAATGCTCGTTCTTCGAAGCGCCTTACCTCTTCCCCAGCAAGGGACCGCTTGAAAAAATAAAAGCCCGTATCAAAATTGACCACGGACGCTAACACTTCTTTTAGATCGGCAACCCGGCTATCCCCATAGGACCCGTGCCTGCACGCCGCAGTGCCTCCCAAGGGTAGCAGGCGTTTCGACATACAAGCACTCCCGCACGCTCTATTGCGTTTCGGCACGCAGGCGTGGCTTTCCCCGCCTTCATTGATTGGTGGGCTCAGACCAATTACGGCGGGCAGGCGCCCCACGATTACTCGTGGTTTGGCTTTATCGGCTATCTGGTTTTTGACCTATTTTATAGCATACACCATGCCACACGACTGAGAGAGGCTTAACCCTTTGATTTTACGTAAAAACCAATTTTGAGCATAGATTCATCTCCCTTCACTGTGACAAACTCCGGCAGTCTCTGTATGGAAAATTTCCAGGATGGGAGGTGCCAGTCGGAGGCTATCCTTATGAAAGGCTTTTGAACCTACTCGATCATCTGCTTAAATTCTTCTTCGCTTAAGACCCTGATTCCCAGCTCCCTGGCTTTATCATACTTGGCGCCGGGGTCTTCGCCGGCGACCATAAAATCGACTTTTTTGGAGACACTGGAGGCGGTTATTCCTCCCAACGATTCGACCAGGTTTCGAGCTTCATCCCTTCCGCAGGACTTTAGGGTTCCCGTGAAAACGAAGGTTTTGCCGGCCAGGTCCCCTTTTTCTTTCACCCTTGGTTCAATCAGTTTGATACCGGCCTTTTTCAATCGTTGAATCGATTCCCTGTTTTTCTTATCCCGGAAGAATTGAACGACGCTGGCGCTGACTTCAGGACCTATCCCTTCGACCTTCACCAGGTCTTCTTCCGAAAGCCGGAAGAAATCGTCTAACCGTGGAAAAGTGCGGGATAGGTCTTCGGCCGTGGTTTCGCCGACATGAAGAATTCCGAGGGCGAAGAGAAATTTTCCCAGGGGTTTCGTTTTGCTCTTTTCAAGGGCGTCGATGATGTTTTGAGCCGATTTTTCAGCCATTCGCTCCAGCGCCATTAATTCATCTCTCTTAATATAGTAAAGATCAGCCACATCTTTTACCAGACCCCTGGCTACCAACTGGTCGATCAGTTTTACACCCAGTCCCTCGATATCCATTGCCCTCTTGGATGCAAAATGTTTGATCCGGCCTTTCAATTGAGCAGGACAATCCAGGCCGATGCACCGGCAGATGACCTCTTCCTTGACCACCTCCGATCCGCAGACCGGACATTCGGAAGGCATTCTGAATTTCTTCTCCGTGCCTTTCCGCTTGGAGGGGATGACCTGGACGACATCGGGAATGACATCCCCGGCCCGTTGAACAATGACAGTGTCCCCCACTCTCACATCGAGCCTGTCGATTTCGTCCTGGTTGTGAAGCGTGGCCCGGCTGACTTCCACACCTCCCAGTCTCACCGGCTCCATCACGGCCACGGGGGTGAGCGCCCCTGTCCTTCCCACCTGGACGATGATGTCCATAATTCTGGTCGTTTCCTGTTTGGGCGCAAATTTAAAGGCCAGGGCCCATCTGGGGCTCCGTGCAATCTCCCCCAGCCCTGTTTGAAAGTCGAGGCGATCGACCTTGATCACAATCCCGTCAATCTCATAGGGGAGATTTTCCCGCTTCTCATTCATTTCCCGATAGTAATCGAGAACCTCTTCAATGTTTTGACATCTTCGAATGTGGGGATTGATCCTCAACCCCCATTTTGGAAAGGTCTGCAGGATCTCCCAGTGGGTTTTGAAAGTTCTTCCAGCCACTTCTCCAACTCCATAGAAGTAGATTTCAAGGGGACGCCTGCGGGTGATTTTCGGGTCGAGCTGGCGGACCGATCCGGCGGCCGCATTTCTCGGATTGGCAAAGGGAGCCTCGCCCGCTTCCTCGCGTTTTCGATTCAGCTCCTTGAATTTATCAAGCTTTATGATCACTTCGCCGCGGACCTCCAGCCTGTCGGGAACGGGAATCTCCATCCGAATGAGCTGAAGGGGGAGCGTCTTAAGCGTTCGTAGATTTTGCGTGATATTTTCACCGTTTACCCCATCCCCGCGCGTGGCGCCTACGATGAAGTGGCCTCCTTCATAAACGAGTTCCACTGCCAGCCCATCCAGCTTCGGTTCGGCCACATAGGCGACGTCCCCGGGGGAAGCCAGAATTTTTTTAACCCGCCTGTCAAAATCCTTTGCCTCGTTTTCATCGAATGCGTTGGCAAGACTGAGCATGGGAAGGGTATGGCGGACGATCTCAAAAGACTCCAGGGGAGGGGCGCCAACCCTTTGTGTGGGTGAGTTTGGGGATCGAAGTTCGGGATATTTTCCCTCAAGTTCTTCCAGCTCCCGCATCATGCAGTCATACTGGGCGTCGGGAATCTCGGGTTGGTCGAGTATATAGTAGCGGTAATTATGATATTCGATCTCTTCCCTGAGTTTTTCGACCTTCCTTTTTAAAGCCTCCGTCACCATGGCCCTCATTTTAGACAGGATGGGGGCACATGTCAAATGGTTTGGTTTGATCCGAGGGGTTTTCCTATTTTCTAACAAAATATGGTAGGGAGTCCCCTCCTTGTAAATAGATATTGTTAAATCCGGGGAAATGGAGGTAAAAGCAGAAATAAGTATAAAATTTTACTTGACAAATTTGAATTTTGGGGATATCTCTAATCGCTAAGTGGAAAAAAGTGGGATAAGGTGGTATGGGTTTTCTAAAAAAGAGGGGGTGGAAGGGTGTTTCGTGGCAGATATGAGCATGCCTTAGATTCAAAAGGGCGCATCAGCATTCCCTCGAAATTCAGGGAAATCCTTCATCAAAAGTATGATGATCAATTGATCATCACCAATTTTGACCACTGCCTCCTCGCATTTCCCAATGAAGAATGGAATCAGCTGGTGGAGCAAAAAATGAGTTCCTTCTCGATTTTAAGAAAGGAAACCAGTTCCTTTCTGAGATTTTTCTATTCCAGCGCAATTGAATGCATCATCGATCCTCAAGGAAGGCTTCTGATTCCCCAGACTTTGAGGGATTATGCAAATCTCAAAAAAGATGTGGTGCTGTTGGGCGAGGGGAGATTTATTGAGATCTTTGCGAAAGAGCGGTGGCAGGAGGAGGCCAAGAAGGCCGAAGAAGGATTTGACCAGATGAGAGATAATCTTGTGAACTTGGGATTTGATGGAATTTAAACATATTCCGGTGATGGTTGAGGAAGCGGTGGACTTATTGAGATGCGAACCTGGCCGGACTTTTGTGGACGGCACCCTCGGAGGGGGCGGGCATGCGGAGGAAATCCTGAAGCGGACCGGACCCGATGGGGTCCTGATCGGAGTGGAGTGGGACCAGGAGGCCATCGATGAGGCCGAGAAGAGATTGAAGCCTTACGGCAACCGGGTCAGGGTTTTCAGAGATAACTTCGTCCACCTTCCGGCGATCTTAAAGTCGATGGCGATCGAATCGGTGGATGGAATTCTGCTGGACCTCGGTCTCTCCTCCATTCAGTTAGAGAAAGAGGAGAGAGGATTCAGTTTCA
Source organism: Deltaproteobacteria bacterium (assembly GCA_020059605.1). Classification (GTDB taxonomy): domain Bacteria; phylum Desulfobacterota; class BSN033; order BSN033; family UBA1163; genus RBG-16-49-23. Next base: position 21,294 of record JAGVBT010000147.1, read on the forward strand.
GGGGAGAGGGGCGTCTCGATATGAGGATGGATGAGCGCAGGGATTGCACCGCCGCCGACCTGGTCAACGGCCTCCCTGCAACGGAACTGGAGAGAATTCTCCTTGAGTTTGGCGAAGAGCGATGGGCCAGAAGAATTGCGAAGGCCATCGTTTCGGAACGGGAGAAGCAGCCGGTTCAAACCACGGGAGCATTAAGGAGGATCGTCTATCGCGCCATTCCCAAGAGGTTTCACACACGGAGGATCGATCCTGCGACGAGGACGTTTCAGGCCTTCCGGATCAGGGCGAATGAGGAGCTGGAGAATTTAAGAGGAATCATGGAATCGGGATGGGAGGCGTTAAGAAGGGAAGGCCGGATGTGCGTCATTTCCTTCCATTCCCTTGAAGACCGAATGGTAAAAGAGGGTTTTCGAAGATTGGAGGGGCAGGGCGTGATGCGCATTCTGACCAAAAGGCCCTTGAGGCCCTCCGAAGAGGAACAAAAACGGAATCCTCGCGCCCGAAGCGCCAAGCTGAGGTGTGGTGAAAGGGTATGAAGGGAGAAACATCGAAAGGCGACAACAAAGGGAAGGAGCAAATTCTCTGGACCGGAAAGACCCCGAAGAGAAAAGGCCTAAGGATTCACCTTTTCCTTTTCTTCAGCCTGCTTTTGCTCCTTTTCATCGGAGGTTCTCTCTTCTATGTCTGGACAAGAATACAGGTCATCCACCTCGGATACGAAATCTCCATCGCCCTAAAAGAGGGCAAGGCGCTCAACGAAGCCAACAAGAGAATGCGTTTGGAGGGGGCCACGCTTAAATCTTATGCACGGATTGAGAAGATTGCCGTAGAGGAGTTGAAGATGGTCAAACCCAAACCCGATCAGGTGATCGTGATCCGATGAAAAGGAAATCCATCAACTGGTTCAAAGTCAGAGTCGTCCTCATCTCATTTTTTCTCTTCTTCTCGTTTGTCCTCGTCGTGGGAAGGATGTTCCAGCTCCAGGTGCTCAAGAAGGAGCAGCTTTATACCCTGGCCGCCCGCCAACAGATGAGCCATATTCCGCTCGTCCCGAAGCGAGGAACGATCTATGACCGGAATGAAAATGAGCTGGCCGTCAGCCTCGAGGTCGATTCGGTCTATGCCGATTCTAAAAAGCTGATGGAAGTGGAGAAGGCGGCGCAGGACCTCTCCATGATTTTCCAGAAAGACAAGAAGGAGTTGCGGGAGAGGTTGAAAAGCGATAAATCTTTTAAATGGATCCAGAGAAAGATCTCTCCGAAAGAGACCGAGGCAGTGAAAGCCCTCAAACTCTCCGGGGTCCATTTCCTCAAAGAGAATAAACGGTTTTACCCCCACTCGCACCTGGCCGCCCACCTCATCGGTTTTGTAGGTCTCGATTCGAAGGGCCTCGAAGGCATTGAGCTCCAGTACGATGCGCTGCTCAACGGAAAACAGAATGTCCTTGTCACGGAGAGGGATGCCATGGGCCGGGGGATCATGATGGCCGGCGGCCCCTATGAGAAAGAGGAGCATTACCGCAATATCTTCCTGACCATCGACAAACAGATCCAGTACGTGGCGGAGGCCGAGTTAAACCAGTCCGTTCAGAAATGGGGGGCCAGGGGAGGGATGGTGATCGTCATGGATCCGATGACCGGAAAGATCCTGGCCATGGCTTCCCACCCCTTCTTCAATCCGAACCATTTCATTCAGTACCGGCCCAGGTCGTGGAGGAACAAGGCGATCTCCGATATGTTCGAGCCGGGGTCCATGTTCAAGGCCTTCCTGGCAGCCGCTGTCCTCGAAGAGAGAATTGTCCAACCCTCCGATTCATTCTATTGCGAGGGCGGGTCTTATACCGTCTATGACCGGACGATCCGGGACCACACAAAACACGGATGGCTCACCTTCCAACAGATCATCAAGGTGTCGAGCAACATCGGGGCGGCAAAGGCAGCCGAGAAGATGGGAAAGGAACGGTTGTACCGGTCCCTGTGCAACTTCGGATTCGGAGAGAAGACCCAGGTGGGTCTTCCCGGCGAGGCCAAGGGGATTGTCCAGCACCCGAGATACTGGCCCCCGGTTATGCTCGATACGATCGCTTTCGGACACGGGATCGCGGTCACAGGGATTCAGATGGCGGCCGGGCTTTCAGCCATTGCCAACGGCGGGATTCTGATGAAGCCCCAGATGGTGGAGAAGATCACGAACGAGAAGGGAGAGGTGATCCAATCCTTCCAACCGGAGACGGTGAGGCGAGTCATCTCGGAGGAAACGAGCAGGAAGGTCAGGGCCCTGCTCAAGGGCGCCACGGAAAAGGGCGGGACCGGGGAACAAGCGGTTCCCCAGGGCTATGAAGTCGGGGGAAAGACCGGGACAGCTCAGAAAGTGGATAATGTTTTGGGCGGGTATTCGGAGGACCGGTTCACCAGCGGATTTATGGGATTTGCACCTGCCGAAGAACCGAAGATTGTCGTCCTGATTGCGATCGATGAGCCGCGGGGATCGACCTATGGTGGGATTGTGGCGGCGCCCGTATTCAGGGCGATTGTGGAAAAGATTCTTCCCTATCTCAATGTCTTTCCGAAGGGAACGGTGATCGTGAAGGACGAACCGGATCTTTTCGGAAGAAGAGAGAAAACCACGCCTTTGCCTATGCTGGAAGAGGTGACCATGGGCAAGGGTATTGAGAGGGTGGTGATGCCGGACCTCATCGGATTGTCCATGAGGAGCGCCCTGAGCCGGATCGATGGGAAGGGCCTAATCATAAAAGTTTCCGGAAACGGAAGGCTTGTGGAACAGGTCCCCAAGGCCGGAGCAGTGATCGAGAAAGGGGAGATCTGCTATCTGAAATTTGAATCCCCGTCGTAACCACCCTTTTCCTCAGGGAGTTAACGGTGTTCCGTATCTCGGAGGGTTGGCGTCAAAGGGATGGAAATTCGAATATCGAAACACCTGCCTGCGCGAAGCCGCTTCGGCATAGGCAGGCGAAATTCGAAACAAATCCGAATTTCAAATGTTCCAAATTCGAAACATACCTCCCGAAAAAAGAGTTTTGGTCATTTGAGATTTAAATTTTGGTCATTGTTTCGGATTTCGAAATTCGGATTTCGGATTTCGGATTTAGTCTATTTTATATGGAACTGACTAAATTACTCGAAGGGGTGGAGATCATTAAGATCGTCGGAGAAACCGAGAAGGAAATCGAGGGAATTGCCTACCATTCCCGCCGGGTCGGCAGGAATTTTCTCTTTGCAGCCATCCGGGGAATCGAGGCCGATGGTCACCGGTTTATCCGGGAGTCGATTGAGAGAGGAGCCGAAGCGATTCTCTTGGAAGCAGGCGCCGAGGCCAATGATCGGACCGCCGTTTTCGTTCCCAACAGCAGGCAGGCCCTGGCCAGGGTTTCCTCAAATTTCTACGGCAATCCTTCGGCCAACATGCGACTTGTCGGCATCACGGGCACCAACGGGAAGACGACGACCGCCTATCTCTTAGAGTCGATCTTCAAGAAAGCGGGATATGACGTGGGCGTGATCGGAACGGTCAATTACAGGTACGGCCAGACGGTTGTTCCCGCATTGAACACCACTCCCGAATCTCTGGACCTCCAGAAAATTCTATGGGAGATGTCACAGGAGGGGGTCTCCCACGTCATCATGGAGGTCTCCTCCCATGGCCTTGACCTCGACCGTGTCTTCGGATGCCAATTCGATGGAGCCGTTTTCACGAACTTCACTTCCGACCATTTGGACTACCATCAGACCCTGAAACGATATTTTGAAAGCAAGCGGAAACTCTTCTCCGAATTGTTGATGAAGAGCGGGAAGGCAGAGCGGTTTGCCGTGACGAACTGCGACGATCCGGGGGGGGATGAAATCGTAAGAGGAGTCACTCTTTCGATCCTCCGCTATGGCCTGGGGGACTCCTGCGATTTTTCCGCCGGGGAGACGAACCTCTCCCTTGACGGAATTTCGTGCCGGATCAAAACCCCGGCGGGTGACTTTCCTCTCCATTCGGCATTGATCGGCAGATTCAATCTCTACAATATCCTGGCGGCAGTGACCGCGGGGTTCGGGATGGGACTTTCCCTGAAGGTTTTGAAAGAGGGAGTGGAAGCTCTCAAGGGCGTCCCCGGAAGGTTCGAAAAGGTGACCAACCCGAAAGGCATTCATGTCATTGTGGACTATGCCCATACCCACGACGCCCTGGAACGGGTTCTGTCGGGACTGAGGGAGACGCTGAATCTATCGTCCCCGAACCGGGGGAAAATCATCACGGTCTTCGGTTGCGGCGGCGACCGGGACCGGACGAAACGGCCCCTGATGGGAGAAGCGGCGGGTAAATATAGCGACCTGGTGGTGCTCACATCGGACAACCCGAGGACCGAGGACCCGTTAACCATCCTTGAGGAGGTAGAGGGGGGTATCCGCCCCCTTTTTCTCGAAGCGTGGGATCGAGATAAGATGGAGGCATGGAGATCGAAGAAGGGATATCTGAAAGTCCCGGACCGGAAGGAGGCGATCCGAACGGCCATCCGTCTGGCTCGAGCCGAAGATACGGTCCTGATTGCGGGCAAAGGCCATGAAGATTACCAGATTCTCGGAAGGGAGAAGATCGCTTTTGACGACCGGATCGAGGCAAGAAAGGCCCTGGAGGAAGCGTGACTTTCCCTGTTGAAGAGATTTTGAGGGCGACGGGCGGAAAACTTCTTCAGGGGGAGCATGACGTCCTTTTCCAAGCCCTCTCCACGGATTCAAGAACCGTAACGGAAGGAGCGCTTTTTATCGCTTTGCAAGGGGCCCGGTTCGATGGCCATCATTTTGCGATCGACGCCCTGGAGAAGAAGGCGGGGGGGGTGCTGATCTCGGAGGAGCGGGCAGGAGATTTCCGATGGAATGGTTATCGACCGAGGCCGGTGATTGTTGTGAAAGACACGCTCCGGGCCCTCGGGGAGATCGCCCGGGACCGGAGGCGCAAGTTTGGCACGCCGGTCATTGCGCTGACCGGGAGCAACGGAAAAACGACTGCGAAAGAGATGATCTCCGCATGCATGGAGACCGCTTTTCCCGTTCTGAAAACGAAGGGGAATCTGAACAACCTCATCGGGCTTCCCCTCACTCTACTCAACCTCACCGAGAACGAGAGGGTCGTCGTCGTTGAGATGGGGATGAATGTGCCCGGCGAGATCAGAAGGCTGACCGAGATTGCGGAGCCTGATGTCGGACTGATTACCAACATCCAGGCGGCCCATTTAGAAGGGATGGGAAGCCTAGAGAGGATCCAGGAGGAGAAGGGGGAACTCTTCCGGCAGATGAGACAGGACGGATCGATCATCATCAACCGGGATGATTCCCGGGTGGTCGCTCTCGGAGAGGCATTCAAGGGGCAGAAGATCACCTTCGGAATCGAACATCCTGCCGATGTCATGGCAAGGGAGATTCGCCCCAAAGGAAGAGAAGGGATTTCTTTTCTTCTGGTTCTGGAGGGAGAGGAGACGGAGATCCGCCTTCCCTTACTGGGGATTCATTTCATCCACCATGCCCTCTCTGCCGTTGCGGCGGCAACGCTCTTCGGCATTGAACTTGAGAAAACGAAAGGGGCCCTCGAACGATTCCGGCCTTTTCCCATGAGGATGGAAGTTCTTTCCCTTGAAGGCGGGAAGACCCTGATCAATGATGCCTATAACGCCAATCCGGATTCGATGGATCTGGCCCTGAAAACCCTTGCAGAGGCCAAAGGAAAGGGAAGGGCCATCGCGGTTTTAGGGGATATGCTGGAGCTTGGAGAGTATACGGAGGAGGCCCATCGGCGGTTGGGAAAACGGGCCGCAGAGTTTTCGGTTGATCTTCTCCTGGCCATGGGAGAAAAGGCCCCTGTCGTCGTGGAGTCGGCTGTCCGCCAGGGATTGAGTCCTCAGAGGGCCAGGGTGGTGGAGAGCCATGCCGAAGCCTCATCCATCTTGAGAGAGACGGCCCGGGAGGGGGATTGGATATTGGTCAAAGGTTCGAGAGGGATGGCCATGGAGAAAGTTGTTTCGGGCCTGCGGGAAAAAAAGGAGAAAGAGAATGCTCTACCATCTGCTCTATCCCCTTCATGAACTGGCCTCCTTTTTCAATGTCTTCCGGTACATCACCATCCGGACGGTCTACGCGATCCTGACCGCCCTTCTCATCAGTTTTATCGTCGGCCCCTGGATCATTCAGAAGTTAAGGGCCTTTCAGATCGCGCAGGTGGTGAGGGAGGATGTCCCGTCCCGGCATCTTTCAAAGAACGGAACACCCACCATGGGAGGAAGCCTGATCCTGCTGGCAATTCTCGTTCCAACTCTTCTCTGGGCTGATTTGACCAATCCCTATATCTGGATCGTCCTGCTGACGACCCTGGGGTTCGGAGCGCTCGGTTTTTTCGACGATTATAAGAAAGTCCGGGATAAGAACGGCATGGGGATTAAGGCGCGTTATAAGTTTCCCATCCAGGTAGCCATAGGACTGGTGACGAGCTGGGTACTGTTCAACCTGATGGACCACGATTCGAGACTGATCTTTCCCTTCTTCAAGAGGGTCATGCCGGACTTGGGAGGCGGGTATATCCTTTTTGGAATGCTCGTCATCGTGGGCACGTCCAATGCCGTCAACCTGACCGACGGGTTAGACGGATTGGCCATCGGACCGGTATTGATTGCGGGCGGGACCTTCATCCTCTTCTGCTATCTGGCGGGTCATTACCAGTTTGCCAGTTATCTCCAGATTCCCTTCGTCAAAGGGAGCGGGGAGTTGGCGATCTTATGCGGAGCCCTGCTTGGCTCCGGCCTGGGGTTCTTATGGTTCAATACCTATCCGGCTCAGGTCTTTATGGGCGATGTCGGTTCGCTGGCATTGGGAGGGGCTTTGGGAACGATCGCAGTGGTCACGAAACAGGAATTTCTCCTGATGATCGTGGGCGGGATCTTTGTGGCCGAAACGCTCTCCGTCATCGTTCAGGTCATTTCGTATAAGGTGCGCAGGAAGCGGGTCTTCCGGATGGCGCCCATCCATCACCATTTTGAATTGAAGGGGTGGGCTGAGCCGAAGATCATCGTCCGGTTCTGGATTATAGGCATCATCCTTGGACTGGTGGCCATCGGAACCCTGAAGCTGAGGTAATGCGACAAGTCCATTGAAAATTGAAAATTGCAAAAATCAAAATTGATGATCTCGTAAAAAGTCCCGACCTGTCACCCTTCTATGTTGAAAAGCAAGTCCCAATCAGCATAGAGGTGGAATGAGATAATGTTTTTAAGGAC
>JAGVBT010000150.1 GCA_020059605.1 Deltaproteobacteria bacterium
AGTGAAGTCCAAAATAGGCACGCAAAATGGCCTCCATGTCTGATTGCGCAAGCCTTTGGAAGCATTTCGGCATGCCAATTTCTGCAACAACGGGGTAAACTTATATCTTTTCTTTTAACTCCATGGCTTCAAAGATCAGCTGGCTCACCTGGTCGAAGTTAAAGGGCTTGGAGATGATGAGGTCAATTCCATTTTCACTCATCTTCTCCCGGCTCAATTCCATCCCCCATCCGGTGATCATGATCACGGGGATTTTGGGATTCAATCCCTTCAGCGCCCTTCCCACCTCCCAGCCCGAAATCTTTGGCATCCCGAGATCGGTAAAGACCAGATCAAAGTCCTGATTCCTGAAGCGCTCAATCCCTTCTTCGCCGTTGCTCGCCACCTCAACTTGGTGGCCCTTGGTTCTCAGCAGACGGGAGAGGATGTCGCGAACAGCCTCCTCGTCGTCGATCACCAGGATTTTCGCAGGGCGCATCATCCCCAGGGGTTTCTCCGCCCTCTCGCCCACCTCCTTGGCCTCTTCCCCGTAACCCATGGGAAGATGGAGAACGAAGAGGGTTCCCTGTCCAGGTTCGCTCTCGACCAGAATCTCCCCTCCATGGCGTTTGATGATCCCGTAAGAGACACTCATCCCCAGTCCGGAGCTGGTTACTCCCTTGGTGGTAAAGAAAGGATCGAAGATTTTTTTTCTGACTTCATCTGTCATGCCGACACCTGTATCGGCGATCCTCATCTCCACCCAGTCGTCCGAATGGGTCTGGGTGGATAGGGTGATCTTTCCTCCTTGCGGCATGGCATCCACGGCATTGAAGAGGATATTGGTGAACACCTCTCTCAATTCCGAAGGATTCCCAAGGATGGGAGGGATTTCTTCCAGGTTTTTGACCAAGCCAATCTGGATTCCCTTTTTTTGAGCCTGGTCCTTCCACCGGGGTTCCGTGATCGCTGCTACCTCATGGATGAGTTGGTTGAGGGAAAGAGGGATGAATTCCCGGTCTTTTCTCCTCCCCGTAAAATCCTGAATGCGACGGACCGTCTCGGCCCCGTCCTTGGATGCCTTTTCAATGATTTTTAACCGTTCTTGAATCTCTTCCGGCCCGTAATGCTCAAAAGAGTGGAGAAGGAGTTGAATGTTTCCGAGGATGGCGGCCAGGACGTTATTGAAATCGTGGGCCACCCCGCTTGCCATTTCTCCCATGGCCCTCAGCTTTTCGGCCTGGATGATCTGGTCCTGGGCCCGCTTTAATTCACTGAGAGTCTGCCTTAAATCGGAAAAGAGCTGGGCGTTTTCAATGAAGACGCTCACCTGGCTTGCAAAGGAGGAAAGGGCCTTTAAATCCTCTTCATCAAATCCGTGGACCTCCTTGCTCTCCATATCGAGAACGCCGATCACACGGTCCCTCACCTTGAGCGGGAAAGCCACTTCTGACCGGCCTTCCGGAGATCCGGGAATATATCTGGGATCCGTTGAAACATCGGGAACGTAGAGGAATTCTCCGGCATTGGCCACCCATCCGACGATTCCATCAATGCCCACGCGAAACCTTAAGTGCTTCACCTCTTCGATGTCTCGCCCGATCACCTTCCGGATGAAGAGCTCATTCTTCTCCTGGTCCAGCAACAGGATGCTGCACAAAGGATAACCCCATTGTTCCCTCAGAAGCTCCAGCGCATGCTTCAGCAATGTGTCAAGATCGAGGGTGGATGAAAGTTTTTTCCCCACCTCATAAAGGATCGTCAATTGCCTGATCTTCTTTAATGAGTCTTCGTAGAGTTGGGCGTTTCCAATGGCGATGGCCGCCTGCTGGGCTAATGCAAAAAGAAGGTCGATCTCGCTTTGCTGGAAATGTTTCTGGGGATCCGAGGTCCCGACCACCATCACCCCGATGACCATTTCCCTGACGATTAAAGGAACGCCCGCCACTTCCTTGAAGTGGATGGAATCGAGTTCTATTATCCGGTTGCGATGGTTTTCATAATTGTGATAGAGGACCGGAGCCTTCTTCCTTAATACCTCCCCGACAATACCCACCGAGGAGGGTGAAAATTCTTTTCCGTTAAAAGCTTCGGGCAACCCATGAATCATGACGTTCCGATAGGTCTGTTTCCGATTGTCCCAGAGGGCAATGGATTCTGCATCAATCCCTAAGAGTTCGACGGTGCTGTTGACAATTTTTTGAAGAATCACATTGAGCTCAAGGCGGGAGGCAATTTCCTGGCTGATGGCGTAGAGGGTCTTCTGTTCTGCCAGGTGTTTCACATTTTCCGTATAGAGGGAGGCCCTCTCCAAAGCGGAGCTGATGATCCGGCCGATGGAATTGAAGAGGTTCCTGGCGGAAGAAGTAAACGGATAAAATTCTTTCCTGGCCACATTGAGGGTCCCGTAGACCTTCTCCCTCGATTTGAGGGGAATGACGGCCAAAGATTTCAAACCCTCCTCAATGGCGAAAGGGATGGCATCCGGATAGTCGGGATAATCATCGATGAAGAGGGGCTCCCCCGAAAGGATCACCCTGCCCGTCGCTCCTTCTCCCAGCTTCAGCCTCTTCATCCCTTTTGAAAAGGCCTTCGAGAATCCCTTGTGGGCCGCATAGACCAGCTCCCCGGTCTTCTCCTCCAGGAGGTAAATGCCGACCGACTGGATTTCGGTCATCTCCACAATCTTTTCCAGGCTCTTGTTCAGGATTTCGTCGAGATCGATCGATTCGTTGACGGTCTGGCTGACGGCATTTAAGATGGAAAGCTCCCGGTTCAGCCTGATGATCTGTTCCCCATGATGATTCCGTTCATCTTTCATCAGATGATCCCTGCCCTGTTTATTCCACCAGGATGATTCCGTAAATATTCTGTTCTTCCTCGAGGCCCCGCACCACCCGGATGGGAAATCCATTTCCCCTGGCCGTCTTATAGACATCCACCCCGCAGGCCTCCATGGAAGGCCTCGCCTCCATCCCATGTTTGCAAGGACTGCTAAAATCGCATTCCTTGCAGAGGCGACAGGGACCCGAGGTCATGCTCCACGCTTTATAATAGCCTTCAAGAAAAATTTCAATCTCCACTCGAACAATGATCTCGTTGAATTCTTTTGTCCTCTCCCTCCTCTTGGCCCCGCCGGGGATGCGTCGATGCAGGAGGATCGCTTTTTCATAAGAATCGATCACCTTCCGGGTAAGGTCCGGCGTAGGGCTGTGCGGAGGACAACAAAGGCCCCTTCCAAAACCCGGGCATCCGAACTGGCACTTCAACCTAACCCATTCGGCCGTTACAATGGAGCTCGGCAGGATCGCTTTTGCCCCATCCACTCCTCTCTCGAGGGCGAACTTGCAGTAGTCCTCAGCCGATTTCATGATGTCTCCAATCCCCTTATTTTCTGGCTTTCTGCAACTGAATTTATATCCGGAGGTGCCTTTAAAATTCCAATCACGAAATCCCAAATCATCACTCCCCCTCTCCCCCTCTTAATTTAAGAGGGGGTAGGAGGGTGTTATGGGTGTTTGGCGTTTGGTTATTATTCTTTATTTAGCCCCTCCCAGTGCCTTCATCTCCCTCTGGGCTTCCTCCCTTTCCGGGCTTCCCCGTTCCAACCAATCGAGGGAGGTCCTGAAATGAAGGAGGGCGTTTTGATGTTCCCCTCTCAATTTAAAATAGTTGGCAAAATGGAAGTGGGAGAGCCCCTTGCGGCCCATCCTTCCGTATACGGAACCCAGGCTATGGTGGACATCCATCCACCTGGGGTGCTCTTTTTTGACCTCCAGGAAGAGCGGGAGGGCCCGGGCCATTTCTTCCTTTTCCTGATAGCATTTCCCGAGATAAAAAAGGGCCAACAGGTCTTCATTCCGTTCACCGCTGTCTTTAAAGAGTGATTGAACCGTTTCGAAGTTTTTTATCGCCTGATCTGGTTTTCCGAAAAGAAAAGAGGTAATTCCAAGCTCCCGCAACACATCCCTGTCATCGGGGGCCAAAGAGTGGGCAACCTGTAACGTCTCTTCCGACTTGTCCAGCCGTCCCATCTTCCGGTAGGCGAGCCCTAAACCATAATAGGCGTCTACATCCTTCGGACCGGAATCCACCATCGACTGAAAGTGGTGGATCGCCACATGCGGCGCCCTCTCCTCGACAAAGGCCTTTGCCTGAATCTTCCGATACGTTTCGGATGCTTTAAAAGGCCCCGCAGGTTTCGGCCCGGCCTGGAGAAGGTTTCCCATGAGAGAGATGCGATCTTCGATGGCCGGGTGGGTTGAGAGATAGACGGGTATCCTGGGCCCGGAGGTAAGACTGAGCCTGTAAATCTTATTCATAAAAGTGATCAATCCGGAGGGATCATACCCCGCCTTGATCATGTATCGAAGGCTGTTTTGATCGGCCTCAACCTCCATCTCGCGGGTATATTTCAAGGCAAGGGCCTCCGCGGTGGCCATGGCGGTGGCCGCCACCGCCTCGGTGGCCTTTCCTCCTCCGCCTAAAAAAGCCCCTGCAATGATCGCTGCCATGGAAGCGATGTTAATCCGTTTCGACCTTTCGATCATCTGCGCCACATGTCTCGCCATCACATGGGAAATTTCGTGGCTGAGAACTCCTGCGACCTCCTGCTCGTTTTCCGCCAGCACCAAGAGTCCTGTCGTCAGGAAGATGTGTCCTCCGGGAATGGCATAGGCGTTCGGATCCGTCCCATTGATTAGATAGAATCTGAATTCAAAAGGAGTGGGACCCGCCTGGGCGACCAGAGAATGGCCGATCCGGTTCATGTAACCCTGTAGGGTGAGATCCCTGACCCACTCCACCCTCTTCTCCATCTCGAGGAGAATCTTGCTCCCCAGTTTTTTTTCCTCCTCGATCGTCATTGCCCGCGGCTCCCGGACAAGGCTTCCGGAGAGAAGACAGAGGAGAAGTGAGATAACACAAACGGTAATTTTTTTCTTGAGAATCATCTTTGCAGAACAGGCTAAGGTCAAGGATAACGTCAATCTTAACACTTTCTTTTTTTCTCTACAATGAAAAAAAACCCTATATATCCTCTCCATTTGGGTGGGGTTTGGATGGTGGGAGTAAGAGGATATATAGGGCTAAATTCGTCTTTCGGTAAGGGTGAAGACACCCGTTTCGTATAAGGTCAAGGGAAATATTGTTTAATGGAGACGATGCTCAAGTATCGAGTGTCCTAAAACGAGATTCGATACGAGCTTCAACAACGATAACCGATCTTTCTCCGCTGCGGGCGCCCTTGCCCTGACCTTTCAACCAAAGACTTTTATTTTTCCATTAATGTTCCAGGCAGGGATGGTGGATATTTGCTCCTCCGGTTTTGTCGAGTCTCCATTTTAACCAGTCGAAACTTCTCTGGAAGAAATTCCCCTCTTTCACCGGGAATTTCTTCTTTTCCTTCTTCTTCGGATGAGGTCCGTATCGTTCCCTGAGATTATCTTTCATAAGCCTTCACCCCCCTTTTGTTTTCCTTAGTTTACATTCCCTTCCAGTTTTTTATGGATTCATTAAAGTTTTGAACCATCCCATAAATACCTTTGATGGAGAGTTTCTCCCTTCCCTCCTGCATCGGATAGACTTTTCCGCCTCCTGCCTTTGGCCCTTCATTCGAATGGACCGACCCTCCCTTCTCCTCGGCCTTGATCCTCTCCAGTTCCAGTCCATGCTCCAGTTCCATCTCATGTTCGGTCAGGTTCCCGTTGATCCAGGCCCAGCTCATCGGATAGACATCGGGGTTGAAGACGACGGAATAGAAATGCCAGACGAGAATGGTCAGGGTTGCCAGGACAGCCTCATAAAAGTGGATCGCTCTTGCCACCTCAAAGGTCCACAACGGAAAGAACAAAAGCCATTCCTCTTTGAACCAGAGGATGCAACCGGTCACCGTCATCACAATCGTCCCCCAGATCAATCCTAAATATTCCAACTTCTCCCTGAAATTGAACCGTCCCATTTTGAGGACTTTGGCCGGCCGGTTGATGAAGAGATTATTCTTGAGGGTCTCCCAGAGGTCGACGGCATCCTTCCACCCGGGGATCATGTCGACCACAATCTGTCTTCCCCTCTCCGTAAAGGCTAAATAGAGGAGGTGGTAGCCTCCCAGGGTGAGGGTAGCCACCCCGGAGAGCCGGTGGAGGAATCCCCTGAACGTCATCCCCAGAGGAACGTCCGTAATGGGAGAAACCCAAAACGCCTCCGGGTACTTCAGGGCAAAGCCGGTGATCACCAGAATCGTGAAATTGATGGCGAGATTGATGTGCTGAATCCGCTCATTCAATGTCATTCTAAGATATTTCTTCCCCATGACGCTTCGCTCCTTAAGAATTAGGGCTTTCGATCAATCGTCTTTCTCAACCAATCCATGAAGTTGAAGAATGTCAGTCCTCCAATGACCATCACAATCAGAAGGATGTAGACAACCCTCACCCATCCTACGACTTTCTCCCCGAAATCCTCCCCCTTGATGGAAGCCACCGAATGGATCTTTCCCTTTGCGAAATTCTCGGATGCCCTTGGATGACAGGTCCCACAGGTCTGCTGGAGGTTATCCCTGTGGATCATTGATTTCGGATCAGAGGATGGACGGATGTCATGGACGCCGTGGCAACTGGCGCAGTTGGCCGAAAAGGCATCTCCGCCCCGGTAGGAAAGGCCATGGAAACTGTCGTAATAGGATCTGACGGGCTGTGTGGTAAAACGGTACTCCCTCATGATCCGCTCTGCTGCATGACACTGGGGACAGGTGGTGATGGCAACTTTTCTAAAGTGGACGGGCGACTCCGGGTCGGATTTGGCTCTGATCGCATGGGTTCCGTGGCAGGTCGTACAGGTCGGCTGGTTGGGCCTTCCCCTGGAGAGTTCAACACCGTGGATGCTGCCTCCAAACTGTTCGCTTTCTTCAGGATGGCAGGCCCCGCAGGTTTGGATAAGATTGGTCCGATAGGTAACCGATCTCGGGTCCGTAAGAGGTTTGATATAATGATGCCCATGGCATTCCTTGCAGGCGATCTCCGCTCTCAAGCTATGAACGCTTGTTTTGAATAATTTCTCCGACATCTCGTGGCAGGCGCCGCAGTCCACCTTCCGGTCGGCCTCCTTCACCCCTTTGCCGGCATGGGCATCGTCAAGGATGCGGGTATGGCAGTCCGTACAGGAAATTCCGGCATGAACCGACTTGCCGAACAGGTCCTCCGATACGTAGAGAGAAACTTTTTTCCCCCGGGCATCTTTTTTGGCCAGATCTTTGTCCTGATGGCAGCTCAAACATTGAGCGTTGCCCCCCCAGGCCGTCTCTCCCGGCCCCCCGAGAAAAAAGAGAAGAGAAAGAATGCCCAAAGGAACAATCCACGCCTTATTCTTCCTCCATATCATGCCGGAATCCTCCTTGGAATCAGAAAAGGGAAAAATCCTTCTTTTAGATTTTCCCTCTCAATTTTTTCGAAAGCACACTCGACCGCCGACCGGATCTCCTCCAGATCGACCGGTTTCATCGCCTGGTAGAAAATCCCCGCTCCCCTGAGACGTTTCACCTGGCCGAGGGACGCCTCCGAAGAGATGACGATGACCTGGATCCTCTCGTTCATATTCTTAAAAAGCGGAACAAGGTCGGATGCCTTCACCCCCTCCATTTCGTCGTCCAAAAGGACGACATGGATATGTCCTTTTCTTACCTTGCGGATCATTTCGCTGACCATCTTCGCTGTCTCGACCTTATACCCGACGCCGTGTAAAAAGGTGGAAAGCGACCTGACCCAGAATTCATCCTGATAGGCTATGAGGATTGTTTTCGATTTCATCGCTGTCTCTCTCTTTCATCTCTCAAACTCATCTTTTTTATTCCCGGCCTTCTGAACCCCTCCCTTTAAAGAACCGAACCTTTCTGGTGAACTGTGTCAAACACTCCTCTACATAAACCGTTCACCCTTGAGCCAGTCGAAGGGTGAATCATACCATTGGGTTCCGTTCACGGTTCGGTCCGGTGCTTCGCGGGACTGACCACGAACGGATGGGTCTATGTCGCCCGGACAGGCAACCCATCCCTCCGGAAAGAGGAAAAACTGGTTCCGATGAAGGAAGAAAAGAGGACGCCCGCCGGGATCAACTGGGCCAAGACGATGATGATCCCGAAGGTCAGAAAGAACCAAACTCCCAGAAGGCCTACCCCCCTGATCCCTCCTAAATAGGCGATGGCCAGGGAGAAAAGAGCAATCCCAGCCACCAAGGCCATGCTTAAAAGGATCAGAATCCGTCTCATCTTTCGATTCATCTTTCAACTCCTGTTATCATTTAATCTTAATCCGGAGATCTCCTCTCCTACTTCTTCACGGGGGCCGGTTCGTATCCGGGGAGCCCCATCTTTTCATCAACAATTTCCTTTTCCGCGGCCTTCTTCTTCAGAATGAGACCTGTGGTTGTCCCGATAAATGTGAAAAACAGGATCGCTGCAGGAATCAATTGAAGCAGGACAATAACCGCTCCGATGATGATAAAAACCCAGAGTGCGACTCCTGCATCTTTCAGGCTGATCGATCTTGCAAGGGCCGGGGTCGACATGAAACTGAATATTGCCACCATCAGCCCGATGATGAATGTTTTATATCTTTTTTCCATCCTTCATCCCTCCTTCCAACAAGTTCCTATAGAGGTTATGCATTTCATGTGCCAACGTTAAACCAAAGAATAAATTCTTATAATAATTTGATTTTATTAGGTTATTTTTAAATGGCTCCCAAATGCCGGCGGGAAATAGTATAATTAAAATATACAATTTTAAAAAAATATTTGAGCAAAAATTCACTAATTGCTAAAATTAATTGATATTTAATAAAAATAAAATTAATATGCATTAATAGTTATTAGAATCCCAATGTACGGGCAAGTATCGAAAAAGCAATGATTGGAATAAGCCAGCAAAAAAAAGCTATAATAAAACAAAGACTTACATCATCTGTCTCTATCCGCTTAATTTCCCCGAATTTAACAATCAGGATCAGACCGAGGGCGGCAATCCCGACCACAACGAGTGACCAACCCAATATCAGCCATTTAAAAAAATCCGACACCCTAAAACCTCAATTACCAATGATCAAATGACTTACTATCCATTATTTTATTTGGTCATGGATCATTGCCCATTGGTATTTTTTTATTCTTCTCGTGCACGAAGGCCATATTTCCTCATCAAGGCCTGAAAATTTGGCCTGAGCATACCAACCTCCTCGGCTGCCCTCGTGACATTCCATTGATTTCGTTCCAGGGCGTTGATGATAAAGGCCTTCTCGATATCCTCCACCGCTTTCTCCCTGAGTTGTTTCTTCAATTCTTTTAATTCCTCGCTGGTCGCGGGAATGGAGCTTTCAATCCCCTCTCTCTCCTGTTGACCGGGCAGAATGAGGTGTTCGGCCCGCACCATTTCCTCGTCCATCATGACGACTGTTCGTTCGATGACATTCACCAGTTCCCTCACATTCCCCGGCCACGGATATTTCATTAATTTCTCCATAGCCTCCGGCGTAAATCCCTTGATCGGCTTCCCTATTTCCTCGGAACATTTTTTTAAGAAATGGACGGAGAGAACCGGAATATCTTCCCGGCGCTCCTTCAGGGGGGGCAGATGGATGGGAACGATGTTCAGGCGGTAATAAAGATCCTCCCGGAAACTGCCTTCTTTGATCATCTTTTCCAGTTCCTTATTGGTTGCCGCAATGAGCCGAATGTCAACCTTCTTGGTTTTTGTTCCTCCCACAGGGGTGAATTCCCTTTCCTGCAACACCCTCAGGAGTTTGGCTTGAATGGCAAGGCTGATATTCCCGATTTCATCGAGGAAGACCGTCCCACCATCCGCCACTTCGAAAAGCCCGGGCTTGGTGGTTACCGCTCCGGTAAAGGATCCCCGGACATGGCCGAACAGCTCGCTCTCCAGGAGATTCTCCGAAAGAACGGCACAGTCCACGGGAACAAACTGCTTCTCCCTTCTCGGACTGTTAAAATGGATGGCGCGGGCAATGAGCTCTTTTCCTGTGCCGCTCTGTCCATTGATCATGACCGTGCTATCCGTCGGAGCCACCTTCACGATGATCCTGTAGATCTCCTGCATCTTTTTACTTTTCCCGACGATATTATGAAATCCGTATTTCTCCTGGAGCTCCTGCCGCAGATAGATGTTTTCCAGAAGGAGGTTTTTCTGCTCCACGGCTTTCTTCACCACGATGGAAACCTCATCCGGAGTAAAGGGCTTCGGGATATAGTCGAAAGCTCCCAGTTTCATCGCCTCAACCGCTGTCTCCACGGTGGAAAAACCGGTGATCATGATGATGATCGTGTCCGGGTGCTCCCTCCGGAAAACCCGGAGCACCTCCATGCCGTCCATTCCGGGCATTTTGAGATCGGTGATGACGATATCGAACGGGTTTTCCCTCATCTTTTTGAAGGCTTCCTCCCCGCTCAAAGCGGTTTCCACTTCATATCCTTCCTCTTCGAGTATCCGTTGACAACTTTCGCAGACGATCAATTCGTCATCAATGACCAGAATTCTTGGGTTTGTTGTCATGCACTCCTCCTGAACGTCCTGAACCACCCACCCGAATCCTACCATAAACTGGAGAATCGTTTCAATCTTTTCCCTTTCCAAGCCCTGCCGGTTTTTTTAAAAACCCCATCAAGACAGCGGCAACGAAGGAGGCGAAGGCCCCAAAGAAGAAAGGATATTGAAATGTTCCGGTCAAATCGACCATTCGGCCCGCCAGAATGGGCCCGGCCATCGCTCCTGTCCCATAGAAAAGGGTAAAGATTCCGATGATGGTGCCGGACACTTGTTTGGGGAAATAGTCTCTCGCGCAGACGGCATACATGGGCCAGATGGCCCCGTAAAAAAACCCGAACCATCCCATTCCCACCCTTAACAGGAGAATATTCTCACGCACGAGGACGATAAAAAGAATGCCGAGGCCGACCATGAAGTTAATCGCCACAAGAGATCTCTTCCTTCCGATGAAATCGGAAAGCGGCATCAGAATGAGTCCCCCTGCAATCCCGGCGAAAGCCATCAGGGTAATCAGGGCGGAGGCGGTCGGATAGGGGAGGCCCAGTTCGGTCGCCCCGTAGGTGACGATAAAGTCCGACAGGATATAGGCCCCGACGGAAATAAACAGGTAGGAAATCCCGATCAACCAAAAATGGCTCTTTCTGAGAATGTCCTGATATCGAAAAAGAGGACCGGATGGAATAGGAGGATTCGGTTGTAATCTCTCTCCCCAGGGAAGAAGCCCCATCTCCTTCGGATCATTTCTCAAGAAAAGGTAATTGATCCCCGATAGGAAGAAGGCTGAGATCCCCAGGATGGTCCATCCCATTCTCCAGCTATAGACCTCAACAACGATGGGGAGAAGAACCCCCATCAGGCCGAACCCCATGGCGTAACTCGGGGAAAGAATTCCCATGGCGAGCCCCCGTCTTGTCACCCCGAACCATTTTTGGACGAGCGCACTGACCGGAGTCCATATCGCCGCGGCTCCCGCTCCCACAATCCCATGGAAAAGGACGGCTTCTGTGAGGTTATCCGCCCGTCCCATCCAAAAGGTTCCCGCCCCGAGAAAGATGCAGAAGAAACTGATGACCCATCTTCCCCCGATACGATCCATCAGCCATCCCGTCAGGGGTGAGAGGAGGATGTAGGCAAAGAAATAGGCCGCTCTGATTATCCCCGCTTGGGTCATGCTGAGATGAAGGTCCCTGATCATCCCGGGAAGGAGCACCGAATAGGCGCCGATTCGGATGCTGTAGTTGACGAAGAGGGTAATGAAACTTGAGGCAATGACAACCCACGCCCAATGGAGTCTAAACGCATGCCTATGCTGTTCGGATGTCGTCTCCCCGATCATGGTCATATCAACCTTCAGAGGCTTGATTGATCAATCTGGAATCCGCAATCTCCCATCTGCAATCGGAAGGAGCCTCTTCTCCAGGTCTCTCAGGTCCGAGAGGAAGGAGTCTTCGCTCTGTTTGCCCGAGCGGTCCAGATAGAAGGCGTGAATCCCCAGGGACCGGGGGACGAGATAGTCAAACTCATAATGATCGCCCACATGGACGATTTCCTCCGGTTCCGCCTTCAGGGCCTCACAGACCTGTTGGTAAAATCGGACCGTCTTCTTGACCACTCCGAAATCAGAGGTGGCCGAAAAGATGCGATCAAAATACCTTCCCAGGCCGGTGACGTCCATTTCGACGTCGATGAACTCCCTTCCTGCGTTGGAGGAAAGAACGAGAGGGTATTTTTCTTTTAAACGCCCCAGAATGTGGCCGGCATCCTGGTAGGCGCTGATCTTGCCGGCATAGTGTTCCATCAAGGCTTCCCAGGTCTCATCAAGTTCAAAGACCTTGAACCAGTACTTAATGTCATACCATTCGATCGCCCCTTCTCCGACCTTCCGATATTCCTCCACGACGAGGGCCCTTGCCTCATCGAAGGAGATCCCTCTCTTCCGGGCATAAAGGCGAGGGATGCCGTGGAGCCAGACCCATTCCGTGAACTCCGGATTGACCAACGTTCCATCCATGTCAAAAGAAATAATTTTCGCCATTATGTATGCCGTGCCTCTATTCTCGCCGATGGTAAAATCGGCTCTATTATGAAATCCGAAATTCGAATTTCGAAATCCGAAACAAATACGAATTTTCAAAATCCAAATGTCCTAAACATTTATTCGTTTTGAACATTGACAATTTGGGCATTTGAGTTTGTTTCGAAATTCGCCTGCCTGCGCGTAGCCCCGCCTCCAGAAGCCTTGCGGAGGGCAGGCGCTTCGGCGGAGGCAGGGGTTTCGTGCTTCGTATTTAAATTCTTTCAATGATCACATCCCTTGCATCCCGGATCTCTTTCTCCAGGTCAGCGACCACGATTGTTCGGATCGGGAAATAGGCGTTGGAAGTGAAAATGGTAATACACTTTTTCTGAAACATCAATGAAGGCGCATGGGGCTGATGGGACCGAATGAGTATATTTTTTTGATACCTATCCATCAACCGCTCAAAATAGGTTCCTCCGAACTGAAGCCTTCCCCACCGGTCTCCGAGGAGATCTCCATCCCCTTCCACGAAGTCTCCCCAGACAATCCTGTCCCAGTTCGGATCTCCCCATTCGACCCGATCGATCTCTTCAAGGGAGTTCAACTCGGGCAATGCACCATGAAGAGCCACGATCCCATTGACGGAAGAAGCGCACAAGGGAAACAGGGAGAAAACCTGCCCATATTGTACCTGCTTCTCGAGCGGTAGAGATTCCCAGAAATTGGCAGGCCTCAACTCTTTGACCCTGTGCCCTTCGTGATTGCCGGCAAGAAGGAAAATATTTTCCGGATGCTCAAGCTTCATGCGAAGCAAATAGTTGATATTTGCTGCGGAGTCATCTCCCCGATCCACATAATCCCCCAAAAAGACGATTCGATAGGGTTCTATCAGGTAACGCCGGAGAATTTCCTGCGAGGCATCAAGGTCTCCGTGGGTATCACCCACAAAAACGGCTTTCCCTTCGGACGGAAGCTGGATCAACCTTGGTTCTTTTTCGAGTATCTGGCTTGCTCTATCGATAAGATCTTTTAGATTCATCTCCATTATTGCATCAAGGATAAGGGTTTCGTCTGACGGCAACGGTAACGATGCCCGTATCGTTAATAAAAGGCTACGTTTATCGTCTCTAATTCTTTGCACGTAACCTTAACCGATAACCGAAACGGGCTTCGTAACCCTAACCTGTAAACCTATTTATCGGCCATCCGAAATCACTTTGACATAGACCTGCCTGCTTCGGGGTCCATCGAATTCACAGAAGAAGATCCCCTGCCAGGTCCCGAGGAGAATTTTTCCTGAGTCGATGACAAGGGTTTGGGAACATCCGACGAGGCTCGATTTGATATGGGCCGGAGAATTCCCTTCGCTATGCTGATAACGGTCTTCGAAAGGAACGATTTTGTTGAGTTCCATCAGGATATCTCTTGGAACGCTCGGATCGGCATTCTCATTGACCGTCACCGCCGCGGTGGTATGAGGGACATAGAGAATACAGAGGCCCTCCTTCACCCCGGCCTTGTCGACGGCCCCTTGAACAATCCGTGTGATATCGATGAACTCCGTCTGTTTTGAACTTCTCACCTGAAGGGCTTGAATCACTTATCCTCCTCCCGGCACAAACCGATGATTCTTCTCATACCATATCCCTTGGATAAACTCAATAAAACCTCCCCCGGATCCCGTACCATTTCGCCTGCCTCTTTTCGTCGGGCCTCTTTTTGCCGGGGTTGAAAGAATGGAAGGAGTGCATTATAGTGAGTAAATGAAGACAGATTCGGCGGACCCCCGTTACCTCAATCCCACGAATATCATCGACAGCGACCACAGGAATGTTCGGGATTATGCACAAAGGGTGGCTGGTTTGACCACCGATCCCGTTGAGTTGGCGGTCAAGATTTACCTCACAGTGCGCGATGAAATCCGTTATGACCCCTACTCGCCTTTCTATCTGCCCGAACATTACCGTGCGAGTTTTGTGCTGAAGCGGGGAAGAAGTTTCTGCGTTCCCAAGGCCTCCCTGCTCTGCGCCCTCGGAAGGGCCTGCGGCATCCCTTCGCGGGTGGGGCTTGCAACGGTCCGGAATCACCTGGCCACCAAACAGCTTCTTGATTTCCTTGGAACGGACCTTTTTATCTCTCATGGTTTTGTAGAATTTTATTTGGGGGGAAGGTGGATAAAAGCCACCCCGGCATTTAACCGTGAACTTTGCCAGAGGCATCGTGTCTCTCCGCTTGAATTTAACGGCCGGGAAGATTCTCTTTTCCAGCCTTATAATCTGGAAAACAAAAAATTTATGGAATATGTCGAATTCGAAGGAATCTTTGCGGATATTCCTGTCGAGCACATTGTTGCAGGATGGAAAAAAGCTTATGGGGAGGACCGTGTAAATGGTTGGATCAAGAAGTTTGAAGACGGAGGGGAACACAGCCTTTCTGAATTTGAAAACGAGGATATATTAAATGAATAGGGGAATGAAACTTCTTGAATTCTCTTTTTAAATCGGGTATGGTGGAAGCAAAGATTAAAGGAGAGGAAAGAGGATGGCCCAGAAAAAGGTTTCAGAGGTTTTGAAACTGATCGAATTCCTCAATGAAGAGGTGAAAGAAGTTTCAAAGAGATTAAGCAGGGTCACGCCCAAAGAGGTCAGTGAAAAATTGGGGACACTCGCCCTGATCAGGGAAAAGATCCTTAACCTCCAGGTGGAGGTCCCTCCGGAGATCGAGACCAGACTGTCCCAGGTCTACCCCTCTCTCGACAGAATCAAAACCAGACCCTCCTGATCTACAAAACTTCGTTAAAGGTTAGAGGAGCGTCCCGCTATGCGGGACTTGAGGTTAAAGGTTAAACCTCTTACCTCAAACCTTAAGCGAAGTGATCCTTTTTAATAGAACGCCATGCCGGCAAAGGAGACGACGGAGCGGGCCTCCGGAGTGAAGGCCTGGCCATATTTTAAGAGCCTGCCTTTTTCCGCCCCCATCACTTTGAGCGCCGTATAGATGGCCGGTAGTCCGCAGATTCGCCTCCGGTCCCGTTCTCCTGAAATGAAAGCATAGAACCCCTCTTCGTCTGCCCTTTCCAGGTGACTGAGCATGTCCCTGTCTTCCTCTTCGAGGATCCGGAGGTCATACTCTCCGATCCCATCCCGGTCTCCGAACTGAAGCCCCACATGGGCAAGGTCAGCGCTGGCGATACAGCAGACCTTCCTGCCAAGCAATGATACGGATTCTTGGATGGCTTCGATGAACCGGCGGACGGACGGAAGATCAATCGGTGGAATTCCTCGCTCCATCATCTCATGGAAGGACCCGCTCAGAATGGGAACAATCCTGATAGGAGTCGGGCCAGGATAGAGATAACGGAGGAAAACGCATTGAAACTCGATGGAATGCTCGGTCCGATGGATTCCCTCGTCCATGAAAAAATCCTCACGGCATCGGGATTGGATCGCATCGACCAGCTCGCGGTCCACTTCTAATTGGCCAAGGGGGGTGATGAAACTCTTTCGAGTCATGGAGAAGGGATGTTTCATCGGAACATGCGCCGTCCCAAAGAGGATGAAGCAATCCGGCAAAGGGCTGATCCATATCTCCCGATGGGCAAAGGCATAGCAGGGCCCTCCTCTCTGAAAATCGATATGGGGGGCAATCACTCCCCTCAACCCCTTGACCCCGTTAGAAAACCCCGTCCTTTCAAGGCAGCGAGGAAGTTGCGAATCGGAATTTGAATACCTTTCAGAAAAGGGAGGGCATAACATCCCGTCTTTTCTAACGGGGCCCTTCTCTCCTTTCTCCGGAAGCGGTCCCGGACCCTCCGGGCCGGTAAAATATTCCGAAAGTTGAGCCCTCAGCTTTCCTTGCTCTTTCTCGTAACTCTTCCCGGAAAAAGCCGCCTCCCGAAAGCAAGACTTCCTGAACGCTTCCTCTTTTTGTCTCTGGGCTTCCTGAAATCTCTCCCCTTCGAGAAAGAAAGTTTCATCGAGTTGACGGATGATCTCCTCGATCTTTTCCGTGAAAAGAAACTCTCCGAACTTTCTCATATATTCGGCCTGAATATCCAGGACCGAATGGCGACCGTCAAAAAAGGAAAGGATGAAATGAAGCGGGGGAGGCAGAAAGAGAGCTTTGTCGCAGATATTCTGAGGGTCCTGAAGACAGAGCATGGATTGCCCCGACATCCGGACGGGAAAGATATTTACATTTCTGAGCTTGGGAAAATCCACAACACGTCCGGTTTGATCAGGCGGTAATGCTCAATGCCCCATGTTCCGGCTTCTGGACTTCGGGATGCTTGAGGGCCAGGTCAATGGCCTCATCCATCTTCTGAATAAACTGGAAGCTCAATTGATTTCGAATATGCTCCGGAATCTCCTCCAGATCCTTTTCATTCTTCTTCGGAAGGATGATCGTCCGGATTCCCGCACGCATTCCGGCCAGGACCTTCTCCTTGATCCCTCCTACGGGAAGAACGAGGCCTCTTAGAGTGATCTCGCCGGTCAGGGCCACATCGTTCCGGACGGGTTTGTTCGTCAAGAGAGAGGTGAGAGCGATAAACATCGTGATCCCGGCCGAGGGCCCGTCTTTAGGAATGGCGCCCGCGGGGACATGGATGTGAATATCATGCTTCTCAAAGAAGTCTTCTTCAATGCCAAGATCTTTCGCTTTTGATCGCACATAAGCCAGCGCCGCCTGGGCGGACTCTTTCATCACATCGCCCAGCTGACCGGTCAAGGTCAATCCCTTCTCCCCCCTCATCTTCGTCGCCTCCACAAAGATGATATCCCCTCCGGTGGGCGTCCAGGCCAGCCCCGTGGCCACACCCGGCTCAGAGGTCCGCTCCGCCACTTCAGGGAAGAACTTCACTGGCCCAAGAAATTTGTGGAGGAGCTCAGGAGTAAGGAGCACCTTCTCCTTATTATTCCCGGAGGCCACATCTTTGGCCACCCCGCGGCAGATGGCGGCAATCTCCCTCTCTAGGTTTCTCACTCCTGCCTCGCGGGTATAGGAGCTGATGATGACCTGGAGGGCCGCATCCTGAAATTCGATGTGCTCTGAAGTCAACCCGTGTTCGGTGATCTGCTTCAGGATCAGAAATTCCTTGGCAATCATCATCTTCTGATCTTCGCTATACCCCGGAAGTTCCAGGGTCTCCATCCGGTCCCGAAGGGCCGGAGGAATGGTGTCGAGCACATTGGCGGTCGTGATGAACATCACCTTTGAAAGGTCGAAGGGCAGATCGATATAATGATCCGAGAAGGAGAAGTTCTGCTCCGGGTCCAGGACCTCGAGAAGGGCAGAGGAAGGATCGCCGCGGAAGTCCATTCCAATCTTATCCACTTCATCCAGCATGAAGACCGGATTGTTCGATCCTGCCCTCTTGACTCCCTGGATGATCCGGCCGGGCAGAGCGCCCACATAGGTCCTCCGATGTCCCCGGATCTCCGCTTCATCCCTTACCCCGCCCAAAGAGAGCCGCATGAATTTTCGTCCCATGGCCCTGGCGATCGATTTGCCGAGAGAGGTCTTTCCGACCCCTGGCGGACCCACGAAGCAGAGGATCGGTCCCTTCATATCGGACTTCAGTTTCCTGACGGCCAGGTATTCCAGAATCCTCTTCTTCACCTTTTCCAGATCGTAATGGTCCTCGTCCAGTGTTTTCTGGGCATTCTTAATTTCAAGATTATCCTCGGTCGCCTCCGACCATGGAAGTTCTACCAGCCAGTCGAGATAGGTCCTGGCAACCGTATATTCCGCCGAGGCAGGAGGGATCTTAGACAGGCGGTCTAGCTCCTTATCCGCCGCCGTCACCACCTCGGGCGGCATCTTAGCCTTCTTAATCTTCTCCCTTAATTCTTTGATCTCGCTGGAGTGATCATCCAGTTCTCCCAACTCCTTTTTGATGGCTTTCAACTGCTCGCGGAGATAATATTCCCTCTGGGTCCGGTCCATATCCTCTTTCACCTGGGACTGGATCTTATTGCCCAGTTCCAGGACCTGGACCTCCTTGTTCAGGACGAGGTGCACCTTGGTAAGCCGTTCTCGAACATCGAGGGTTTCCAGAATCGCCTGTTTTTCAGGAGTGGAGACATTGAGGTTCGAAGCGATTAAATCGGCGAGAATGGGAGGGGATTTGATATTGCTCACCATCGAACCCAGTTCCGAGGTCAGATAGGGGGCCAGCTCGACCGCCCTGTGAAAAAGATTTTTCAGGTTCATCATGAGGGCCTCGATCTCAACCCCCAAGACAAACCCTTCTTCAAGGGTATCGGTCCGCGCCTTGAAATAAGGTTCCCGCTGGATATATTCTTTCACCCGGATTCTTGAAACGCCCTGGACGATGACCCTCTGGCTTCCATCAAGTTCTCGGATCATTCTGAGAATCAGCGCAGCCACCCCCACCGAAAAGAGATCGGTCTCCTTGGGGTCTTCGATTTCGGACCGCCTCTGGGTAACGACGCCGATAATCCGGTTTGTATCCATCGCATCATCGATCAATTTGACAGACCTCTTCCTGCCTACCATGATAGGCAAGATGAGATCGGGATAGAGCACCGTCCCCCTTAAGGGAAGGATGGGAAGTTCGGAAGGAACGAAAATCTTTTCATCTCTTCCCTTCTCCTCCTTGTCCGCACCGCTCTTGGGTAAAAAAATCATGGCAACCTCCTTTAACCCTCCTCAGACGCCTTTCTCAAATATAACATAATCATTCACAACCCGACTGTCAACGTAACCCGCCCCCCGATGGAAAACAACGATGAGGACGATCATCAGGCAGTTCCTTCCGCGCGGGGCTTCCCGCAGATATTGCAAACCCCCGTCTCATTGATAACCCCGATACAACTTCCGTCGCTGCATAAGACCCTTTCCGATAAATCGGCCTCCTCGTCCTTCGCTCGAACCGGACTTCCGCACCAGCAGCAGAAACGGCTCCTTTCCGGTATTCCTTTCCCACATTCCTCGCAAAGAATGGTAGGCAGGGCTTCCTCGCATCGGGGGCACTTCATCTATCCTTCCTCCTCCAGATTGAGACTTTTGATAAACCGATCGATCTCCCTCTTGTTCCGCTTCAGGTCATGAAGAAGTTTTTTCATCCCTTCATCGGGAAACAGGCGATTCAGATCATACTCCTTCCCCGGAAAAAGAGCATTCAGATCCAAATCCCGTTTCTTCTCTTCCCCGGGTTGAACCTCCGGAGAAAGCTCTCCTTTTTCCTCCATCATATCCCCATCACCGGCGAAGAGGATGCCCTTTTAGATCATGAAGTTTCGAATTGGGTGTCAGGCGTTCTCATCCTTATTCTTTATAGGATACGCCCGCTGACTTTGTCAAATCGGCTCTTCTGCCCGGATAGAATGAATTTGCCAATCTGTGGGGAACGGTTTCAAACCTTTTCCCGCGGGAGTTCGAAACGTGATACTTGTCACCTTTCACCGAACTCCGAACTGGAGTTGATAAAGCCTGTAGTATAATCCTCTTTTCGCCATCAATTCCCCGTGGGATCCCGTTTCTCGAATTTTTCCCTTGTGGAGAAGGAGGATCCGGTCCGCGTGCTGGATGGTGGAGAGGCGGTGGGCAATAACAACAGCCGTTCTCCCTTTGAGGAGCTGGGCCAGGCCTTCTTGAATGAATCGCTCCGTTTCAGGATCGACATGGGAGGTCGCTTCATCGAGCAGGAGAATTCTCGGATTGGCATAGAGGGCCCTTGCAAAGGCAAGGAGCTGTCTCTGCCCTGCGGACAGGACTTCTCCTCCCTCTCCCACCCGGGTGTGGTATCGATTGGCCAATCGCTCAATAAACTGATCCGCCTTCACCATCCGGGCCGCTTCCCTCACCTTTGCTCCATCCGTCCCCTGGTCTCCAAGCCGGATATTCTCTTCGATATCTCCTGAAAAGAGAAATGTATCCTGCAACACCATCCCGATCTGGGATCGCAGGTCGGAGAGTTCTCTCTCACGAATATCAATCCCATCGATCAGAATCCTTCCTTCTTGCGGTTCGTAAAACCGTTCAAGAAGATAGAGGAGCGATGTCTTTCCGGCTCCCGTCGCTCCCACAATGGCAACCGTCTCTCCCTCGCGGACAGCGAAAGAGACCTCCGTGAGAACCCGGTCCTGGCTATTGTAAGAGAAAGAGACTTGTTCAAATTCGATGTTTCCCCGGATGTTTCCTCTGATTGGTGAAAACGGCGGCTGAACCTTCTCTTCCTGGTCGAGTAATCCGAAAATCCTCTCGAGGGAAGCCATTGCCGACTGGAGGATGGTATACTTTTCGGACAGGTCCCGGATGGGCTGAAAGAACATCCGGATATAGGAGAGAAATGCCACGAGGACGCCAAGGCTGATCGCCTCCTGGAGGACCCTCCCTCCTCCGTACCAGATGAGAAGACCGGTGGCCCCCGAGCTTAGAATTTCGACGAGTGGGACGAAGAAGGCATAGATCGAGATCTGTCTCATATTGGCCTGGTAGTGCCCCTCGTTGATCTTCTGGAATCGCCTGCCGTTCTCCTCCTCCCTTCGGAAGAGCTGAACCACGCGGATTCCCGCAAAATTCTCCTGGAGGAAGGCATTCATCTGGGCGATCTTGAAACGTATCTCCCGAAATGCGTCCCGCGCCCGGCGGCTGAAGAAAAGCGTGGTGATGAAGATCAGGGGAACGACCGAGAAGGAGAGGAGGGCCATCGCCTTGTGGAGGTGGAGAAGGATGACGACGATTCCGATCAGGAGGACGACATCCCTGAAAAGGTTGACCAGAACGGAGGCGAACATCTCATGGACATTCTGAACATCATTAGTGAGCCGTGTGACCAACCTTCCCACGGGATTCCGGTCGAAGAAGGAGACCGGAAGGTTCTGGAGATGGGAAAAAACCTTCATCCGGAGGTCATGCATCATCCTCTGGCCCGCAAGCTCCATGGCGTAGACCTGGATGAAATTCAATCCGAAATGCATGGCCAGAATAAGGACGATGAGGACAGCGAGGTGAAGAACGCCCTCGATATCCCTTCCCCTCAAGCGGAGGCGGTCCTCCCTTTTTAAATCTTTCATCCGGTCCACGGAGATGAAAGCATAAGGGCCGCTCCTTTCGAAAAAGGAAGGATAGGCCGCGAGCAGGGCCTCCTCTTCCGGTCTCCGGGGACTGAAGAGATAGTATCGGTTTTCAGAAAGGAGGCCGGCTTTCTGGAAAAGCGCCGCGTCCCTCCGGTCCATCGACCTTAGGGCCTCCGGCGGAAGAAGAAATCTCCCCTCCTCTTCCGTGGGGATGAGATCTTTTTCGAATTGCCGCAGGAGCCGCCCCTCCTCCGGTGATCCGCCTCTCCGGAGAATCACCTCTCTGGCCGAAGTCACGATGTAACGGTCAATCGCCTCCTTGGTCAGGTAGGGAATCACCAGGTCCAGGGCAACCATGATCAGGACGAAGAAAAGGGAGAAGCCCATCAGGAACCAGTAGGGCCGGAGAAAAGCAGCCAACCGGACCATCAGTTTCAGGTCGTAGGGCTTCCCCAGTTTTCCCTCTTCCATATATCCGAAATCAGCGTACATCGTTTAACCCGGAAATCCGAAATTCGAATATCGAAACTCGAAACAAATTCGAATCTTTTAAATTCAAATTTCTAAACTTTTTCGAACATTTGAAATTTGGTCATTTGATATTGTTTCGGATTTCGTGCTTCGAATTTAGAATTTTTCTTTCTCAAGTTCCTCTTCCATCTCTCTTTCCCGGTAAAGATTCGCATAGATCCCGCTCCTGTCGAGAAGGTTCCGGTGGTCGCCCACCTCCGCCACCCTTCCCTGCTCCAGAACGAGAATCCGGTCGGCTCTCCGGAGCGGAGCGATACGGTGGGTGACAAGGATGCTTGTCTTTCCCCTGAGAAATCTTTCCAATTCGCCAAGGATCCTCTCTTCCGTCTGGATGTCCACGGAGGAGAGGCCATCATCGAGGATAAAGATCGGCGGATTCACTAAGACGGCCCTGGCAATGGAAACCCTTTGCCGCTGCCCGCCGGAAAGGGTGACTCCCTTCTCCCCGATCACGGTATCCATCCCCGAGGGAAATTCCATCACCTCATCGTAAATCTGAGCAATCCTGGCCGCTTCATCCACCTCTTCACGGGAGGCGTCCGGCCTTCCAAATGCAATGTTCTCCCTGATGGTATCGGAAAAGAGAAAAATGTCCTGGGGCACATAGCCGATGTTTCCCCTCAAAGTCTTGAGCGAAATACGATGGATTTCGGTCCCATCAAAGAAAATGGACCCTTCCGGAGATTCGAGGATTCGAGCCAGCAGATGACACAGAACCGTTTTCCCGGCCCCTGTTCTGCCGACGATCACAATCTTTTCCCCTTCATGGATGTCTAAATCGATGTCTTCGAGAAGAGGGGTCCCCCCATTGCCAGATGGAACGGTCAGCCCACGGATCTGCACTTTTCCTTTGAGGGGACCCGAGGAAATGACTCCCGGAGCGTCGCAAATCTCAGGCGTTTCTCCGAAGATCCGGTTTAAACGGTCCATCGAAGCCGCTCCCCGTTGAATCATATTGATCGCCCACCCGAGGGCCATCATCGGCCATGCCAGCATTCCCAGGTAACTCATGAAGGCCACGAAATCTCCGGCGGAGATGGATTGAACGATCGTCAACCTTCCCCCTAAGTAGAGAACAATGGCCATGGAAAGATTTGAAAGAAAGAGGAGGAGGGGAAAAAACATGCCCCAAATCCTTGTAACGCCGACATTTTTATTGACATAATCCCTGCTCACGCGGGAAAGTTTCTCCATCTCTGTCTCTTCCCGAGCGTAGGCTTTGATGACACGGATGGCAGCAATGGACTCCCTGACCCTTTCGGTAAGCTGGGCGAACGTCTTCTGGAGCACTTCGTATCGCTCGTGGATCCTCCGGCTGAAAACAAGGGTAATCACCGTGATCAACGGCATGGGAAGGACGGCGTACAGGGTTAACAAGGGGTGAATATAGGCCATAAAAAAGAGGGTCAAAACTCCCAGGATGACCGTGTCCACAATGAAAACCAGGCCAAGAGCCAAGGCCATCCGGACCGATTCGATATCATTGACGGCATGGGCCATCAAATCCCCTATCTTTGTCCGGGAGAAGTACGAAGAGGAGAGGGTTTGAAGATGAAGAAAAAAACGCTCTCTCAGCGATTTTTCCACCCGGCGGGAAGCTCCCAGCAAAAGATACCGCCAGACATACCGGAATCCGCCGATGCCCAGGGCTAAAATAAAAATCCATGTCCCGTAAAGGAGGAGTTGGGATGAAGAAACCCTTCCCTCGGTCAGGTCGTCGATGGCGTATTTCACCACTCTCGGAATAAGGAGCTGAAGGACGTCGACGATGAGAAGAGCGCCAAGTCCCGTCAGGATTCGCCATCGGTTCCTGAAGAGGTCCGCTTTGAGCGTTTTAAAAGATTTCATCCCCTGCACTCACCTGGTTCTAAATTTAATTGACCCTTCTCCTAAAAGTCAACGGAACAGATAAAAAGACCCAAATCCCGATTTTGGATATGGTCTTTGCAAGCGAAGCGAAGCAGCCTCGTTTTTCGCAATGAGATTGCCACGCACCTTTCAGGTGCTCGCCACGACGGCCTGCAGAAGGGCTTCCGTTTTCTAAATCGGGATTTGAGAAAAGATTATTGCCTTGACAACTTCTTGTCTATTTGTGACATTTAGGTCCGAAAGGAAAGAGAGTGGCCCTCAAACCCAATCCCACCTTAGGAAAAAAGACGTCGGGAGGAGTTCCGGAACCCCTTGCCCCGGAAGAGGCCGAGCATTTACAGAAGCTTCAGATCAAGCTCACCGACTTTGTCCTTCATCTTATTCAGGCCTTCCTGAGAACGGGATATTACACGGCGGATCATCCCGAATCGAAAAAAGCGAAGGAAGACCTCTACCGGAGGTTCAGAGGGCTTTTCGGGGAAGAAGATGAACTGGCCTTTCTTGTGAGGGAGGAACAGGGAGGGCAGGAGATCTATGTGGAAGGCGTTATGCCCGATGCTCAGAAATTGGGCA
Organism: Deltaproteobacteria bacterium; assembly: GCA_020059605.1. Taxonomy (GTDB): domain Bacteria; phylum Desulfobacterota; class BSN033; order BSN033; family UBA1163; genus RBG-16-49-23. The sequence goes on from JAGVBT010000150.1 coordinate 24,566, forward strand.
GGATGATGATGAAGGGGATGGGCGAGCTCTATGTCCCCAAGTTTGAGAAATATATGGAATGCAAAGGCCTGATCAGCCTGACCCTCAAAAGCAGGATGAACCGGGATGAATTCAGCGCATTCGTCGATGTCATGAGCGAGCCCTCCTTTGTGGACACCCGCCGCAAACAGGATCAGGATCGGTTCGCCCAGACCCTTTACAGCCTGGGAATCTTCAATATCTCTTATATCTTCAACGAAGAATTCCTCGCCCCGGAACGGGAGATCCCCTGGCGGGCCCGGCTCACTGTTTCCCGGATGAGCAAAGACTTCAAAACGATTCCCCTCTTCCAAAAGATGACGGGGCGGGACATCCAGGAGATCCGGGGGAACCTCCTCCGGGATGCCCTTCGGCCGATTCGCCAATCCGACCTGCTCTGCGCTGTTCTGCGGAATAGCGATCTCGTTTCCGCCTCCGAGCGTCTTGAGGAGACGATTGAGGATGAGATCGTCACCTCGTTAAAAAAACCGTACCTCTTCAATACCGCTAAAATCTTTTTGCGCGAACATCTCGACCTTAAAAAACTTCAGAAGCAGGATGCCTTTGAAAGGAAATCAGACCGGCTCGCAAAGAAGATCGCACACCGCTTAAAGGACGAAGCCACCGGGGAGACGGAGGGCCTTCTCGAGGAATTTTTCAGGCATCAGATTATCAGCCTTGAAGATCTGCCCCGGAATTTAAAAGATAAGATCCTCCTGGAGAGGTTGACCGATAAATTTCTCAACTACACGGATCAGTTCTTCCAGCAACTCGATCAGGCCAAGGACAAGGAGGCCTTTCTCAATGTGGCCCTCTCCTTTGCAGGGATGATCCCCGAGCTGGTCCAAAGGGATCGCTATCCGGAGATTCTGCGGATTTTTGAAACCCTCAACCGCCATTTTCATGGGAAGAACATGTGGGCTCTCCTCGCTGGCCAGATTCTGGAGGAGATCGGCAAGGGAACCATCCCTCAACTGCTCAAAGAAAAATTTCTCAGGGGAAAAAAAGAAGTCCGGATGGCAATCATCCCCCTGTTGGCCGCCCTCGAGGTCGGAGCCATTCCGGTCCTCATCGATATTTTAAAAACGAGCGAGGATCAATGGGTCAGGAAGAATGCTTGCGAAACCCTGATTCAAATCGGACCGGTGGCCGCCGTCCATCTTCTCAAGGAACTGGACCGCCAGCAGACCTCCGTCGAAACGACCTGCGATATCCTCAGGGTTCTGGGAGAGATCAAGTCCCGGGAGTGGCAGGTCCCTCTGGCGAAACTCGCAAAAAAATTAACCGGCCATGAACATGCCAAATTGAGGCAACAGGCCATCCACACGCTCTGCCAGGTTGGAGACCCGGAAGGAGAGGAAATTTTTCTTTCGAAGCTAAACGACCCGGACGTTGAGGTTCGAAAGAGAGCGGTCTGGTGTCTGGGAATCATCAAGAGCCCCCGGGGCATCGGAAAGATGGTCGAAATGCTGAAAGGACTATCGATGAACCCATCCCCCCAATCCGAGAAACTCGAAACCCATATCTACCTTGCCTTTGGTCTTTCCGGGAATATTACGATTGACGGACAGACGGTGGAGCAGATGCTCATCGAAATATTAGAGAAAAGGGGGACCAAGGGATTACTGGGTTTTCTTCAGAAGCATCCTCTTAGCGATGAGTCCCTCGGTGCGATCTGTGATACGCTGGGGAAGATTGGCGCCGGGGAATCGATGAAGGTTTTAACCCGGCTGGAGAAATCCCAGAGGGGACCGTTGACTCTTAAAATGAGAGAGGCGATAAAAAAGATGGGTGATCGAACCTAACCCTTGCCCCAAAACATTCCCGAAGCTCTTCGGGTGGCCAGAAAGACCCCGAAAAGAACCATGCCTCCTCCCATCAACGTTATCGAGTGAATCTCTTCATTTAAAAGGAAATGGGCTCCGATCAAGGTGACAAAAGGTTCCAGATAAAGATAGATTCCGACGACTCCCGAATCTCTCTTATCAAGCGCCGAATACCAGAAAAGGTAACCCAGGCCGGAGCAGAAGACCCCCAGGAAAAAGATGGATGTCCAGGCAATCCAGGACAGATGGAGGAGGTTGCTCCAACCCCCCTTTAAAAAACTCAGGGGAAGGACGGCCAGGCAACCTGTCATCATGATGGCCGCCACCGTTGCCAGGGGCGGAAACCGTGAGATGAAACTTTTTCCCCCGATCGTGAAAACCGTCCAGGCGATTGCGCTGGCCAGCACCAGGAAATCTCCGTAAGTGGAGGCCATCCGGAACAGGGAAAGGGAAAAGACCCCCTTGGAGATGATGAGAAAGACTCCGCAGACACCTAAGAAGATCCCCACAATTTTTCTGGGTGTAATCACTTCACCGAGGAAGAAACGGGCAGAAAGGGTGATCAGGATGGGATTGATTGCAATGATCCATCCCGTATTGATGGCAGTCGTGTAGAGGAGTCCATAGGCCTGGAGAAGGCCGAGACCAGAAACGCCCACCGCAGCAAGGATGAAAATGTAAATCCAGTTCCGGGGAGAAAATATTTTAAAAAAAGTTTTGTCCCGGCCCAATTGAACAAGAAGAAGTAGAAGTGCGCCAATTGCATAACGGAGCGTCAGAAGTGTGAAAGGATGGACTTCCTGTAACGCCACCTTGGTGGCAATGAATGAAAACCCCCAGAAGATAACTGCCGCCAATGCTTGCCAAGACATGATGAACCCTCTATTTCTTTTTCGATATAATTACCATTATCATAAAAAAATAAAAATTTCACTTGACCTCTAACAAATAGTTTGATAACAGTTCCGTCAAAAAACTCACAACGAAGATGATTGAACTTTAACGTTGCGGTCTGAAACAAGAGGAGGACAATGATGGAAACCCCGAAAACCAAGACCACACTGGGTATCGATGAGAACATCGAGGCGTTGCTCTCCTATGTTCTGGGATGGGTGAGCGGAGTCATCTTACTGGCTTTGGAAAGAGACAATCCATTTGTTCGTTTTCATGCCGCCCAGTCTCTGGCCGTTTTTCTGCCTCTCTTTGTGATGATAATCATCATCGGGGCCCTTCCCTTTGTCGGGTGGGCCTTATCCTGGATGATCTCAATCTTCACCTTACTCCTGTGGCTCTTCCTGATGTTCAAAGCTTTCAAAGGAGAGAAATACAAACTACCCATCGTTGGGGATTTCGCCGAAAAGCAGAGCTCTCTTTAGCCCTGCGCAGGTCATCAAACCGAAACCCCTCGGGACACCTTCTTGGAGTACCGCTTGAGCTTGTTGGAAGAAAGGAGAAGCAGTTAAAATATTTTGAAGGTAAGAAAAAAGACAAGGATTATATATTTTTCGATAGCGCGAAGGTGGACAATGAAGGGGGGACAGCTAAAAACACCTGTAACTTGAAGGTTAAAAGCAACAACCATTTCGAAGGAAAATCATTTTCAGAGTATAGCCAGAGCGGAATAACGTTTAGTTGGGGATTCGACATTGAATTGAAGAGATAGGTGAGATGGGGGGGGCGGGGCCTGCCTTTCGCATCCGTTTTGGAAAAACAAGTCCCGACCCTTTTCGTTTAGTCGCTTTTCTCCTTTGACTTCTCCATTTGTTTCTGCAACTCTTCAAGAGCCTTGGTTGCTTCTTCTGTAGCCTTTTGCATCTCCTTGGCGGCATCCTCTGTAGCCTTCTGCATCTCCTTGGTTACCCCTTCCATCTGTTTCTGGACCTTACCCGCTTCTCTCGCCATCCTTCTTGAACTGATTTCTCCGGTGATCGTCAAGAGAATCAATAGAGCCCCGATGATCCCGAAAACAAGCCATGCCTTTTGTGAGGGGATCCGGTGAACCACGATGGTTGCTATAATGGTCAAATATATCGTTAGGGCAATACCCACTGCGCCTCCGATATATGGAATAATCCCGAGCACGCAGGTGATAGGTGTCAGCGCCGAAATGTAAGCAATACACCGGTAGGCTGTCTCGTATTCTTCCTGAGAACCCATCAGCTTCCATATCAGAAAAAGGATCGCTGCACCGACAAAACCGAATATCGCTATGACAATAGGCACCAGAATAATCGAGGCCACCCCCATCGCCAGTCCTGTCGCAACCTTCAGACCAATAATGCTGAATAGGCTCTGGATCATGCCTCCTATGACACCCATCACAATCATAAAGATCAACGGCTTAACGTACCCGCCTGTTTTGGGCATCTCTTTAAAAAAGGCCTGGGGTGAGGTTAATACTTTGATTGCAGTCTCTTTGATTTCTTTTAAATCAATGCTTTCCTTTTCCATATTTCCTCCTTTCAACAGGTTTTCAAAAGATTCTAAAATTTCGGAAATTTTTTATCAAATTTGGAATATTTCAAGCAAAAAAATAGATCAATAAAGTGAAAAACCCTGGTCCTGAAAATCGGGATCAAAGGCCAAGACCTTTCCCACGCCTCTTCGCCTCATTACGATAAAACTTGTGCAATCCACCAAACTGATTCCTCGCTTGCCAATCCTTTCAAGTTCTTTTTCAGCCTCCTCATGCAAATTCTGATCAACCCATTCCACCTCAAACGATTTGGCATTCCTCAGAAAGAAAACCGCTGAAGTAAGCCCTAATCTTGCTTGCAAGAGAGCAACGCTTTCCAGCAGGATATAATTGTGTAGAAGAAATGCCTCTTCAGACTCCAAAACATTTTGAAATTTATTATACGCAGCAGCATGATGAGGGTCAGTCTTATCTGCCAAGGCATAAATGGCCGATGTATCCAGGAAAATCATTTCTGGAGGACCTCCTCAAGGGCTTCGTCGTGTCGTTCTGATATGGGTTTAAGACGACCTTGCTTTGAATGACCTGAACCAATAAATGTAAAATCCTTTACCGAGAAAGTTCTATGGCGATCGGGTTGGAAAATATCTTTTTTTACGATTTCTCGTATCACTCCTGCAATCGATTTCTTCTCCTTGAATGCCCGATGTCTTAGCAGTTCATATACCTCTTCCTCTAATTGAATCTGAGCTCGCTTCATAATAAATGCCTCCTACATCTTCTTATTTTTAAATTTAACATCATGATGTCATGGTGTCAAGCATTAATTTAAAAAGAGAATTAGAAGTGATGGTCTCGTAAAAAGTCCCGATTTGTCACCCTTCTGAACTCGTTGATTCACGTTCGTTCATCACTTCGTGCCAGGGTCTCGTAAGCGCCTGATTTTATTAGATGCTGAACCAAGTTCAGGCACGACATTTTTCCTGTTTTTCGACTTTTTACGAATTTATCAGAAGTGATTTCAAATTTTAGGTTGACGAATGACTGGATATTTTCCATTCTTGAAATGTTTAATTACTTCATGCACTTATAATTTTTTTATCTTTTGACTTAGATCAAGGAAAAAGCTTTCAAAGCAGGCTATCTTTAAGTTAAAAATAACCCCAAGGAGGTTGTCCAATGACGACGAGAAAGATTGTTAGGATTGATGAGGAAAAATGTAACGGATGCGGGCTGTGTATTCCCAACTGCGCTGAGGGAGCCATTCAGATCGTCGATGGCAAGGCAAAATTAGTGAGTGATAAGTTCTGTGACGGCCTGGGCGCCTGTCTCGGACATTGTCCTGAGGATGCCATCAAGATTATCGAGAGGGAGGCTCAGGCGTTTGACGAAAAGGCAGTCGAGGCTTTTCTCCATGCACAGAAGAAAGCACAGCTTCAACCTGAACCTCAATTCACCCGGTGCCCTTCATCAAAGGTCATGCAGTTTACAGCGCCTAAATCGGTTGATGAAATAGGTCCATCGAAATCTTCTGCCTCTGCCCTCACCCAATGGCCTGTCCAGTTAAAGCTGGTCCCCGTTGATGCCCCTTATTTTGAGGGTGCGGACCTCCTCATCGCGGCCGATTGCGTTCCGTTTGCTTACCCTGATTTCCATCAGGATTTTCTTAAGGGGAGAGCCGTGGTTGTAGGCTGTCCGAAGCTCGACGACATTCATCTCTATAAAGAGAAATTGACCGCTATCTTCAAGGAGAACGCGATCAAGAGCGTGACCGTTCCCTTTATGGAAGTCCCCTGCTGTTTCGGCCTGGTCAAAGCCACCGAGGATGCCATCGAAGCCTCCGGGAAGAACATCCTTTTTAAAAAGGTGAAGATCGGAATCCGGGGAGAGATCAAACCGGAACAGGAGACCGGGACGGTGGTTCGTTCACGCACCTTCGCCCACTCGCATTAATCGACCCTTGAAACGACGAGTGGAGGGGGAGAATCATGAGAGACAGGTTGGTCCATGGAAAAAATAACCCAGGAGGTCACCGAACAGTTCTCGAAGGGGGTTCCTCCAGTTCTTTCCTCCTGAGGATAATCAGCGACTCTGGAGATTATTGGTCCAGAGGACCCTTGAACATCTAAATTTGGTTTCTAACTCTTTCTTGAGGTCTTCGCCTGAAAAAGAGTGATGAGCTGCTCCGGTTTCTTTCCCCCGCACTTCGGGCACTTCGCCTTGCCTGCATCATGGTCTTTGATGCTGAGAATGAGAGAAAATTTCTTTTTACATGTCGGGCATCGGTAATCATAGGTGGGCATGGCCTCTTTCTCCTTTCCTGGTGAAGTCCGATGGGCTTCTCCTAAACCTCTCGATACGATAATATATAAACCCTGTCCTCTCCTGTCAAGTGGATTTCTTCAGCCGCGAGATAATCAGGGGACCCACCAGTCCGCCCAACCCCAGAACCATGAACGCCCAACCCCAATGGGGAACATATCCGAACCGGGTTAAGGCATCGGCCGGATTGGTGAGATCCAGTATATACCCGAAGGCGATGGGGGAGAGGGAGGCCGCCCCCCATCCGAGGAAGGATTGCAGGGCCATGGTCCTCCCGAGCTCTCCGGGCCGGGCCAGTTCCGTCACTCCCGTTGAAAGAACGGATGACTCGCCTGTCACCATAAACCCGTACAAGAGCGAAAGGAGAACGATCACGGAGATGGGAAAACCTCTCGTCCATCCGATCAGCAGGGAAAGAAGGCCGCTCCCAAGCATCACCACGATGATGGTATTGGCCCTTCCGAACCGGTCCGAGAGGGCCCCGCCCAGGGCGTTGGAGAGGGCTCCTGCCAGTGTGACCGCCCCGGCAATGACCGCACTGAGGCTGACCGCTCTTTCCAAATCATAATGGGCCGTGAGGAAACAGGCCGTGAGAAAAGCAACGATCCACCCCCTCATCCCGAACATCTCCCACATATGGGCGACATAACCTCCAATCATCATCAGGGCAGGCCGGTTCCTCAAAACCTCAACCAGGGGGAGTTTCGCCTCCTCCTCTCGCCCTGTCGTCGCCACCTCGCCCAGTTTGAAGAAAGCAATTACCCCGCCGACAATCGGACCCAACGAGGTGATGAAAAAGGCCCATTTCCACGGCAGAAGGGAGCTGAGTATCCCGGTCAGAAAAAGGGAGACCGCTGCGCCGAGGGTGAAGGCGCCCACATAAATGCCCACCGCCATCCCCCTTTCCGCCGATGGAAACCTCTCGGAAACCAACCTCAACCCGGGCATATAGGTTCCTGCAAAACCGATCCCCATCAGCGTTCTTAGAATCATCGCCGAATAGACTCCTTCCGCCCAAAGAGAAAACAGGATCCCTGCAAGCCCTGCCCAGAAAGAGGTGGCGAGATAGATATATTTCGGATGGGTATAATCCGTGAGGGAAGTGAGAAGGACGACCGCCAGAATGTAACCGATTTGGTACGAAGAGAAGATCCAACCCGCCTGGCTATTGGTCAGGGACCACTCTTTCTGAAGGATGGGCAGAAGGGCGGAATAGTTGTTAAAGACGAGCATCGTACCGATCTCGGCCAGGGAGATCCACATTAACCATCGGTACCGGTCATCGAGCCACATTCCCGACCTTTTTCTTCACCAATCGCTCCCTCCTCTGCAGGAGAAGCCCGATCTCCCTCTCCCGGTGAGAGGGGGTGAGCGCCAGCGCCTGATCAACATAAGCGATCGCTTTCTCAAATTCCTTGAGCCTGTGTTCATGATACTTTGCCAGCTCGATGTAGGGATGGGCGTCCCGTTGATGGGACCACCCCATCATCTCTTCCCAGAGGGACCGCGCCTTCTCATTCTTTCCCGTCTTTTTAAAGGCGAGCGAAAGCCACTTCATCACCTCCCAGGCCAGTTCATCGTCGCACCTCTGGAGGGCAACTTCAAAACAGGGAACAGCCTTTTCATGCTCACCGTGGTCCCAAAACAGTTTCCCGAGAGAAAAATGTTCCACTCCTTTTTTCGGTTTCGCCGCATGAGGGTCGTGATAGGTCAGATGAATTCTCCCGGCCAGGGCCACCATGGTGAGAATATCCATCCGGTTATGGTAGAAGACGCGGTGGATCTTTCCCGCATCCCCGGTCTGAATATAGTCGAAATAGAGGGAAGGGATCCACTCCGAGGGGATATCATCCTCTCTCTCCATCCCCAGGAGTCTCGACTCCAGTGTCACCAACCGGCAATTCTCATAGGCTCCTTTCCAGATTTTTCTCGATGGATAGAGGAGGTCGAAGTTGGGCATCTCCCTGATTTTTGAACGCTTCCGGGAGAGGATGAACCGGGTTTCAAGGAGGGGTATGTCATAATGCCTGCCGTTAAAGGTGACCAGGAACTGAAAGGATTCGAGGATTTCCTGCAGAAGGGAGAGGGAAGCCTTCTCCTCCGAATAATCTCTCATAAAGAGCTGGCGGACCAGAAATCCGTCTCCCTGAAAAAACCCCAGCCCCACCATAAAGACAAATGTGCCTGTGCCGCCCGAAAGGCCGGTGGTTTCGGTATCGAGGAAAAGGGCTTTTCTGAAGTCCAGTTCTTTGAGCCGATCGTCCCTCAAGAGAAGATGGGCCGGGTAGGTAGGAATGTCGAGGATTTCGGTGAGGGTCATCCCTCCATACCGGGAGTGAGGGGGGAAATATTCCTCCGCCAGGAAGGTCTCTCCTTCGGGCGTGGAGATGATCTCCCCGGAGACCAGCTTTTCGATCGGAAGGATCTCCCTCTTTGGATAGACCTTCTCCGGCCGCAGAATACGGTCCAGACGCTCCCTCAGGTCCGCATTCCCTTTCTCCTCAAAGGGGAAAGCAGGGGGGGAGGTGATCAACGACAGGCGCTTGAGACGTTCTTTAAGATCAGTCATAAGCAACAGGGTTCAAGGATTCGAGGATTCGAGGATTTGAGGGTTCAAGTGTTAATTTTTAGGGATGTAATGACTCATTAAACATTCTTCATTTCCCTTGACCACTTGGACCCTTGGCCCCTTCTTGAACCCTTCTTATTTTAATATTTCTTTGAGCAATACCAATGCCACTTCTTTCGATTTTTCACCGACTTCTTTTACGGGACCCACGCAGGAGGGACATCCATAGGGGCATTCGCATTTTGAAATGAGTCCCCTTGTCTTTTCAAGAAGGCTCAGCGTATCGTCGAAGAGCTGGTGGCTGAATCCCATTCCTCCCGGATAATGATCATAGATGAAGAGAGTCGGTTCAAAGAGGTCGATCCTCTCCTCGGGGACCTCTTCCGGAGAGCTAAGGGAGGTGTAGATTCTTTTCGAATCCCTTGTAAGCCGGAGGAACCACCTGGCCCCCCTGTCGCCCACGCACCGGTTCAGATCCCGAGGGTCGCACATCAGGTGAAGGGCGGCCATGGAATGAAAGGCATAGCCCAGGCCGAGGATCCCGTCGATCACCTCCAGCCGTGGATAGGGAAGTCCCTCCACCAAATCCCTTCTGAAGGTGATCCAGTAGGAGGTGGTATGAAACTGGAGGTCGGGGAGCTCAATCTTACCATATCCCAAATTTTCAAGGGTATAGAACTTGATCTTCTTATACCCGACGATACGGGTAGCCACTCCCACCTCGCCATGTTCGAAGGCAATCCCCTCTTTCTGTCCTTTTTCAAAACCCTCCAGGATGGAGACATCGGTGTAATCGATCGCATCCGTAAAGTAGTCCCCGTCGGTTTTCTTCACATAGGCCCTTCGGTTCCCGTAGTCAAGCTTCTCCACCGTGTAGAGCTCTGACTCGCACAGATAAACCGCCCCTTCATAAAGCGTGGTATGGGCAGCGGTGAAATCGACCTCTGCGATCACCTCTTCCTTTTTCCGGGTGGTATCGACCACGACGAAATTCTCTTCGGAGGTCGAACGCAGGCTCACCTTGTCCGCCGGATAGGCATCCCTGTTCCAGTACCAGTGACGGTCCACATGATGAAGGATCCCCTTTTCTGCGAGATACTTCAACAGCTCGCCCAGATTTTCTCTGCCGAAACGATCGCCGTCCTGAAAGGGAAGTTCGAAGGCCGCGCACTGGATATGGCTGAGAAGGATGAGGAGATTGTCCGGATTGATTAATCCGCATTCCGGAGATCTTCCGAAGAAATAGTCCGGGTTTTCGATGATGAACTGGTCCAGGGGTTGGCTCCGCGCAATCAGGACCACCAACGATTTTTCCGCACGTCTCCCTGCCCTTCCTGCCTGTTGATAGGTGCTGGCAATCGTCCCGGGATAGCCCACGATCATGCAGACATCCAGGTCCCCGATATCGATCCCCAGCTCAAGGGCGTTTGTCGAGACAACGGCCTTCACCTCCTTCTCTCGCAATCCTTTCTCAATCTCCCTCCGGACTTCCGGAAGATAGCCTCCGCGATATCCTCTGACTTTCCCCTTATCCGCCAGTCTCTTCTCAAATCGATCTTTCAAATATTTGGTCAAAACCTCCACGTTCAGCCGGCTGGTGGCAAAGAGAATCGTCTGAATCCCCTGCTTGATGAAGGGCGAGACCAGCCGTCTTGCCGCATGAATGGCGTTCCCCCGGATCCCCAGTTCCTTGTTGACCACCGGCGGATTATAGAAGAGAAAGATTTTCTCCGAGGAGGGCGCCCCGTTCCGATCAATCAGATGAACCTCTCTTTCCAGAAGCCTTTCGGCAAGCTCTTTGGGGTTGGCAATCGTTGCCGAACAACAGATGAACTGAGGCCTCGATCCGTAGAAGCGGGAGATCCGGTCCAACCGCCTTAGGACATTGGTCATGTGCGATCCGAAAACACCCCGGTAGGTGTGGAGCTCGTCGATCACCACAAATTTCAAATTCTGGAAGAAGGTCACCCATTTCGTATGATGGGGAAGGATTCCCGTGTGGAGCATATCGGGATTGGTGATGACGATGTCCCCCTGCGTGCGGATGGCCTGCCTCGCATCCTGGGGGGTGTCTCCGTCGTAGGTAAAGGTCTTGATCGGTTTTCCGATTCGTCCGATAAGGGTCTGGAGTTCGACCATCTGGTCCTGGGAGAGGGCCTTGGTGGGAAAGAGATAGAATGCTTTTGAAGAGGGATCGGAGAGCTTTCTGTTCAACACCGACAGGTTGTAGCAGAGGGTTTTTCCGGATGCCGTGGGAGTCACCACCACCACATCCTTGCCGTTTTGTATCCGTTCGATCGATTCGGCCTGATGAGAGTAAAGGGCTCCGATCCCAGCTTCTTTGAGCGCCTCCCTCAGCAAGGGACCGACAAAATGCGGGAAAGGCCGGTAGTCCGCTTCCCGTTTTTTAAAAACACGCAGGTTAGTGATGCAGGACGAAATATTTTTCGAACGTTTCCACGCCCGGACAATCTCCTCAATCGACATCCGATATCCCCTTGAAAATCCGAAATCCGAATATCGAAATTCGAAACAAATTCAAATTTTCAAAATCCAAATGTCATAAACTTTAATTTATTTCAAACATTTGAAATTTGGTCATTTCCACCCAAGGCGGATCCGCTTTTGGCGGATGAGATCGTTTCGGATTTCGAATTTAGAATTTAGGATTTTTGATATTAAATCTCTCCTCCCTCAAAGGCCTGGATAAAGGCTTCGACCACCTCATGATCGAACTGTGTGCCGGCACATCTCCTCAATTCTTTGATCGCCATCTCCTTGCTCAAGGCTCTTCGGTAGGGACGGTCCGTGGTCATGGCGTCAAAGGTATCGGTCACGGACACAATCTTTGCGATGATCGGAATATTTTCCCCCCTTAATCCCTCTGGATACCCTGTCCCATCGATCTGTTCGTGGTGATATTTGATCCCTGGAATGATGTTTCTCAGTTGCTTGATATGGTCGATGATCTCTGCTCCCATATTGGCATGTTGTTTGATCTGATTGAACTCTTCGGGGTCCAATTGTTCCGGTTTTTTAAGGATTTGATCGTCGATTCCGATTTTTCCGATATCGTGAAGCACCGAGGAGATCTGCAGCCACTTCACTTCCATGGGCTTCAACCCAAGGCGCCTTGCCGTGGCCAGACTGTATGTAGTGACCCTGTGGGTATGTCCACCCGTGTAGGGGTCCCGTTTTTCGATGGCATTGGCCAGAGATTCGGCCGTTTGAAAAAACATCTCCTCCAGCTCCTGGTAGAGGCGGGCATTGTCCAATGCGATGGCCACCTGGTCGGCGAGGGAGATGAAGAGAGATCGATCCTCGTCATCAAAGTCCTGCCCCTCCTTTTTGTTTATCGCTTCCAGAACCCCGATCGTCTTTTCCTTGACCTTGACCGGGACACAGATGATGTTTCTCGTTTTAAACTCCGTCTGGTCGTCCACCCCTTTAAAAAATCGGAGGTCTTGCTCGGGAGCATTGATGATCAGCGGATCCCCCTTCTGGGCCACCCATCCCGCAATCCCTTCTCCGAGGTTGAGGGTGATTTTCTTGATCTTCTCTTCGTTATCTCCCAGAGCCACCTCAAAGCAGAGGTGTTTCCTCTCTTCATCGATGAGAAGCAGGGAACCCGCTTCCGCCTTCATTAAGCGGGTGGCCGCCTCCATCGCCCTTCTCCGGACTTCCTGATGATCCAGCGTGGAGTTTAGGATTTGGCCCAATTGCGAGAGGAGGACAAGTCTTTCCGTTTTCTCCTCAATCCGTTTCAATTGATCCATCCATCCGTTCAGATTCATATCCTGGTGGCAATTCTGGTCAGCCATGGTCCCCGCAGCGGAGTTCATCCATCTTACCCCGTAAGAAGGAATGCCCCGCTCGGTTTCGAGTCGCAACGACTGGAATTTCTAACAACGTCTCACACCTCCAGGAGGATGAGATCGGGATCTTCGAGGCGGGCGATCACGGTGTTAAGAAAACGGGCTCCTTCTCCACCATCCACGACACGGTGATCAAATGAAAGGGAGAGGCTCAGAATTTTTCGAACCACTAATTTTCCATTTCTCACCAAAGGCGTGTCTTTCATTTTTCCGACACCGAGGATTGCCACTTCAGGGTAATTGATGATTGGAGTCGCATAGATTCCGCCTAATGCCCCGTAGTTGGAGATGGTGAAGGTCCCCCCCCTCAAATCGGCCAGGTCAATCGTTCGATTCCTGGCCTTTTCAACCAGCTGGGTTAACTCGTCCGCTATCTGAAGGATGGACTTATCCTTTGCATTTTTCACCACGGGAACCATCAGGCCTTCAGGTGTATCGGTGGCGACGCCGATGTTAAAATATTTTTTCAGAATGATCTCCTCATGTTCATCATCCAACGAGGCATTGAGATAGGGATGCTCGCTCAATCCGGCGATCACGGCTTTGACGATGAAAGGAAGGATGGTCAGCCTGATCCCCTTTTTCTCCGCCGTCTTCTTCTCCTTCTCCCTGATCTTCCACAATTCCGTGACATCCGCTTCATCCATCGTAGTCACATGAGGTGCCGTATATTTCGATTTGACCATCGCCTTGGCAATGGAGCGCCGAACCCCTCTTAACGGAATTCGATCCACATATCCGTAAAGGTCATACTTCTTCACTTTTGTAATCTTCTTTTCCGGCTCCGGAGGTTTTCCCTTGGCATCGGCGAATTGGCGAACATCCTTCTCCAGAACTCGCCCCTCAGGCCCGCTCCCTTTCATTTTATTAATATCAACCCCCATCTCCTTTGCCAGAGATCGAACAGCAGGAGTGGCAAGCGCATGTTCGCTGACCAGGACTGTTTTAACCGGTTCTGCTGTAACGGTTACGGATGGGGCTTCTTCAGGCGCCTCCTCCAATTCACCCACAACCCCCACTGATCCGGGTCTTGGAGGTGGAGCGGCCAATGCTTCTCCTTCCTCTCCGATAATGACAATTACCTGCCCTACCTTGATGATCTCTTTTTCCTTGGCCAATATTTTCAGAATGACCCCTGTTTTGGGAGAAGGGATCTCGGCAAGGGCCTTGTCGGTTTCCACCTCAACAAGAGGCTGCCCCTCTTTAACTTCATCCCCTTCTTTGACCAGCCAGCGTACGATCTCCCCTTCGGTCAGCCCTTCTCCGATATCAGGAAACTTGAATTCGAAAGCCATCTCAGACCTCCTAAGGTTAAGGTCGAGGTTAAGGTTCAGCCTAAGAAAAAATCTATTTTTTGCTCAACCTTAACCTTAGCCTCAACCTGGATTTGTCAAAAACTCATCACCTTTTTCACCGCTGCCACAACTCTCTTGGGATTGGGGAGATAGTAGTGTTCGGACTTCAGCAAGGGCATAGGGATATCGAATCCCGTCACCCTCTCAATAGGCGCCTGAAGAGAGAGAAATGCCTTCTCATTGATCAGAGCAATGATCTCAGCCCCCAGGCCGCAAGTCTTTGGCGCCTCGTGGACAACGACCGCTCTTCCTGTTTTTCGAATCGATGTGATGATCGCATCCACATCCATGGGCGAGATCGTTCTGAGATCGATGATCTCCATATCGATCTTATCACCTTTCAATTCCTCAGCCGCATTTAAAACCTCTCTCACCATTGCACCCCAGGCAATGACCGTCACATCCCTGCCTTCCTGAACCAATCGAGCTTTGCCCAATGGAATGGTATAGGCTCCTTCCTGAACCTCCTCGCGAATGGCCCTGTAGATGCGTTTGGGTTCAAGAAAGATGACCGGGTCGAGGTCACGGATCGAAGCAAGGAGCAACCCTTTCGCCTCAGAGGGAGTGGATGGGATGACCACTTTGATCCCTGGCGTATGGGCTAAGATCGCCTCTGGGCTTTCAGAATGATGTTCAGGCGCATGGATGCCACCCCCATAGGGAACCCGGATGACCAATGGACAGGTAAACCTTCCCCGTGAGCGATTCCGAATCCGGCCGATGTGGTTGGTAATCTGATCGAGGCAGGGATAGAGAAAACCATCGAACTGAATCTCGGCAATCGGCCGGAGTCCATAGAGGGCCATGCCCATGGCTGTGCCTACGATTCCTGCCTCCGCGAGAGGGGTATCAACTACCCGCTCACCGCCAAACCTCGCCTGGAGCCCATCGGTCACACGAAAGACCCCACCCTCGCGGCCCACGTCCTCACCTAAGACCACGACCCTCTTATCCCTCTCCATCTCCTCCCGGAGAGCTAAGTTAATTGCCTCCACCATATTGAGACGTGCCATAATCAAATTCTCCCCAACGAATCCTTTCTCTACTGAACTTGAGTCCCTGAATAAATTCGAAATCCGAATATCGAAATCCGAAACAAATCCGAATGTTCAAAATTCCAATGTTTTAAAATTTTTTCATTTTGAACATTTGAAATTGGGTCATTTGAAATTGTTTCGAAATTCGGATTTCGTGCTTCGGATTTGATCTAAAGTGTTGCCTTCAAATATTCCATCTGTTCTTTCAACTGCGGCGTCATCTCTGCAAACACATATTTAAAAATATCTTCAACTTCGGGTACTGGAACCGCTTCAGCCTCCTTAACTACCTGGTCAATCTCCTTCTGCGCCTCTTCAGTCAACCGCTTTTCAACATCATCACTCCAGAGTCCCCTCTCTTTTAAATAGAGTCTAAGCCTGACCAATGGGTCCAAAGGTTTCCATGGCTCCATCTCTTCATCCGTCCTGTATTTGGTTGGATCATCCGCAGTGGTATGGGGACCGAATCGATAGGTCACTCCCTCAATAAGGGTGGATCCTCCTCCGGAGCGGGCTTTATCAACGGCTTCCTTTGTTGCCGTGTAGACAGCAAAGAGATCGTTTCCGTCCACCTGAATTCCATCAACTCCATAGGCAACTGACTTCTGGGCAATCGTCTCCGAGGCGGTCTGGATCTTTCTTGGAACAGAGATGGCAAACTGGTTATTCTGGCAGAAGAAGATGCTCGGAGTTTTGAAAACTCCCGCGAGGTTCATCGCCTCATGAAAATCACCTTTGGAGGTTGCGCCATCTCCAAAATAGGCGATGGTCACAATTTTATCTCCCCGGATTTTTGCCGCCCAGGCAGTGCCGACCGCATGAAGAGGATGAGTCCCAACGGGTATGGAAACTGGCATAACATTGATCCCCTCCGGAGCACGACTCCCTTCCTCATTGCCCATCCAGTAGAGGTAAACCGTTTTAAGGGGAATGCCCATCATCAGGCTTGCGGCCAATTCCCTGAAGGCTGGAAAGACCCAATCCCCTCTTTGAAGCGCATAGGCGCTTCCAACCTGGCAAACCTCCTGCCCCCAGACAGGCGCATAGGTTCCCATTCTTCCCTGTCGCTGGAGCATCAAGGCCTTCTGATCAGCCAGCCGGATGAAGACCATCTTCTGATAAAGCTGGAGCGTTTCCTGATCGTTGAGCGGCGCCCCCATCTCCGAATAAAGCGTCCCATCAGGCTTAAGCATCTGGAACATCTTTCCCTTTAAAGGATGGTAATCCTCAAACAAACCCATATTTACTCCCTCATTTCCGATTTTAGATTCTAACACGCAAAATCTGAGAATTTTCTTCTAACATTTTGACCCACTAAGAATCTCCCCTCCCCTGGCGGGAGGGGATTGAGGGGAGGGGAACCAAATTCCCTTTGTCCACCCCCACCTCTATCCTCCCCCGTCGAAGGGGGAGGAGGCTTAGCGCCAAAATTTCAAATATTTTTGGTTAGATTTTAGATTTAAGATTTTTTCAATCCGTATTCCGCAATCTGCAATCCGAAATTTTATTCAAGGGCCCATTTCTTCAGCCGTTCGTAGTCTGCGGAACCGCATATCCATTTCCCGGTCTTCGTATTGAAGAAAAAGGGGACTCCCCCGCATTGTCCTTTATCGTACTCTCTCATCAGCTTGGCATTCGCTTCATTGTGCCAGATCTCAAGCCTGGCCACACGGATGCCCTCTTCATCCTCTAACCTCTCCACGAGAGGATCCATATGATGGCAGTGCGGTCACTCTGCCCCGGTAAATTCCAAAAGATAAAATTCCTCCTTGGACATGCGATGTTCTCCTTTCATGTTGGAATCGTTGCCTCCCGGACCTTATCTCTATTCCGCGGGAATAATATTTTCCCGATCAACCTTGCAATAGGAATGTAAAGGATGATTAAAACGAAAAGGGGAAGAGTCGATGCGACCAGATTGCCTGACCCAAATCCTTCCATAAAATATGCGAGGATGAGCAAGATGCCTGTGAAGTTATGGGTGCAGATCATTCCCAGGTTGGCGGGCGCCATCTTCACAGGATCCTGATAATTGCCTCTTAAAATCGAAATGGTCTTAAAGGCAATGGGAAGGGTCAGCAGGGAGATCAATCCAACAAAAGGAATCTTCCCTAAAAAGATGCCCATCAGGATGGCGCCATAAGCCGAAAGGAGGCTAAGAATAAATAGTTTCACTCCTGCCTCCCTCCCGAAGCGGGCGACCAAGTTCAGTTTTCCGGCTTTCCTGTCTTCAAGATAATCTGGAATTTCATTGATCGTAATCATCGAGAAGAGCATGATCCCGAAGGGAAGCGTTCCCCAGAAGGCTTCCCATGAGAGCTTCTGCGTCTGGACATAGTAAGCTCCGAGACCGATGCCCGGACCGAAGCAGAGGAGCTGGGCGATTTCCCCGAGCCCCCTGTAGCCGAATCGAATGGGGGGAGCCGTATAAAAGAAGGCACAGAAAAAACCAAATGCTAAAAGGAAGAGAACAAAAGATCCCCTCAAAATTCCTAAAAATATTCCGATCCCGATTGCAATGATATAGAAGCCCGCAAAGACGTGACGCATCTGATCGGGACTGATCAAACCCTTTGAAAGAGTGCCGCTTCCACCTGAATAAGGATTCCCATGCGAATCGAAAGCATCGACCAGATGGCGGAAGTCATAATAGTCATCCGTCATATTGAGGGCCAGGTGGTTAAGGACGAGACCCAGCAACACCAGGAGGAAGTATCCCGTATGGAATTGGCCTTCAAAGGTCCAGGCAATCATCCCTCCCAATATTCCCGGTATGAAACTGGCGGAGGCATAGTGAAATCGGAAGGCCTTCCACCAGACCTGAAGAGATTTTAAGCTCATAGTCAGTTTTTCTTTCCCCTGAAAAGGTAATCGAAGCTCAACCGGCCCGGACCGGCGGCGAGCAGCAGGAGGCACCCTCCGAACATGCTCATATTTTTCATGAACATAATCATCTGGACGCGATCGCCAAAATTGGTGTGAAAGATGAGGGTGGTCGGAATGAGGAAGATGAGGATGAGGAGGGCTCCCCACCTGGTGAAATACCCCAGGATGATGCTCAGGCTTCCTGCCAGTTCAAAGACGATGGCGCCGAAAAGAAGAAAACGCGTATAAGGCATGCCGAATTTGGCCATAACCTGGGCGGTTCCCTCAAAATTTCCGATCTTCCCGATCCCTGAATTGAGGAAAATAAGAACGAGAAGAATCCTGCCGATCAAACTGCCTAAGGCTTTCACCCATTCCATAACCTTCCCCTTTCCCCCTTCTTCACCCCATCTCGCCTCCCAATCTAACGCCCCATCCATCTTCCTCCTCTTAAGTTAAGAGGGAGAAAGGGGAAGTTGTAAGGGTGGGGAGGGGTTATAGGTTAGAAGTCTAATCTTATGTTTCCATATTTCTTCACATGTTCGACCAGCCCTCCGTCGCTGAGGATTTGCTTCATCACGGGTGGAAGGGGAAGGAAGGAGACCGTTTCATCCCGGCTGTAGTTGACAATTCTCCCTTCCTCCAAAAAGAGTTCCAATACATCCCCTTCGCCAAATTTTTCAGTATCACAGATCACAGCAGGCAGACCATTATTAAAACAGTTCCGGTAAAAAATTCTGGCGAAACTTTTCGCCAGAACAGCCTGGATGCCGTTCATCTTGATCACAATGGCCGCATGCTCCCGGCTCGAACCCTGACCGAAATTCTCGCCGGCAACGATAAAATCACCGTGAGACACCTCCCCGGAAAAATCAGGCCGTTCATATTCCATGATGTGTTTTGACAACTCCGGTAAATTGGAGCGCAGGTAGAAGTAGCGGCCGGGGATGATATGATCCGTGCTGATGGCATCTCCGAATTTCCAAACCCTGCCCTTCATTGAACCACCCTTTCAGAGATATTTTCTAGGATCTGCAATCTTCCCTTCGATGGCGGTTGCGCCTGCCATAGCGGGCGATCCCAGATAGATGAACGAATTGGGGCTTCCCATCCTTCCTTTGAAATTTCTCGGCTGGGTCGCCAGGCAGACCTCCCCATCTCCCAACACTCCCTCATGAAGGCCGACGCATGCCCCGCACCCGGGGGGCATCGTCAGGGCGCCTGCTTCGATGAGGGTCTCCATGGTTCCATCCTTGAGCGCTTCTATGTAAACCAAACGGGAACCGGGGGTAACAATCATCCTTGTCTTGGGATGGATTTTTTTACCTTTCAATATGTTAGCCGCAACCCGAAGGTCTTCCAACCGACCATTGCAGGAGGTCCCGAGATAGACCTGGTCCACCCTGACTTCGCCGATCTCGTCGATGGTCCGGATATGATCGACTTGATGGGGACAGGCAATGGTGGGGCTGAGGGTCCTTGCATCGATCTCGATAGTTTTCTCATAAATGGCATCAGGGTCGGGGGTCGATTTTTTAAAATCTCCAGGTCTCCCCATCCGGTTCAACCAGTCCCGAGTGATCTCGTCGGAGGAAAAGGTCCCCACTTTTGCTCCTGCTTCCACGGCCATATTGGCGATGGTCATCCTGCCCGCCATCTCAAGGCGCCCAATCGTATCCCCGGTAAATTCCAGCGCCTTATAGGTGGCCCCTGCCGCACCGATCCTGCCGATCAGATGGAGGATGATATCCTTGCCATAAACGCCCACCGGGAGTTCGCCTTCCACAACAACCCTGAGAGTCTCCGGAACCCTCAACCAGATCTTGCCAAGTGCCATGGCAACGGCGACATCGGTTGAGCCTGCGCCCGTGGCAAAGGCTCCCAGAGCTCCGCCGGTACAGGTATGGGAATCGGCTCCGATGACCACCTCACCCGGCTTTACCTCCTTTTCAGCCACAACCTGATGGGAAATGCCATATCCTACTTCTGAGACCTGACATCCTGTCCTTTCTGAAAACTCCCTCAAAAAATTATGATCATTGCTCAACTCAAACCTCGGACTCGGAGCGGCATGGTCCAAAAAGAAGAAGGTCTTTTGCGGATTGGAAACCTTTTCAAACCCCATCTCCTGGATCTTCCTAACTGCCAAGGGGCCGGTTCCATCCTGAGCATAGGCAAGATCGACTTTGACAACGGCAATCTCCCCTGCCCTGACCTCTTTCCCCGAGTGTTCACTTAATATTTTCTCAGCTAAGGTCATTCCCATAACCGTTCCTCAAGCTTCTCAACGAAAATAATCCTTTTGTTATTTATATCATACAAGCCTGATTATTGCACCTTGAAATTTTGATTCGTCATTCTTAACTTTTTATTAGAGAAAGGGGGTGTTGTTATGAACAAAAAAGTCAAAGTAACCCCATGCGCCTGTATTTCCCATGACAACGATCATGGACGCCTCAAAGTCGAAGTGGAGATGCCAGGTGTTGATAAGAATGAAATCAAGCTGGATATGAGAAAAGACAGTTTTTGTGTCTCAGCCCCAAGGGGGGAGGATACCGAATATTCGGGCTGCTACATGTTGGCCCATGAGGTGACAGCCGATAAGGCCGAGGCCCAGTATGAGAATGGCCTCCTAAGAATCTTCGCCCCGATGAGAGACTGGGGGCATAAAGTGACTGTCCCGATCCAATAAAAAGGCGTTTCGAATAGAAGTCTCAAAGCCCTTCAAAACTTTTTAGAAGGGCTTTTTCATTCAAGACCCTATCCTTTCATCTCATATCCACCGTCCTTCCATAAAATGAGCAAATAGCATTTGAGTTTCCTTGACCTCTTGAGGAGGAATGATTAAATTTAGTTTGAAAAGGAGGTGTTCATGATGAAAAAAGGCATCAAAAAAAATAGAACGGAGAAATCAAAAACAGCAACTTCCTCTGCCTATGATTGCTGTTGGTATGAAGCATCCTGCTATGACCCATGCTGTGGCGGGGTTTGTTGCTGCTGTTAAGCGGTGGGGTAACCCACTGTTTGCGCTTCAGTTTAGGAATTCTGAATCGCTTGAATGGTAAAGTATTCCCAAGCCCCGCGTCCTGGAAGGGAGGGCTTGGGTAGCGTAGAGCGAGCCCCGGGATTGGACTTCTGGAATTTTCTGAGAGAATATTTCGGGTCCATAGCGTCTCATCTTATAAAAAAAGGAGATAAAAGATGAAAACAGCCGAAAAAAAGAGCCTGAACGACCCGGAAGAGGTGCGGACATTCGATAAAGGGAAATTGGAACTCATAAACATTGGGGGAGCCGCTATTGGGCGAGCAACCTTCCAGCCTGGATGGAAGTGGTCTGAATCTGTTAAACCACTGTCAAAGACGGGAAGTTGTGAAGCTCCCCATTTCCAGTATCATGTGTCCGGGACGCTAAGAATTAAGATGGATGATGGTAAAGAAATAGAATGCAAGGCTGGGGATGTATCCTTGCTGCCAACAGGGCATGATGCCTGGGTGGTTGGAAATGATCCTGTGGTGGTGGTTGATTTCCAGGGGATGGTTGATTACGCGAAAGAATTAACGAAATAATTTCCATTGAGCTCGCCGGGGGGGAGCGTAAAACACTGCATCAAACATCCATGGGGAAAAACCGATTCAAAGAAGCCCTCCTCGGGAGAAAAGAATTTATCTACACCGTTGAGCTCGTGCCCGGAAGGGGATCCCGGGGAAAAACCCAGGATGATCTTTTAAAAATTGTTGAGAAAGCGGCCGGGGCAAGGCTTGTCCACGCCGTCTCCATTACCGATAATCCCGGAGGTCATCCAGCCCTCTCTCCTAATGTGATCGGTCTCGAAGTCTCCCGCCTGGGCGTCGATCCGATTATTCACTTCACCTGCAAAGATAAGAATCGAAATCAGATTGAATCCACTCTCCATTCCCTGGATCGAATCGGGATTTCAAACCTCCTTTTGATGACCGGTGACTTTCCCCTCTATGGATTTGAGGGAAAGGCAAAACCTGTCTTCGACCTCGACTTTATTCAGCTCATCCATCTTATCAATGAGATGAACCAGGGACTTGAAATTGATGGAAAGGCCCCCGGGGGAGGAGTGCGACTTCCTCCCACCCATTTTTTCAAAGGTTGCACCCTCTCCCCATTTAAAAAATATGAATCGGAGGTGATGGCACAGTACTATAAACTTTACAAGAAAGTGAAGTCGGGGGCGGACTTTTTGATTACCCAGGTCGGCTTCGATGCCCGGAAATTTGACGAACTCCTCCGGTTTATGCGCTGAAATGCCTTTCAAATCCCCATCATTGGAAATGTCTACATCCTCAATCAACCTGTAGCGAAAGTGATGAACCGAGGGGGTGTCCCGGGATGTGTTGTCACGGATGAACTCTACCGGGTCTACGAAGAGGAAGCTAAAAGACCTGACAAGGGGAAATCTGCCCGCCTCACAAGGGCCGCGAAATTGGTCGCCCTCTTGAAGGGGATCGGCTATGATGGAGTCCATATTGGAGGACCGAACCTGGTCTATGAAGATGTGGAATGGGTAATTGAGAAGGGAAAGGAGTTTTTTCTGAACTGGGAGGAATGGGTTCACGAATTCTCCTTTCCTCAGAAATATGGTTTTTATATCTTTCAGAAGGATCGGAATACAGGCCTGAACACAGAGGTTCCCGTTAATAGATTAACCAAACCGCGGAAGAGTCCGGGGCATGCCATCATGCGTTTCTTTCACCACCTGATGTTTACTCCCGATGCCCCCCTTTTCAGGCCGGCAAAATGGTTTTTCAAAAAGATCGAGGGGACCCGACTGGAAGGCCCTGTAACGGAATGGGAATACTGGATTAAGTTTGTCAGTTCACGCTGCCGTCGATGCGGCGACTTGCACCCTGTTGGAGGTCGCCTTTATCTGTCCCCATTCACAATGCCCTAAATATCTCTTCAACGGCCAATGTGGAGGTTCTCTGGAGGGATGGTGTGAAGTCTATCCCCAAAAGAAGAAGTGCATCTATGTGCGTGCTTACAACAGGCTCAAACCTTATGGAGAAGAAGAATCTCTAAAGGAGGGATATACTCCCCCCCGCAATTGGGCCCTGGATCAGACCTCTTCCTGGGTCAACTATTTCTTGGGCCGAGATCACCACAGCCAAAAAGAATGAAGGCATCAGGCTGGATTTTACTCCCAAAAGCCGGTGGTTGCCCCGGGTCTGACATACAAATTTTCGCATTCGTGACAGAGCGCCCCTCCTTCTTAAAACACTGCCTCCGCGGTCCTTTTTGGCAAATGGGCTTCCCTTGATTTTCCGAAAATGGGTGATTAATTTTAGATTGAAAAGAGGTGAGAGTGATGTATGTCATTAAAGGAATAAAACAATGTTCATGCTATGAGCTGGATGATAAAGAAAGGCGAATGCTGGTTGAAGTGGAACTTCCTGGAGGGAAGAGAGAGGAATTAACCTTGGAAAGGGAGAAGGTTAATTTCTTTATTCCTTCGAGGGCTATTTGCGGCTGAAACATTCACCTGGTTCGGGTCTAAAAGGTTCTTTCAACTTCCTGGAGCATCTGTCGGGCAATGATCAACCTCATGATCTGGGCAGTCCCTTCATAGATCTGAATGGCCTTGGCATCTCTCATCAATTTCTCAACAGGGTGCCACTTCGTATATCCCAATCCCCCGTAGATTTGAACCGCATCCGTTGTCACCCGCATGGCGACATCCGCAGCAAAGGCCTTGGCCATCGCTGCCTCTTGCGAGTTTTTCACTCCCCGGTCGGCCAGCCAGGCCGACTTATAGACAAGAAGCCTGGCGGCCTCAATATCCTTTGCCATGTCCGCCAATAAGAATTGAATGGCCTGATGCTCGGCAATGGGAACTCCAAACTGTATCCGTTTCTTAGCATACCGCGTGGCCAGCTCCATGGCTGACCGGGCAACTCCCACTGCTCCGATAGCGATCATCGGGCGGGTGATGTCAAGCGCGGCCATCGCTTTTTTGAACCCCTCCCCCTCGCCCGCCAATAAATTATCTTTGGGAACCCTGACCTGGTTAAATCTCACCGCAGTCGTATTCGACGCCCTCTGCCCCATCTTGTCAATGGGTTCTCCATGGCTGACTCCCTCTAAATGGGAGGGGACAATCAGGCAGATGATGCCTTGATGCCTCTTCTGCGGATCCATCGTTGCAAAGACGAGATAGTAATCGGCATAGCCTCCATTCGTGATCCACATCTTTGTCCCGTTGAGGAGATAGTGGTCTCCATCAAGGGAGGCCGTCGTCTTCATGGAGGAGGGATCGGATCCCACGGTCACCTCGCTCAAACAGTAGGAGGCCATGCTGAACTTCGAGCAGATGGGCTTAAGAAATCGTTCCTTCTGATCCTCGGTCCCAAATTGGATGATGGGATAGATCGCTAACGTGCTGACAAAGATGGAAACATAGATCCCCATGCAACCGGCGGCCAGTTCTTCCGCAATGATGCAATTATCCAGCACTCCCAGGCCCTGACCTCCGTATTCCTTCGGAACCAAGGGGGTGAGAAAGCCCTCCCGATGGGCCTTTTTCATCACGTCAAGGGGAAAGGTTCCGTCACGATCATGTCTGGCTGCCACCGGCAGGATCACTTCTTTGGCAAATCGTCTGGCTTTCTCCTGCAGCCTCTTCTGCTCCGGTGTGAATTCAAATCCGATCATCTCTTTTCTCCATAGGAATAGAATCCCCTTCCCGTCTTCACCCCAAGGTATCCGGCATCCACATATTTAATGAGGAGTGGACAGGGGCGATATTTATCTCCGAATGCCTCCTGGAGAACACACATCACGGAAAGAACGGTATCCAATCCCACAAAATCTGCTAGCTCCAGGGGGCCCATCGGATGGCTGGCCCCCATCTTCATGATCGCATCGATCTCTTCCGCCTTGCCCACCCCTTCATAAAGGGCATAGATCCCTTCATTCATGAAGCTGAAGATTAACCGGCTCGACACGAATCCGGGAAAATCATTGGCTTCCAGGGGGGTCTTCCCCAACCCTAAGCTGAGCGCCCGGGTGGTTTCAAATGCCTCGTCGGAAGTCGCCAGACCCCGGACAATCTCGATCAACTTCATCACGGGGACAGGATTAAAGAAATGCATTCCGACCACTCGTTCGGGCCTTTTCGTAAAAGACCCGATCCGTGTGATTGATATCGACGAAGTATTGCTGGCCAACACCACTTCCCTCCGGGTGACCTCATCAAGCTTTTTAAAAACCTCCTCTTTCATGGGGATGTTTTCAATGACTGCCTCGATCACAAAATCGGACTCCTTCAGGTCATCCAATCGCGTCGTCGTCGAGAGTCTTTTGAGAATGGCTTCTCTCTCGTCGGAAGTGATCCTCCCCTTTTGAACCCTCTTCTCCAGATTTGCTGTAATCCTTCTCTTCCCCCTTTCGATGGCCTCCTGGTTGACATCTCTCATGAGCACTTCGAAACCCGAGGAAACCGCAACCTCGGAAATCCCGCTCCCCATCTGTCCGGCTCCAACAACGCCTATCTTTTTAATCTCCATCTTTTGCCCCTCCATCCGATTTTCTCACATTATAACCCGTTCCCGGGCGTTTGAATATCTCTTTTTATCTTCGACCCCAATCTTTTCAAATTCGGATTGATTTTGGGACAGATTTGCGATAAATTGATAAGGTATGTTCGGCTATTCTTTTCATTCTCTTCTCACCAGAGGAATGATACTGATCCTGATTCTCTTTTATCAGGGCAGCCTTCCCGCCCATACCGAACACCATCGTGAACAGAAGGGGGTCGGGATCGATGAGAAGCTGGGCCAATCCATTCCCCCGGATCTGATCTTCCACGATGAAAAGGGAAATCCGGTTTCCCTCGGGCAGTTGATTGACAGGCCGACGATCCTCGCCCCGGTCTTCTTGGCCTGTCCGGATGTCTGCAGTTTCTTGCTCGCCAATCTTTCAACTGTCCTGGGTCGATTCCCCGCGGAGCCCGGGAGAGAATTTTTGATCCTCACCGTCAGCTTTGATGAAAACGAGGGCCCTCTTCTCGCGATGGAGAAGAAGAAACTCTATCTCAAAATGATCGAAAAACCTTTTCCGGAAGAGGCCTGGAAATTTTTAACGGGTGAGAGGGAAAACATTCTTGCGCTCACCGACGCCATCGGTTTTCATTTCAAAAGAGAGGGGAACACTTTCTTGCATCCCGTCTCCCTGGTCATCCTCTCCCCCGCCGGAAAGATCACGCGGTATCTCTACGGCACGGAGATCCTGCCTTTCGACCTGAGGATGGCGCTCCTCGAAGCCTCGGAAGGAAAGACCGGGCCAACAATCAGCAAAGTGCTGCGGTTCTGCTTCAGTTATGACCCGAAGGGTCGAAAATATGTCTTCAATGCATTGAAGGTGACCGGGATCGTCACGCTGACCTTCGCCTTCTCTTTCATCCTGTTTCTCGTTTGGAGAGGGAGGAGGAGACCGGAAAAAGATTGAGAGAAGATGTCCAGTTTCTACGAAGATGAGGGCCGCTTCAGGGGAATCCTGGGTTGGATCTTTTCCACCGACCATAAGAGGATCGGTCTTCTCTATCTTCTGGCAATTTTCGCTTTCTCCGCCGTCGGAGTTCTCCTTGGTTTTCTGATGCGTCTCGAATTGATGGCGCCGGGTCCTACGATCATGAGGCCCCAGACCTACAATGCCATCTTTACCCTCCATGGGGTAATCATGATCTTCTTGTTCGTTATCCCCGGCATCCCGGCCATCTTCGGAAACTTCTTTCTTCCAATCCAGGTCGGCGCAAGGGATGTTGCCTTTCCAAGGATCAATCTCCTCTCCTGGTGGATCTATATGGCCGGCGCCGGGCTGGCCGTTCTCTCCCTGTTCACCGGCGGCGGCCCAGTGGATACGGGTTGGACATTTTATGTCCCCTACAGCCTCCGGACCCCGGTCAATGTCCCCCTCGCCGTGTTTGCCGTCTTTATCCTGGGATTTTCATCGATCCTCACAGGGATCAATTTTGTAACGACCACTCACCAGCTCCGGGCGCCCGGGATGACCTGGTTTCGCCTCCCCCTCTTCGTATGGGCCATCTATGCGACGGCCTGGGTTCAGATCCTGGCCACCCCGGTGGTGGGAATCACGCTCCTCCTCACCCTGATGGAAAGGCTGGCAGGCGTGGGAATATTTGATCCTTTAAAGGGAGGGGATCCGATCTTATATCAACATCTCTTCTGGATCTATTCCCATCCCGCGGTCTACATCATGATTCTTCCTGCGATGGGAATCATTTCAGAGATCATCCCCGTCTTTGCACAAAGGACCATCTTCGGATATAAGGCGATCGCCTTTTCGAGTCTCGCCATCGCCGTGGTGGGCTCTTTCGTCTGGGGACACCATATGTTTGTCAGCGGGCAGAGTGACCTCGCCTCAATCATCTTCTCTCTTTTGACCTTTCTAGTGGCGGTCCCCAGCGGCGTGAAGGTCTTTAACTGGGTTTCCACGCTCTATAAGGGGTCCATCGAGGTCAGCCCGCCTCTTCTCTTTGCCCTGACCTTCATCTTCCTGTTCTCAATCGGCGGGCTCACAGGCCTCTTTCAGGGAGCCCTTGCCACGAATGTCCATCTCCATGACACCTACTGGGTCGTGGGCCATTTTCACTATGTCATCTTCGGGGGAACGGGGTTTGCGATTTTCGGGGCCCTCCATTACTGGTTTCCAAAGATGTTTGGCAGAAGGGTTGGGAAAAAGATCCCCTATCTGGCATGGGCTTTGCTCTTCGTCGGATTCAACACCCTTTACTTTCCCATGCTCATCCTGGGTTGGGAAGGAATGCCAAGAAGGTACTATGATTATCTTCCCCAGTTCCACTCCCTCCATCTGGTCTCAACGGTCGGATCCTGGATTTTAATCGCCGGATTGATTTTAATGTTTGGACATCTCATCTATTCTCTCTTCAGAGGCGAGAAGGAGCGTTTGGAAAACCCCTGGGGTGGAGCTACACTCGAATGGCAGATTCCCTCCCCGCCGCCAAGGGAGAATTTCGCAGAAATCCCCCGCGTGGAACGAGGACCCTATGAATTTAGATAATAAACCTCTATTCCCCCCCCTTCATTTAAGGGGGGATGAAGGGGGGTTAAGCTTGTATTGCCACGCGGTGAAGGTGGCTTATAACTCCTCCTCACCTCCCCTTTACCAAAGGGGAGGAATAAAAATAAGACTCTTCTAAGAGGACGATGGAGAATCATAGAAACGATGGCGGTTCAAAATTGGGGATGTGGCTCTTTCTTCTCTCCGAAATCCTTCTCTTCGGAGGGCTCTTCATCCTCTATTCTGTCTACCGATTTCAAAACCCCCAGATTTTCCACCTGGCCGCTGAAGCGTTGAATCGTCCGCTCGGCGTTCTGAATACACTGGTCTTGCTGACGAGCAGTTTAACCATGGCCCTCTCCATCTTCTTCCTTAAAAAGGGAAGTCCGGGGAGATCCTTGCTCTTCCTCGCCTCCACCCTTTTCTTGGGAATCTTGTTCCTCTTCAATAAATACCTGGAGTGGACCTGGAAGGTTCAACTCGGGATCTATCCTGATGCGCCCCGTCTCCTGGAGAGGGAGAGAGGAGAGGTTCTTTTTTATGGGCTTTACTACTCGATGACCGGTCTCCATGGGCTCCATGTCCTTGTCGGTTTAGGCATCCTATCCGTGATGCTTTTCTTCATCCTGAAGAACAAGATCAATCACAACCATTCTGTCCCACTGGAAAATACCGGGCTTTACTGGCACCTGGTCGATATCGTCTGGATCTTCCTTTTTCCCCTTTTCTATTTGATCACATGACTCCGGAAGGGTGTGGCTTGAAAACTTATATTTTAGTCTGGCTTGGTTTGGTGGTCCTAACAGGGGTTGCTGTCTCCGTGGCGGGAATGGATCTGGCGGGGTGGAGCACGGCGGTGGCCCTGATCATCGCCTTTTTGAAGTCGGGTTTAATCCTACTCTATTTTATGCACCTTAGAGAAGGAGGGGAATTAAGGTTCCTTCGGTGGATGATCCCCGGGGTCCTGGCCATCTTATTCCTCTTCACCGGTCTGACCTTTCTCGATGTTGCTTTTCGATAACGGTGGTGTTGTATGATTGGCGGGGTTACCGGTCTTCCGGACCAGATTGTTGAGGATGTTTTCCTTTTCATCGCGGCGGTCTCCGTCTCGATCCTGGTCCTTATCACCTTTCTGATGATCTTCTTTACCATTCGTTATCGCCGTAAGAGAAACCCGAAACCCGAAGACATCAGGGGAAACCTCTGGCTTGAGATCCTCTGGACCGTCATTCCCACCCTTCTGGTTCTCTCGATGTTCTACTACGGGTGGACAGGGTTTCGAACCTTTAAAAAGGTCCCCGAAGGCGCCTTCACGGTTAAGGTGATGGCACGGCAGTGGTCCTGGCTTTTTGAATATGAGAACGGGGTGAAAACCGATGAGTTGATTGTCCCTGTGGGAAGACCGATCCATCTCTTGCTCACTTCCCAGGATGTGATTCATGGTTTCTATATCCCTGCCTTCAGGGTCAAACAGGACGCCGTCCCGGGAATGGTCAATCCCTTATGGTTTCAAGCCAAGGATGTTGGAGCCTTCGATGTCTTGTGCGCCGAGTACTGCGGCCAGCAACACGCCTATATGCTCACCCGGCTAAAGGTCTATCCGGAGGAGGAGTTCAACCGGTGGTATGAGGAAAAAGGGAAACAGTTTGAGCAGGAGAAAGGGCTTCCCCGGGGCTCCCGGTTGCTTCAGGAGAAAGGATGCCTGGTCTGCCATAGCCTTGACGGGACCCCAAGGATCGGACCCACGCTGAAAGGCCTTTTCGGGAAAACGGTTCCCGTTATAACGGGCGACCGGGAGAGAAATGTCCTGGCCGACGAGGCCTATCTGAAAAGATCTTTGTTGGAACCGAATACCGATATTGTCAAGGATTTCCCGCCCATCATGCCTTCTCAGAAAGGGCTCTTGACGGGAGAGGAGATCGACGAGTTGGTCCGGTATATGAAGGAACTATGATGAAAAACCTGAAAGACCGAGGTTCTCTCTTAATAGATCTGACCAGGCTCAGAATGTCGCTTTTTGTAACATTCTCCGCCTGGGCGGGCTTCATCCTTGCAAACAAAGAATTCTCCCAGGAGATGATCCCTTTGCTCCTGGGCGTCTTGCTGCTCGCATCAGGGGCCAGCGGCCTCAATCAATATCAGGAGAGAGGGGAGGACCGGAGGATGGAGAGGACGAACGGCCGGCCCATTCCTTCAGGAAGGCTTTCTCCCTCTTCGGCTTTGAAGTTGTCTCTGTTCCTTCTCCTTCTTGGATTTTCTATCCTCTGGGCCGGGACCAACGGGGTGGCGCTGGGTTTGGGCATGTTCGCCGTGCTCTGGTATAATGGAATCTACACGCCTCTCAAAAAGAAGACCGTCTTGGCCATCCTGCCGGGAGCGTTGGTTGGCACAACCCCCCCTGCCATCGGCTGGTTTTCAGGAGGCGGCCATCCGGACGCGCAACTTCTGGCCATCGCATTCTTCTTCTTCATCTGGCAGATGCCGCACTTTTGGCTTCTTCTCCTCGATTACCGAAGAGACTATCAAAATGCCGGTTTCCCAACGGTGACTCAGGCCTGGGGATTAAACCAGGTCGGCAGAATCTCCTTCGTATGGATCTTTGCAACCGCTGTCAGCGGCCTCCTGATTCCCCTGTTCGGGATTGGAAACTCCGGGGCCATTCTCGGAGGCCTGGTCCTCCTGGGCATCTGGTTGATATGGAACGCCTCGAGAATACTCCTGGGTCGGAATCGGACATCTCTTTTCCGCCCTGCTTTCAGGACGGTGAATATTTATATTTTATCAGTGATGGTTCTCTTCAGCCTCGATTATTTATTTCATTAACGCAAAAACCTATACGCTTTTAAATAACGCTCGCCACGGTTTTCCTTGACAGGATGATACCCCATCGAATATAGATAATTTATACTGGATCGATAGGAGCGGACCGCCGCGCTTCCCGGAAACAGTGCTTCATGAAAAAGAGATTCGCCATTTCGATCGGCATCGTCCTTGTTGTTCTCCTTACCCTTGTGTCCTACCACCGGTTTCCCGTTCAGACCAAGGGCGCCTTCTTCACCGTCTTTCCGATTTTTGCATGGGTTTCTGTCGATCAACCCGTTCTTTTTAACCATATACGCCATACGGAGGCGCTCAATCTGAACTGCAATTTCTGCCACCGATATGCCGAAAAGCATCGCTCCGCGGGTCTCCCCAACATTGAACTCTGCAAGGCTTGCCATGCCACCGACGCAATGAGCAAGAAGCCGGAAGCGCTTAAAGTCGTTAAATATGCGCAGGCGGGAGAAGAGATTCCATGGAAGAAGATGTATGAGCTCCCTAAGTTTGTCGTCTTTTCCCACTGGATTCATGTTCAAAAAGGTATCGACTGCTCTGTTTGTCACGGTCTCACGGGGAACAAAGAGAGGCCGGTTAAAATGGTCGATAGAAACTACATGGCCTGGTGTATGGATTGTCATCAGAAGCGAGGGGCCAGCAGCGATTGTTATGCGTGCCACTCCAGTTAACCCCCTCACCCCCTCCCTCTCCCCCGAGAGACTGTGTCGTAATATGAAAAAACCGACTTTTTGAAAAGGGGGAGGGGCGGTCGGGTGGAAAAGATTTAGAGCGGTAACCTTTAGCCGTTCGGATTCAAGCGTGTCAAGCATATGAAAACATTCGATTTTATACAAACAACGATTTCCCATCACCTAAAAGACCCGCATTCTAAATCTTTGGAGCCTGACTGCCTCTCCCCCTTTGCCTGCTATTACGACAC